>CAJCIP010000048.1 GCA_903970445.1 Verrucomicrobia bacterium Tous-C9LFEB | reverse complement strand
CTCTCAGCGGCGCGCGCGTTCGCGCAGACGGAGACGCCCATCCTCGGCGTGAACCTGGGGTCTCTGGGATTTCTGACCGAGGTGCCGCTCTCCGAGCTCTACACGGCGCTGGAGGCATGGATCGCCGGCACTGCCATCATCGACACCCGCAGCCTGCTGCACGCCGAGCTGCGCCGCGAAGGCAAGCTGGTCAATGAGTGGGACGCGCTGAATGATGTGGTGCTCTCCAAGGGCGCCATCGCGCGCATGGGCGAGTTCGCGGTGGAATTGGACGGGCAGTTCGTGGCGCGGTTCCGCGCGGACGGCGTGATCGTCTCCACGCCGACGGGGTCTACGGCGTATACGCTGGCGGCGGATGGCCCGATCCTGATGCCCAGCGTGGACGCGATGGTGCTGACGGCGATTTGTCCGCACCTGCTCACGATTCGGCCGATCGTGTTTCCGGGCGGATCGGAGATATCGGTTGAAGTGGATGTTGTGCCGCACGAGACCTATCTCACGGTCGATGGTCAGGAAGCGGTGGAGTTGTTGTTGGGCGATCGGATTTTGTGCAAGCGTTCGGAGCGGAGTGTGCACCTCCTGCGGCTTCGGCCGAACGGGCTGTTCAATGTGTTGCGGTCGAAGCTGAGTTGGGGCGAGCACTAGGCGATGTGTCGCGCCTTCAGCGCTCAGGGTCTTGATGGGCCGTGGACCCAGGCCTTCGGCCTGGGCTGTTATGTGCCGCGCCGTTGGCGCTTGTAGATGTCCGGTTGTTGGCTACCTGGGCGTTGCCCAAGCCTGGTGTATGTAGGCCGTGGACCCAGGCCTCCGGCCTGGGCTGTTATGTGCGGCGCCGTTGGCGCTTAGGTGTTCTTGGTGGGCCATGGATCCAGGCCTGCGGCCTGAGCAGCGGCGATTTGTCGCGCCTTCAGCGCTCTGGTCTTCAAAGGTGGAGCTTACATAGGGCTTCGCCCTATGCTGGTATAGATCGCGCCTTTGGCGCTCGCGTGTTTTTGGTGCGCGGTGTCCCCAAGCCGCAGCTTGGGCTAGCATATGTCGCGCCTTCAGCACTTTGAAGGCGTGAGTTCCTCAGGATGGAACGCTGCCGAAGATCGCGGCTTACACAGAGCAGGGTCTGGCGAACGGATGCGGTGCCACGTTTACAGCATTCTGCTCAACACCTGGAAGGTGAGCAGGGCGGCGACGTAGGCTACGCCCGTCATGTAAAGAAACTGGAGCGCGGGGAGTTTCCAGCTATTTGTTTCGCGGCGCACGACTGCCAGTGTGGATGTGCACTGCATCGCGAAAGCAAAGAAGACAACTAAGGCAATGGCACCCGCCAGCGTCATGTCATGGCGCAGAGCGGCTTGCAGGCCGACGGAGTGGGTCTCAGGATCGACGCCGTAAAGTGTGCCGAGCGTTCCGACGATGACCTCGCGCGCGACGATGGAACTGAGCAGGCCGACGCCGATCTTCCAATTGAAGCCGAGCGGGTGAATGACCGGCTCCATGATGTGCCCGAGATGTCCGATGATGCTACTCGTCAGCTCGGAAAAGTGGCCGCCGTGCACCGGCAGAACGCTGAGCACCCAGACGACGAAGGTGCAGGCAAGGATGATGGTGCCGGCCTTCTTGAGGAAGAGCCCGCCGCGGTCATACAGGCGCAGCGACAGCGAACGAACCGTAGGCCAGCGATACTGCGGGAGTTCAAGAACGAAGGGCACCGGCTGGGCTTTGAGCACGGAGGAGTTCAACATTTTGGCGGTGACAAGTGCGGCGAGGAAGCCGAGTGCGTAGAGGCCGAGCATCACGGAAGCTCGAAGGCCGATAAGGCTGCCAACGAGGTGTCTATCCGGAATGAATGCCGCGATGATCAACGTATAGATGGGCAGGCGGGCGGAGCAGGTCATGAATGGAGCGACAAGAATTGTTGCCAGCCGCTCGCGCTTGTTTTCGATGGTGCGGGTCGCCATGATGGCCGGCACGGCGCAGGCGTATGCCGACAGCAATGGAATAAATGCTTTGCCGTTAAGGCCGATGGCGCGCATCGCGCGGTCGGCGATGAGGGCTGCACGCGCGAGATAGCCGGAGTCTTCCAGCACACCGATAAAGAGGAAGAGCAGAAGGATCTGCGGGAGAAAGACCAGAACGGACTGCACGCCGTTCCAGAGGCCGTCTCGCAGCAGGGCGCGAAGCCAGTTGTCCGGCAGGAGCAGAGCTGCTTTTGCGCCGAGGTCGGTGAGCAGCTTGCCCATGCCGTCGCTGAGCGGCTGACCGATGCTGAAGACCACCTGAAAGACCGCGATAACCACTGCAAGAAAGATGAGTGGGCCCCATAGCCGATGAAGCAGGACGGTATCCAGGCGGCGCGACCAGACGGAAGCCTCCGGGGCGCGGTAGTTGGTTCTTGCACTGACCTGACGAGCCCATTTGCGTGAGGCTGCGGCGCTCTGCAGAACGGGGAGACGCAATGGCTGCGCGCCTTCGATTTCCTCGTGGCCGAACTGGTGGAGGAAGCTGGAGATCAGCTCCATGCCAGTGCCGTTCTTGGCGCTGATCAGAGCTACCGGATGCCCGAGTTCCTGCGACAGCGAAAGCGGGTCGATGCGGCCTTCGCGCAGCTCGAGCTGATCTGCCATGTTCAGCAGGACCATGGTGGGCAGGCCAAGAGTGAATACGGTATGCGCCAGCATCAGCTGCCGGTTCATGTGCATGGAGTCGAGCACGAGCAGGACGACGTCCGGCGCAGGGACTCCGGGCATGCGGCCGGTAAGAACGTCGACCGCGACACGCGCGTCTTCGGAGTAGGTTGCGAGGCTATAGATGCCGGGAAGGTCGATGAGCGTGAGATCGCCGCGGCCGATGCCCTTCATGCGGCCGGAGTGGTGCTCGACCGTGACGCCGGGGTAATTGGCGACTTTCTGGCGGAGGCCGCTGAGGCGATTGAAGAGCGTGGTTTTACCGCAGTTTGGCGGCCCGATGAGGGCGACTGTCTTCAGAGCGCGTTTGGCGCCGGGCTTTTGCTCGACGGGTGGCTCCAGCACCGGGGAGACGTGACAGGAACTCATCGCGGGTGGCCGTCCTGGCCCGGGCTCAGAGCGATCTCGATGAAGCGTGAGGTTTCGTTACGCAACGCAACCTCGACTCCGTCGATGCGATAAACCGTAGGATCACCGGCCGGGGCGCGGCGAAGCACTTCCACGTCGGCACCCGGCAGGAAGCCAAGGTGCGCAAGATGGTGGCTCACGTCTTCAGCGAGGTTTATGCGCTCGACAACGCCGGTCTGCCCTACTCGTGCCTCGTTCAATGCGATCACTGTGCCAACTCAGACCGGTTCGGTCTGAATTCATCATACGGTGAATCACGCGAGTGTGCAGGCGCGGTTTCGCTAAGTTGCTAGAGGCAGTAGGGAAAGAGGTGATGGTGCGCCCGGAAGGAGTCGAACCTCCGACCTTTTGGTTCGTAGCCAAACGCTCTATCCAGCTGAGCTACGGGCGCACATTGCAGGGAAGCAACTAGGCAAGATTATCGGATTCGTTAACATCCCGCAAGTTTCGTTAGCATGACGCGGCGTTCAAATGCGATAGTTCGACAAGCATTACGGGCTCGTGCCTACAGCACTCGCGTTCGCAAATACACGGGTTCTTCGACTTCGGGACGGCTTTGCCGCTGCTCCGCTCAGGATGACAGCTTTTGGGGTTCGGGTGTGGGCTGGGGCGGGACTAAGGAGACGCGTTCGACAATCTCGAGCCCGGAGCGGCGCAGCAGATTGTGCACGATGGGTTCGGTAAGCCGCGTCGCGTCGTATTCCAGACGAACAGTCTTGTCTGCCTCGTTGAACGTGAGCGACCGTATGCCGTACACCTCGCGAATGCGTCCGAGTGCCATCGTCGCGGCTTCGGAGGGTGGTGCGGCGTATCGATACATCACATCCAACTGCGTCATACGCTCGATTCTAGCAAGGTGAACCTAAATGATTCAGGCGGAGAGCTTTTTGAGGAAGTCAGTGATCTCGGGGCTTGTCCAATCCTGCGGGCCGATGAACTTCCGGCGGATAGTGCCGCTCTTGTCGATGATAAATGTCTCGGGCGGGCGGAATGTGCCGTAAAGCGCGTTGGCGCGCATGGCCGTGTCGTCTACCGTGAGGAAGGCTGACGGGTGCCGCTTCAGGAAGCCGGCGTAGGCGTCCTTGTCTTCATCCATGGAGACGCCGACCACATTGATTTGCGGTAGATCGCGCTGCATGGCGTTCATGCTGGGGAGCTCTTCCAGGCAGGGTGGACACCAGCTCGCCCAGAAATTTAAAACGACAACATGGCCGCGCAGTTTACTAAGGTCGACGGAGTTCTGCCCGTCGCTGACAGCGAAGAGCGGAGCAGGCTGTCCAATCTGGCTCGGATGATCGCCGCGATCACATCCGAGTGTGCTCCCCATAAGCAGTGACGCGGCAATTGCGGAAGCAAGGGCGGTGTGCAAACTAGGGCGAGGCGGCATCGGTTCTTATAATACGAAGCTGTGCCGCAAGACCCCAAGCTTCGCCCCTACACTCCCGTTCTTGGCTTGCTCGCCGAGGATGACCGCACGAGTGTCGTCACGCAAGCAATCCCCGAAGAAGATGACAGCGGAACGACCTTCGAGTTGAGCGTGATCCTGCCGGCACGCAATGAGGAAATGAACCTGCCGCAGTGCCTCGAGTCACTGCTGGCGCAGGATGATGAGCTGTTCAAGCTCGGCACCGATTGGGAACTGATCCTTGTCGATGATGATTCCACCGACCGCACAGCCGTAATAGCGCGTGCTGCCGCAAGCAGGCCTGGCGTCGTCGTGATGCAGCCGCCTGCGCTTGAGGCGATCCCAGCTCAGAGAACGTTTACAGGCAAGAACAATGCCTGCTGGGCTGGAGCGCAAAGGGCGCAGGGGCGATGGTTGCTGTTTACCGACGCCGATACTCTCCACGAGTCGAACGATTTGCGCCATGCTTTGCACGAAGCGAAGAAACACGAGGCAGCGCTGCTTTCCTATTCGCCACGACAGATTGTGAATGGGCTTGCGCAGCGCGTGCTCATGCCTCTGGTGTTTTCGGAGCTGGCGAGTGTTTATCCGACTTCGCAGGTCAATGACCCAAACCGGCGGCTGGCCGCCGCGAATGGGCAGTTCCTGATGATCGAGCGAAGGACATACTTCGCTGTCGGCGGGCACAAAGCCGTTGCCAAGTCTGTACTGGAGGACGTTGAGATCGCCTACAACGTCAAACGATCCAAAAAGGGCATTCGCTTTCGCTATGCTCCTGACGCGCTCAGCACACGCATGTACCGGGGCTTCAGAGACATGGTAGAAGGCTGGACGAAGAACCTAGCGCTACTGTTTCCGCACGCTGTGTCTCTCGCATTCTGGCGGCTGCTGGATCTTGGATTGTGCCTGCTGCCGCTTGTGCTGCTGCTTTTTCCATATCTGATCTGGTGGCAGAAGGGTGCGATCTGGCTGCTGTGGGCGCGAACGCTGCTGCGCTTCTACAGACGTGTGGCGCGCTCGAATTTCAGTTTCGTAAATTGCGCACTTTCTGTCTTTGGTTTGCCGCTGTTTCTCTACCTGCTCATCATGAGCTGGATGAGTCACAGAGTATTTCGCCGCGTTACCTGGAAGGGCCGCGAGATACGCACTAGCCGCTGATGTCTGCACCCGCGCAGTGTCCTGCGCATCCAATCCCCGACGACTTTATGATCCTTCTTACTCGCAAAGCTGACTTTTCCTCCGCACACTTCTACTGGAACGATGCATGGAGCGACGCGGAAAACGAGCGTGTCTTCGGCAAGTGCTCGAACCGGCAGGGCCATGGCCACAATTACACGCTGGAAGTGACGGTGAAGGGAAGCATCGACCCGACGTCGGGTTTCGTCGTGGACCTGAAGGAGATGAAGGAAATCATGGAGCGAGAGGTCGTGAGCGTCTATGACCATCGCCACTTGAACCATGAGGTTCCTGAGTTCCAGCAGATGCAGCCGACCACAGAAAACGTCGCGATCTCTATTTGGAGACGGCTCGCGGGCAAGATTCCGAACGCGGAGCTGTACCGCGTGCGTGTGTATGAGATGCCTGACCTATTTGCGGACTTCTTCGGTGAAGGCGCATGAGCGGACCGCTGGCATATCTCTCACGGAAATACCATTTTGCGGCTTCGCATCGTCTGCATGTCGATGCGCTGAGTCCCGAGCGCAATCGTGAGGTGTTTGGAAAATGTAACAACCCGTTTGGGCACGGCCACAACTACATCGTGCAGGTTACGTTTGCAGGACGAGTCGATGCGAGTACGGGCATGGTGACAAACCTGGCGGACCTGGATGACTTTGCAGAGACGCGGCTGATACACGCCTTCGATCATAGGAACCTGAATACGCTTGCATGCTTTCGTGATGCAGTGCCAAGCACCGAGAATCTTTGCCTTGAGGTGTGGCGCATTTTTTTGGAATACCCGCATGCGACGCTGAAGTGCGTTCGCGTGGAAGAGACAAACAATAACGCTTTTGAATACTTTGGTGAAGCCCCACCAACACTGCACGCTGCATAGAAATTGGAAAGAAGAACGTATGACAACAAAGCCTCCTGTTGAGAAGCCCACACCAGAGCGACCGGGCGAGACTCCGGCGCAGGTTGCAGAGGCTGCCGCGCACATCGAATTGGCGCAGGCGAGTACGCGGCAAATATATGCTGAGCTGCTGCGCCGCATCGGCGAGGACCCCGCCCGCGACGGCCTGCTAAGAACACCGCAGCGTATGGAGAAATCCATGGCGTTCCTTACCCAGGGCTACACGCAGACGGTCGGAGAGGTCCTTCACGACGCGCTGTTTGATGTCGATTACGATGAGATGGTCATTGTCAGGGACATCGAGTTCTATTCCCAGTGCGAGCATCATCTGCTGCCGTTCTTCGGCAAGGCGCACGTGGCGTACCTGCCGCAGGGAAAGGTTGTCGGCTTGAGCAAGGTTGCACGGATCGTGGATGTGTTTGCGAGACGATTGCAGGTGCAGGAGCGCCTCACGCGGCAGATTGCCGATGCCATCGAAGACGCGATTCATCCGCAGGGTGTGGGTGTGGTGCTTGAGGCACAGCACCTTTGCATGATGATGCGCGGCGTTGAGAAGCAGAGCTCGCACACGGTGACGTCTGCGATGCTTGGTGTATTCAAGTCGCAGGCGCAGACGCGTACCGAGTTTCTTTCCCTGATCGATCATGCGCGCCGCGGATGAATGGGCTGCTGATTCTCGATAAACCAGCCGGGCTTACATCGCATGATGTTGTCGCGGTTGTCAGGCGCGCGACGGGTGAACGATCCGTCGGACATCTTGGCACGCTCGACCCTATGGCGACAGGCGTTCTCCCGCTGCTGCTGGGGAGGTACACGAGGCTCGCGCAGTTCTTCGGGCAGGCGGAAAAGTTCTATACCGGGGAGATTCGGTTTGGCTTCGCGACAGACACGTTCGATGCCGAGGGCACGCCTACGACAGGGCCGAAGGCGCTCACGTGTTCGCTGGGAGATCTGCAACGCATGTCTGCGCGTTTTCAGGGCGAGCTCGATCAGGTGCCGCCGGTGTACTCTGCGAAGAAGATCAACGGTGTTCCGGCGCACAAGCTGGCACGAGCGGGGAAAGAAGTACCGGTAAAGCCTGCGCGGATCACGGTGCATTCTTTCGAGCTCACGACGTTACGTGGTGATACTGCAAGCTTCGCGATGCATGTGTCCGCCGGAGGCTATGTTCGTTCCGTCGCTCACGAGATGGGGGAACAGGCTGGGTGTGGCGCTCATCTTGCCTCGCTTCGGCGCACTCAGGCTGGTGCGTTCACGCTCGATCAAGCCATTAGGCTTGAAGAACTCAAGACGCTTTCGATTGACGAGATTGAGCAGAGGCTTCCGCATCCGCGCTCGCTACTACCGGAGATGCCCTCGGTGATGGTGAACGAACAGACCGCAGGTCGTATCAGGAATGGCATGCAGGTGAATGTGCCGGAATACTCCGACGCCCCGCTCATCAAGGTGTTCAGCGGGCCGAGGGATCTGCTGGCGATCGTGCAGCGGATCGCGGGGACGCTGGTTCAGCCGACAGTGGTGCTTGGATAAACGGCTTATTTCTTCAACAACGGGCGAATGAGCTTCTCGATGTTGGTGGCGACCTGTTTGTTTCCTTGGGCGGTGGCGTGTGTGCTGTCATCCTGCATGCCGCCGCTTACGCCGTAAACGTTCTGCAAGAGAAAGGGCAGCAGGGGAACGTGGTATTTCTTTGCGAGCGTGCTGTACATTGCGTTGAACTTCGCAATGTAGTCGGGGCCGTAGTCCGGCGGAAGTGTGATGCCGGCCAGCGCCACCTTTGTTCCGCTCTTCTGTAGCTGCTCGATGATTGCTGCAATGTTTTTCTGTGTTTGATCGAGCGGCAAACCACGCAACCCGTCGTTGCCGCCAAACTCCACGACGACGAGCGATGGGTTGCGCGCCGTGATGTGACTGACGCGCTCGAGACCATCCTTTGATGTGTTGCCGCTGATGCCTTCATTCACGACGTGGTAGGCGTATCCCTCGGTGTCCAGCATCTTCTGTAAGAAATTGGGATAGCTTTGGCCAGGGTCAGTGCCGTAGCCGGCAGTCAGGCTGTCGCCAAAGCAAACGATCGATGGGCGCGTGTCAGCGGGCGTCGTGTTCACCACATCGGGCTTCGATGGCGCAGCCATGGGTGGTGGGTTTTCCATCGTGCCACTCGCACTCGACGTGACATAGGCATCGTTGTTGTGCGGCTTGCAGCCGACCACGGCAAGTAGAATGAGCAGAACTGGCGCGATTTTCACAAACTGATTTTACTGAAGAGGTTTGCCGAGTGGCATTGCACGATACGGGAATGGCGGCGCCGATGATTGTCGTCGACGCGCTGCGGAAGTCGCTTTACACCGGGTCCACACTGGTAGAGATCCTGAAGGGAATCAATTTTTCCGTCACGCCCGGCGAGTTCGTTGCCATCATGGGTGCTTCCGGCTCCGGTAAATCGACACTGCTCGGGTTGTTGGCCGGTCTCGATAACCCGACATCCGGTAGCGTGAGTCTGCACGGCACGGTAATCAGCTCGTTGCCTGAAGACAAGCTAGCCGCGATTCGGGGCCGCACCGTTGGATTTGTGTTTCAAAGCTATCAACTCATTCCAACGTTGACTGCGTTGGAAAATGTGCTGTTGCCGTATGAGTTAAATGATGAGAAAGGTGACAGGCAGGCCGGGCTACGACGCTCGCGGCAATTGCTGGAAGCGGTGGGGCTTTCACGGCGATTCGATCACTACCCTGTTCAGCTTTCCGGGGGCGAACAGCAGCGTGTCGCACTGGCGCGAGCGTTCATCCTGCGGCCACCAATCGTGCTTGCCGATGAGCCCACTGGAAACCTGGACAGTGCGAATGGCAAGCAGGTGCTTGACCTGCTGCTGCAGTTGAATCGCGCAGAGGGAACAACGTTGGTGCTGGTGACGCATGATCCTGAATTAGCGGCGTACGCCACGCGTCGCATCACTTTGCGCGATGGCTTAGTCGTTGGTGATGACCAGCAGACGCCGCGCATCGCGGACGCACAGTAGGGCGCGTATGCCAAGTCTGAGCTACAGCACCGCTTCCCGCATTGCCACTCGCGAACTGCGCGCCTCGCGCGGACAATTTTTGTTCGTTATTTTGTCCGTCGCGATTGGAGTTGCGGCGCTCACGGGCGTGCGGGGCTTTTCGTCATCGTTCCGGCAGATGCTGTTGCTGCGCGCGCGCAGCATCATGGCTGCGGATATCGCCGCCCGCATGAATCAGCAGCCAACGCCCGCTGAACAGGCTGGCATGGAAAAGATCGCGGCGAACGGCACAGAGCAAACGCCCGTGACAGAGCTGCTGTCGATGGCGTCTTCGACTGTGTCCATGGACCCGCTGCTTGTATCGGTAAAGGCGGTTGATCCGGCGAGGTATCCGTTCTACGGAAGCGTGGTTCTTGACCCTGCGATGCCGTTAGCGCAGGCACTTACTTCGAGCACCGTTGCCGTGGGTGAGGACCTACTGCTGCGGCTTCATCTGCATGTTGGTGATTCGATCAAGCTGGGCACGCGGGTCTACCGCATCGCCACGGTCGTGATGGATGAACCGGACAGGCTGTCGGGATCGTTTGCTGCTGGGCCGCGTGTTCTGATGTCGCAGGACGCTGTCGCGCAAACAGGTTTGCTTGCGCCTGGATCGCGCGCAAACCGGCGCTATCTCTTCAAGCTGCCGATCAGACAATCGGGTAGTGCTGGATCAGATAAAGACGTGATGGCACTGCGCGCACAACTGGAAGCGCTGCTGCCCGAGGCGCAGATTACCGAGTACCGCGAGGCGAATCCTGCGCTGACGAAGGGACTTGATGGAGCGACGGGCTTACTCTCGCTGATGTCGCTGGTTGCGCTTGTGCTGGGTGCGGTGGGCGTTGCCATGGCGATGCGCGCGCATCTGCAACAACGTTTGGATTCGATCGCCATCATGAAGTCGCTCGGTGCGCGTTCGAGCCAGGTGATGAAGATCTACCTGCTGCAAACGCTGTTGCTGGGTTTGGGCGGCGGGCTGCTGGGAGTGATCCTTGGCATGGGGGTGCAGCTGGCCTTTCCACTTTTTCTGGCAAACTTGTTGCATATCTCGCCCACATTTCGACTGCAACCTTCTGCCATCGCCATTGGCCTCAGTGCGGGATTACTGACAACGCTCTTGTTTACCTTGCCGGCGCTGCTTGATATCCGCGGCGTGCGGCCCATTGCGATCCTGCGGCGCGCGACGGAGAGCGATCAGGATCCATTCACGACGAAACTGCTGCGTAAACTTCGTGGATCCGCGGTGCAGCTCGGCGCGACTGCACTGATTCTTGCCGGCCTTGCCGCCCTGGCTGCTGCCGTTTCTGATTCGGCACAGACAGGCGTATTGTTCGCTACCGCGCTTTCCGTAGCACTGCTGATTCTGCTTGTGCTGGCGTGGGCCACTTTGCGTTTGTTGCGAGCGGCTTTGCAAAGAACACGATTGCATTTGCCGTCTTCTTTGCGGCACGGGCTGTCCAATCTTTACCGCCCCGGCAATCCATCCGCGGCATTGCTTGCTGCTTTGGGTTTAGGCGTGATGCAGATTGTGGCGGTCTACATCGCGCAAGGCACCGTCGTGCAGCAGATGCAGATTTCTACGGCCGCTACGCTGCCGAATATGTTTCTCATCGACGTTTCCACCGACGAGGTCGAGGGCGTGCGGGACTTGCTGGCGCACCAACCCGCGGTGCGGGGAACGCCGGAGATGGTGCCGACGGTGAGCTCGCGGCTGATTGCGATTGATGATGTGTCTGCAGCTGACCTCAAGCTGCAACATATGCCGAAGCGCATGCTGCAATCGCTCACGCTGACATGGCCGGAGACGGTCGATGCTCCGCCGCCGGGTGACCGTGTGACCGACGGCACATGGTGGACAGCATCGCAGGCTGCGGATGGTGCGAGGAATCCGGTCGTGGCCGTGGATAAGAAGCAAGCCGAGCGCATGAATTTAAAGGTTGGGCAGCGTCTAACGCTGGCAGCGCAAGACACGCAGTTCACCGCGACAGTGGTTGCATTGTTTGACGAAGACGCGCAGCACAGCTACTCGCGCGCAAACTTCATCCTGCCTCAGGCGTCGCTTCAAGGGCTGCCCGTCGTTTGGTACGGAGGCGTGCATTGCGATCCGGCAGCGACCTCCGCACTGCAACGTTCCATGTATGAGCACTACCCAACGATCACCGTCATTAATGTCGCCGCGACGCTGGAAACGGTGCGGCAAGTGATTTTGCAGATCACGTATGTCATTCAGTTCCTTGCGGCATTCAGTATTTTCGCGGGCATTGTGATTCTCGCCAGTGCAATCGCGGGCACTCGTTACCGCCGCATCCGCGAGGTTGTCGTCCTGAAGACTTTGGGTGCGGCGCGCATGCGCATAGCAACGATTTTTTCCATCGAGTTTGCCGTTCTGGGATTGATTGCAGGCGGTGTAGGAGTAATCTTCGCGAATGCTCTTGCCCGCATCCTTCTGGTGCATGTCATTCACACCGAATACCATCTTCAGCTACCGGAGACACTCGGCGCTTGGCTGATTACAGCCGTGCTTGCCGTCGCCGCAGGATGGCTTGCAAGCCATCGGGTTCTCGGCAAGAAGCCGCTTGAAGTGCTACGCGAGGAATAGCCCGAGGCATGGTCGGTCGGTTGCTCTTCGACGTTGTGATTCGTATACTCGTTGAGGCAGTTGACTGTGGCTTGATTGAGTCTGCAACTGCTGTTTACCAGCCTGTGTTGCCCTCTCGTTCAATGGTAGGACTAGCGACTCTGACTCGCTCAATCGGGGTTCGAATCCCTGGGGGGCAACCAACACAGCGCTGACTGGACTCTCTTCGCACTTCCCAGAACCTTCCCGAACATGGGAAGGTTGTTTATTTTCAGTAGCTTACAAGGGATTAGCGTTCAACAGAGTTCGAGGAAGTGCGGTGACAGCCATCCGCTTCGTTGGGGAACGGTTTGGGGTACGATCTACCAAAGTTTGGGGAATGAGTTTTACCCCGCTTTGGAGGCTTGTGATGGCACTCACTGTCAAAGAGATCGATAACGCGAAGCCGAAGACGAAGAAATACAAGATGCTCGACGGCGGCGGCCTCAGCCTGCTCGTCTTGCCTACAGGCACAAAGCTCTGGCTCTGGCGCTACCAATTTGATGGTTGCGAAAAGAACATGACGTTTGGCGAGTACCCCATGGTCACTCCGAAAGAGGCTCGCGAACTCCACTTCGTTGCGAAGAAGCTACTGGCGACCGGCGTCAATCCGATGGCCGAACGTAAGGCCGAGAGCGAAGCAAGGCAACAAGAGGCAAAAGCGATTCAGCGTGAGATCGAGAGCAGCTTCGAAAAGATCGCTCGCAAGTGGTGGGCGTGGTGGTCGCTCGGCAAGTCGCCTCGGCATGCCGAGATTTTGATGAATCGCCTAGAAGCCGATGTCTTCCCAGCTATAGGGCACTTGTCTATTCATAGCGTTCAGACGGGCCATGTTCGCGACATAATGCTAGCGATCGAGTTGCGAGGCGCAAGCGATGTCGCAAAACGAGCACATCAGTCCATCGGACAGATTTTCCGCTTTGCCATCGCCCGCGAGCTTGCAAGCCGCAATCCCGCTGCTGACTTCAAACCACGAGACATACTGGCTGCAACACAGTCTGAGAATTTCGCTCGTGTCGATGAAAAGGATTTGCCTGAGTTGCTGGTGAAGATTAGCGACTACAACGGAGACGCGCTTACACGCTTCGGACTCAAGCTCCTGGCGTACTGCTTTCCTCGCACAAGCGAACTGATCGAAGCTCCGTGGAGTGAGTTCGACCTTGAAAGAGCGCGATGGGAGATTCCTGCCGAGCGTATGAAGATGAAGACACCCCACATCATCCCTTTGTCACGTCAAGCGGTGGAGGTGCTTCGAGCGCTCAGACTTCTTACTGGGAACGGCAAGTTGGTCTTTGCAGGAGCGCTAGACAAGAACACACCCATGAGCAACAACACTCTCCTGTATGCGCTCTACAGACTCGGATACCGCGGCCGCATGACAGGTCATGGCTTCCGGGGCTTGGCTTCGACTGTCTTGAACGAGAACGACTATGACGAAGAGCATGTAGATCTGCAGTTAGCTCACATGAAGCGGAACAAGGTTTCAGCTGCCTACAATCACGCGAAATACCTCAAACAACGAACGGTGATGATGCAATGGTGGGCCGACTACCTTGACTCACAGTTGGCGTTAGGCAGACGGTCATCACGTCAAGCTGCCTAACCATTGGTTGTGTTGCTACGTGGGGAGTGGGCTGCATTCGCAAGGTTTCGCTGCGCCAAACGCGCTGCGTTGATCCGCTCGGTGGCCCACTCTTGTACTTCCGCTCGCACCCAAGCCACCGTACGAGGACCAAGAGCGACGGGCTTCGGGAACTGATCGATTCGAATCATCTCGTACAAGCTTGTTTTCGACAATCCCGTGACGGCTTTCACCTCAGGTAATCGCAGAAAGACGATGTCCGTTCCGAACCTCATCCCTGGTTCGGCATTTCGTGATGACCATAGCTCTGCGGGCCGAGCGCTAACGATCCGTTCAGCACCGACGCTGCCCTTCGGTCGAGCGGATGTTTCTCTGATTATCGACCTGCGAGAGGTCGGCTTGGTTTGCATTTCATGTCTCCGTTTTCTAAATGTTCCTGATGGTGGCTGATGTCCTTGCTGGTTGGCGGTAGACGAAGTTGACTAGGACAGGCTCTTGATCTTTCGTCCGAAAGCACGAACCATTTCGCTCGTCAGTTTCGACTGGTTGTCTGAGCGTGAAGCAAGGAAGGTACGCACTCGCACTCGCGGGTCCGATAGTGGTCGCATGGTGAGGCCTCCACGTGCAATCTGTAGAGCGCCAGTTTTTGTAAGTATTGCGAGACCTTCACGATCCATGACGTAGTGGAATGCTTCTTCAGGAGCGAGAACATGATGAACCTCGCTGAATCGGATATTGTTTTCCGCTGCGTTGGATTCGAGCGTGTCATAGAGTGACGAATGAACGGCGTGGCCGAGCATGACGCAGCAACGGTCTTTCAGATCCTTGAGTCCAACGGAAGGCTTTGCTGCCAAGGGATCATCTTGGCCCATTGTGATGTAGAACGGTTCATCAGCGAGCACCGTCATCGAGATCGATGCTGTCTCAGGCGGGGCGACGAGCACCGCGAGGTCCGTGAAGCCCGAAAGCAGACCATGCAGAATTTCTGCAGAAAAGCCGCTCGACAACTCGATCTGCAACTGCGGAAACAAGGGTAGTCGGATCGTCTGGAGCAGCGAAACGAAGAATGGATCGCCATGAGGCGACTTGCCGACTCGTAAAACCGTTGGTGCGTTCAGTATGGTCGAGCGGGCCGCCTGGACCGCTCGTTCGCTGTGCAGAAGCGACAATCGGGCCTGTTCTAGGTAAACGCGTCCGGCTTCCGTTAGCGCCACCTTCTGGTGATTACGATCAAACAGCTGCATCGAGAATCGCTCCTCCAACTGTCCTATCTGGAGAGTGAGAGTCGGTTGGCTGATGCGGAGGCGCTGGGCAGCCCGAGAGAAATTGAGCTCTTCGGCAAGAGTTATGGCTGCTTCCATATGTCTTATCTCGTGACGTGGCATGACGTTGATTGATCCTCTCGAACGTTGCGAACGGTGATGTGTATCGCCCCTGAGCTTCCGCATTGTGGGCACGTGATGACTCCTGTTGTCACAGCGCGAAGGTCGAAGTCGGAACTTGGCAGTACCGAGCCACACCGCTTGCACTCGTGAAAATGTTCTAGGGATACCGCAGGCGACATTTCGCATGACCTCCGCTCGTCGGCCATCAACTGATAGCCTCTACTTCTATAGCTGCGTTCTGGTCGAGGTTTTTGACACCTCTCGCCACAATTATTTTGTTGAGGCTCTGAGTAGTGACAAGTTCCATACATCCGGTCGATAGGTATGGACTTCCCGTGTCGGATCAGCTCCGGTCAGCTCTCGAATCTGCGTTTCGCTGGGTCGTAAGGCAGTTTCCATTAGTCGACGAGGCATTGATCGCCACCTGGGCAGAAGAGGTAGCACTATCAATGTCCGATAAAGCAATCCAGAGCCCGCGGAGATATGCCGTCGCGGCGATGCATGGGAAGGTCCGGGAGTTCTACCGTGCGGGTGGGCTTAGGGAAGCGACATTCGGTGTGTCGAGCGACTTAGAGGCTTTAGCAGGAACTCAGGAGCAAACGACGAGGTCTGTCGAGCGTAAGATTCTCTTCGATCAGCTGAGATCGCAATTGAATGAGAGGGACCGGCTGATCCTTGTTCTGCTACGCCAGGACGTGACCAGCCCTGCAGAGATAGCCGATGCGCTGGGCGTGAGCTATGAGGCCGCAGCGAAGGCAATTCAGAGGGTGCGAGACAGGTTGCGGGAGATACTCGTAGCGGCAGCTTCAAAAGCCCAATCTAAGAAGGAGGTCCAGTCATGAATCTGATTGACGAGTTCTTCCTGGAAGCCAACCCAAATCCCGAGCGGGTCGGCTGCCCGCCCGAAGACATTATGAAGCTGATTGCAGAGGGCAAACTTCGCGCCGACCATCCCGCGCGAGCACATCTGGCAACCTGTTCGGAGTGTTTTGCCGAGTTCCAATCATTCAGACTGGAAGCATCGGACGCGATCACCAAGAGCGGTCTGCAATGGAGTGGGAGTGATTTTGGCAGTGCGGAGTCTCAGGAGAGTTCGCGCCTCCGTTCCGCCGCAGTGGGGCCTCCGCCCCCTCCTGCGCCATTGATGCCAGCTCGACAGGACATTGCGTTAGATTATGGCGCCGGTCCCTTGGGTCCGCCAGCGAGTCCGGACATGTCTTTCCGGCTACTTGATCTTTCATCGGGAACGGAAAGTGACTTAGTTCTACCGCTCGGGATGGTTGATCTCAAATTGATCTTGTCTACAAAGCATGTTCCCGGCGCTTACCGACTGTTCTTCAGCCAGGGCACGAATGATCTGAATGCTGAGTTCGGAACCGCCGCCGTCCTAACAAAGGAGGACGAACAAATGATGTTGCGAGCGTTTGTTGACTTCAGAACATTTGCGATCGGCGTCACGAGCCTGACATTGGTTGCGGCCCTCCCGGAAACATCCGAGGTCTATACGATCCTGTTGGTCAAAGAGCCTTAGAACCACGCGATTTAATCGCGTGAGCATCGAACCGTGAAGTTAGAGCAGACAAATCTAAAACGAGCTTGTCTCGATTTATATCAACAAGCCCGACGCTGTCTCTCGCCTTCTCGCTGCCTGATGTGCAGAGATATCCCAGTCTCATTGACGCTCGCTCCTGTGGTCAGCGAAGTTGAAGAGTGCAACATCACAATCGCTTCGAACGAATTGCACTGTCGATTCGCATAGGTTTGATCGCTTCACCCGAGTGTTGGAATCTACGGCTCCCAAGAGTGCGCAATGGAAGGTGACGGAACCGCCTCCATGGCGCGCGATGACTCTCCGAACTCTGTGAGCATTCCTCACGCAACCGAACGGCGGTTGAGTAGTTCGTAGTAGTCGATCCCAACGACTAAGCTTACGCATTCCACTCCTCACGGGTTCATGGAAGAGCGTATCGCGAGGTTCTTTTCGCACAGATCGTGGCTTCACTATTGTTCCCGTCAATAGTGTTCTTTACGGAACCTATTGGACGCGGCGCTGCACCGCGCCTTACGTTTGCGTTCATAGCTGACGAACGCTCTGTCAGACGAGGTGCAAACGTGAAGCAAATGCCACTCCCAATACGAACGGAAATCACTTCTGTTCAGTCTCCGTTCCGGTCCCGCTGCCGACATACTGTTCGCCATTCGCAGCACCATGCGCTACGAATCGGCCGCACTCTTGGTCCCGTTCTTCTATCGCTTTCAATTGCAACTGCCGCACACGCACAAGGCACGATGGATTTTTCGGGGGCACAAACCCTGATGGGCACCTTCAAAACCTTCGCCATGTATGCAGGTGCCGTCATCTGTCTCGGCGGTCTGATCTTCGCCGGCATTCGGATGATGAGCGGGCGCTTCCAGGACGCCATCCCCGGTCTGTTCGGCGCACTCTTCGGTGCCGGCGTTCTAGGCTGGGGGGCTGGTTGGATCGGATCCCTTACCGGGCAGTCGATGTAGGAGCTGCCATGCACACTACCAAACGGGGAGAACCGCTACCCATCAATCAGGCGCTGAACAGGCCGAGAGCAAAGCTCGGACTTGAACTCTCGACATGGATGGCCATTGCGTTTGTTTCGGTAACGGTCTTCCTCATTGGTTTCCGCTTACTCGCGATTATCGCGTTTCCAACACTCATTACGGGCGCATGGATGGCAGTCCGCAGACACCCGAAGATGTTTCAACTCTGGGGCTTGAGCCTCAAGCAGAAGGCTTACTATGATCCGCGAAAGTTTTAAGAGGCAACACACACCATGGTTCGCGAGGGCGGGAGCGGCGTGCAGCATCGTTCCGATCTCGCGCTTCGTGAACAACAGCGCCTTCGCTCTCAAGGGTGGTGGGTACGGGCGCCTGTTTTCGTTGTCGGGCGTCGACGAAGAGAGCCTGACGGACCTGCAGCTCGAATCCGTTATCCATTCGGTCGAAGGAGCCCTGCGCAGTCTGCCAAGCGGATCTTGTCTCTATCAGTACGTTCGCGTACGGAGGGGCTTTGACGTTCCACGTCAGGAGAAATACGAGAACAGCGCCACGGATGTGTTCGTGCGTGAGCGTGACAAGCATCTGGAGGCCACTGCATCATTTCGGAGCATTGACCTGCATTGGTGCTTGACGCTTGAACCCAGCAAGAACAGTTCATTTGCGAACAAGCCACAGGAGAACGCGGAAGAGACATCGCGCATGCTTGCGGAGCTTGAGAAGACAGCAACTCTGCTCGAAGGACATCTTGGTTCTGCTCTTGGACTGCGCCTTCTGAGCAAGAACGAGACGTTCAAGTTCTTCAGCTACCTTTTCAACCTCGAAGACTGGGCGGCGGATGATGAACTCGTTGCCGGAAAGAGGGTAGACGTTCACATCGTGAAGAACCCTCTGGCTTGGCGTAACGACCATCTGCAAATCGGAAAGCGCTTCGTGCAGATGTTTTCTCTCAAAGCGACACCGGAAGCCTCCCGTCCCTGCCAGTTCTCTGCATTGCTAGCTCTCGATTGTGACAACATCCTCTGTTCCACCTGGCAGGTGAAGTCCTCCTCCGACGCGCGGAAGGAGATCGATCAGCAGGAGAAATTCATCAGCTTCTTCAAGGTCGGTGTGCTGACACGCGTGATGAGTGGCAGAGACACCTCTTCACTGGAGACCGGCGCAGGTGCAAAGGCAGCGAACAACAGCGTCGACGACCTGAGCGACGTGATCCGGTCATTGGATAAGAAGGCGCAAGGCAAGTTCTCCGTGCGCCTGCTGGTTGCAGCACGAAGCAAGGAAGAGCTGCGCAACATCAGCCCTGTCGTGCACCGCGTTTTCGTCGACGCGCGTGCGCAGATCGTCGAAGAGACGCTTGGCAATCTTTCCGCCTTCTATGCGATGTTTCCTGGCAACCGGCAGTTCGCTGTGTTTCCACTTTGGCTTGCGGAAGATCACCATGCGAGATTGTCGTCCGTCTTCGCTCCACACCTCGGACATGTGCATTCGGAAGACCTGAATGCTGAGTACCTGAACGTGCTGGAAACCCGTACTCGCACACCGTTCTTCCAAGACGTGTATGTGGACGGAGTCAGGGTGATGCTCATCCTCGGACCAACCGGGACTGGCAAGTCAGTGCATGGCAACCAGATCATCGCGCTCGAACAGAAATACGGCGGGTTCACCTACATCTTCGATATCGGCGGCAGCTACGAAAGCGTGGTCGAGCTCTACGGCGGCAAGGTGGATCGTGTCGGCAAAGATGGTCCACGCATCAATCCGTTCTCCCTGGAACCAACGGAAAGCAACATCAAGTTCCTCTACTCGTTCGTCAAGCTGCTCCTTGTAAACGGCGGGGCAGAACTTGAGCCCGAGGACGACGATGTCATTCACAAGGCAGTCCAGGATATGTACCTGCTGGATGGGCCGAACCGGCGACTTTCCAATCTCTTCCTTCCGAAGAAGCTGGACCGCTACTTATCGAAGTGGGTCCGCAAAGGTATCTACAACGCGGTCTTTGACAACACCGTGGACACGCTCTCGCTTTCGCGGCTCCAGTGCTTCGACTTCCAGGGAGTGAACAACGCGCAATACGCCGACCTCATCGAGCCGCTGATGGTCTGGATTCTGCGACGTATCAACGATGTGCTCTACAACCCTGCCAATCTCGGTGTGCCGAAGCACATCCTGATCGAAGAAGTCTTCTCTTCGATGAAGAACAAGCAGTTGCTCGAAGGTGCGCTGGCTTCCATCAAGACGGTGCGCAAGAACCTTGGCGGCGTCACCATGATCGGCCAATCAGCTGAAGACCTTGGCGAGAACGCGGACAGCATCGTGAACTCCTGCACCTCGTTTCTCTTCCTGAAGGACGCAACGTTCAACCGGAAGAAGTATGCCGAACTGTTCAAGATGAACGAGCAGCAGATCGCTTTGTTCGAAAGCCTGCAGGATCGTGAGGCGCTTTACATGCGGCGGGACGGCCTCACCAAAGTGGTCAAGCTCAATCTAGATCCCCGGAGTTATGCGATCTTCTCCACCAAGCCGAAAGACCGTGTCCGTCGTTCCAAGCTGATCGAGCTGTACGGCCTGGAGGAGGGCATCAACCGTTTCGCTCAAGGCGAACAAGTCTGACCTAAACCACTAACCAACCCCTCGAAAGGAACACATGAAATTGTTCATGCAAGGCCTCTTTGTCTCAATTTTCCTTCTCTGCAATGTGAAGCCCAGCTTCGCAGCGTCAGAAGGTAAACATCTCCAGCCAAGCGCTCCACGAACCGTCGCGATCTCTGAATCCGGCCAACCTCCCGTAATTCGTACCGGACTCCTCCAATCAACCCTCATTCAATTGCCTGTTGAAGAGAAGGTCGCCACAGTATTTGGCGGTGACACAGTGGACTGGGTATTCGACGGTGGCCATGTTGCCAGCCGCTTCGTCAGCATCAAGCCGAAGACGGCGAACAGCTCCACGGATGTTCATATCGTTTCCGACCACGGCAACGAGTACACGTTGCAGCTTCGCGAGGTTTCGGCAGACGAAGACCCGCACTTCGATTCGAAGGTCAGCATTGCTCCCGCCGAGAAGGCCGGCAGGGACAAATTGACCGAAGCTCCGGTCTTTGTCCCTGCAGCAGACCTGGATCGTGCGAAGCAGGAACTGGCAGCAGCAAAGGCGGAAGAAGCTGCGGTAAACAAAGTCCAGGATGCGAAGGCGGAACAGTACCGCAGCCAGTATCCCGGTATGTTGCACTTCGACTACACGTGGGACGAAACCAAGGGCAAAGCGCTAGGCCTCCAGCAGATATGGAATGACGACCGCTTCACCTATCTGCGCGGCCATTTCCAAGAGACTCCTGCGCTGTACGAGCTGAAGGACAAAACAGGGTCGCTTATCAACTTCGACTTCAAAGATGGTCTCTACACCGTTCCCAAACAGCTCGACAACGGATACCTCGCCATCGGCAAGCAACGTGTCGAGTTCCACCGCACTGGAGAAAGGAACTAGCCATGTCGGAACAGAACCTCAACACGTTGCCCGAGCAGCCTGAAGCAGAATCGCCGGTGAAGAAGGGCAAGCCCATCTTCTATGTCCTTGTAGCCATCGTCGCCCTCATTGGTATCGCTAACGTGTCTAGCTTGTTGACTGGAAAGAACAAGACCGCCACAGCGAGCAACTTGCCGATGCGACCTTCCACTGCGAACGCACAACAGGTTTCCAGCTTTGAGACGCAGCAACAATCGCAAGCCCATCATGATGCCGAGAACAAGCAGCGTCAGTTGGAGCTCGCACAGGCAATGCAGCAACTGCAGGCGGCAGAAGACACGCCCGGACCGGAAGCCGATGGCACACAGGCCATGACGAAACAGCAACGGGATGCGATCTACGGTTCAAGTCCTGACGCTCCGAAGCAGACTTCCAATGTCTCTCAGGCTTCTGCTGAGGCGAAGCAGAAAGAACTCGTACGCGAGAAGCAGCATCAGGACGCGATCAATAGCGACACCGTTGCTGTGGACTTCGGGCGCGTCAGCACCGCGCAAGCGAGAGAAGACGTGACCACGATGAACGGCGCTGACAGCAAGGCTGAGCTGTCGAAAACCGGCATCAGCGAAGCGAAGGTGTCAGAGGAAACCGAAAAGGTCGACCCGACGAAGTCCTACGACTTCGACCACTATCAGGGCCAGCTCTACCGCATCTTCGAGGGCACTGTTCTGGAAGGTGTGGTGACCAACCGTATCGACGGTGGCTTGTCGGGGCCGATTCTAATCATGCTGACAACCGATTATTACTCCCACGATCATCAGCAACTGCTGATGCCACAAGGGACTAGGCTCATCGGCTCTGTCCAGTCGGTAGGAAACGCACAGCAACGGAAGATGTTCGTCACCTTTCACCGGGCAGTCTGTCCAGACGGCTTCTCACTCGACTTCGACAAGTTCGTTGGACTCGATCCTCTCGGAACGACCGGGGTTGCCACCAAAGTCGACCACGGCTACCTGCAGGCATTTGCAGCTGCCGCTGCAGTTGGCGGTCTCGGTGGACTCGCCCAGGTCGGGAACAGCGGTAGCGTCCTGTCCGCTGGGACCGAGGTTCGCAATGGTCTGTCCGAGCAGACCGCAAATGAGGGCGAACAGATCCTCAACCACTTCCTCAATCGCTTGCCGGTCATCACGTTGAAAGAGGGCGCTCGCGCCCGCGTGTACATCGGTAGGGACATCCTCATCCCCTCGTATGCGAACCACCGCATCGACCCAACCCTGTAACGGACTTTAGGAGGCTCCATGAAGTTCATCTTGTCCAATCGGCGGAAGTGGCTGTTGGTAGCAGGCAGTGCGCTGCTACTCACCGCTACCCCAAGCTTCGCCTTGTTCGGTGTCGGCGATATCGTCTTCGACCCCACCAGTTACGCCAGCCTGGTTTCGCAGGCGACTACGGCTCTCAACCAGTTCAACACCATCAAGAACAATGTCGTTCATTTCAACGCGAAGCAGCAGTGGCAGTCTTTCCGTACGTTCCTTGAGAACTACGACGTTGCCAGTCTGTTTGGGGAGACGAACGGAATCAAGATCTCGTTGAACTCCAACTCGCCATCCATTTCTGTGACCGGATGGAAGAACGCAACGCTCTCGATGAACAGCAATGCCACGCAGTTCCTGCAAGCGCTTGACCCAAACAGTCCGATGCGTGGGCATCTGGCGATGATCGAGACTTCGGATGCTATTTCTCCGCAGTGCCTAACGGCCGTAGGGCAGTACCACGACAGTCGCACTCAGAACGCAGACGCACTGAGCTCCCTTTCGTCCTGGCAACTCGATGGGGGCGACGACTCGAATAGCGAAGTAGAGCAGCTCAATCTGCTGAACGCAGCCGCGTCGCAGCAAATGGCCGAAGCACAGGCTCAGGGCACGCTACAAACCTGCATAGCCTCACAGATGACCGTCGCCAACATGCAGCAGCGGAATGCCGCCGTGCAGGACATCAATACGGCAGCCTTCGTGACTCAGCAGCGCTCGACCAACAATGCCAACGCAGCCAGTGAAGGAAGTACCTGGCAGAACTACATTCCCTAGCCGCTTCGCTGCCGGCACAGCGGCAGCGAGCACCTACTAGAACGCTCAGTGAGAGGACTGACCATGTTGACCGTCGCTGCACTCATACAAACGCTTCCCGGCACAAGTTCCGGTGTGGACTGGCTCTACCAGTTCACGAATAACTTGACGAACTTGACCACGCAGAATGGCGGCGCTCTGACTCAGTTTGGGCTCACCGAGTTGAGCTGCATCGCGCTCTTCACCCTGATCAGCATGGTCGTGAACTGGAACACATCCAGCATGACGTTCCGTGTGCATGCCGAGCCCATTCGAATGGGTCATCTTGTGAACTTTCTGATGCGGCTCATCATCTGCTGTCTGCTGGAAAACTACTGGGTCAACCCGTTCCCTGGAGCGAGCTTCGGGCTAAACCACTTCTTCTCCTACATCGCCCAAGCAATGGTCGCGGTATTCGACCAGAGTTCGCTCGATCAACTCTTACAGTTGCTGAAGACCGCTGGCGACGGAACGGCCATGCCGTCCATGCTCGCTCCTCTGCAGATTGCCTGCTACATCGTTGTGCAGATCATCCTGGGATTAGCGTCAGCGATCCTGTTCGTCATCAACATCAGTTCGTTCATCTTGTATGGGGTTACTGCACTCTTCGGACCGGTGTTCATACCGCTGCTGATGACACAGACGTTTCGATCCAAGTTCTTCCACTTCCTTGATGTGCTGGTTGGCTTCGCCATGATTAGGGCCGTCGCGGCTGCATTTATCTTCGTGTGGGGCGGCTTTATGAACACCTTTCTCACGCAGACATTCAACGGCAATTACTCCATAGAAATGTGGATCGCCAACCTGATTCCATGTCTTATGGTCTTCGTGGCCTTCATCATCAACATGCTGTTCATTCCGAGCATGACCCAGACGATCTTTGGCGGTGGAGCCGGGTCAGCTGAGAGTGTGAGTAAAGTGGTCAGCCTAGCGACAACAATCGGAGCAGCCGGAGCCTAGACATGTTTCTCCTACAGGTCACGTTCATTCGCCGCGTATTGCAGTTCCGTTTGGTCCGCTATTCGCTTTTCCTCTTATTCTTCGGCGCTGTTCTCTCAGCTCTGATTTACACGGCTGTCGTTCTGCAGGCAGTGCAAGAAAGGAATCGGCCCCATGTACACACCCGGCAGCAGTCTTGAATCTGTCCCGCCCGTTCGGCTCGCAGTCCTCGCCGACGAGATCGGCAACGAGGTGTATTCCTCGCACTACGCCGAGCGCAAAGCGTATCGCTTCGCTCTGGGCTGCGGCGCAGCAGTGCTCCTTGCTTCCATTGGCATGAACGTCTCGCTCGCCCACCGTCCGATTCTGAACCGCTACATCCGGATCGACGAGATGGGGCGCGCTCAAGCAATCGCCTACAGCGATCTCAACTACAGCCCCCGCGAGGGTGAAGTCCGAACCTATCTGACCGACTGGGCGAACTATCGTTACACCCTCAATCGCGAGACCATCGCTAAGAAATACCCACTGAACTACTACTTCCTGTCGCAAGCATTGGCTTCGCAGCTGATGGGCGAAGACAACGCCAATCACCTCGTTTCACAGGTGACAGGCGGCCAGATCGAACAGAGCGATGTGGAGGTCAAAAACGTGACCATCACATCGATGTCTGAGGAGAGCATCCAGGGAGCAAACATGGCGCGCGGAACCGCAGTCATCACGCTCGACAGGCTCTACTCATCCAGGAACTCGCGGGAGCCGAGAACGGAGCATTGGGCAATGACGGTGACCTATTACCTGAACCCGAAACAGGTTAGCGATCAGGCTCGCATCTTCCCGCAGTTCGAGACCATCAATCCCCTTGGTCTTACCGTCACGGAATTCCACGAGAACCGCATCTCGGTAGATCGCTTGGCTGCCACTGCTCTTGAGCCGAATCTTGATGCTGTTCCACCTGTTCACTTGGGAGGCGCGCGATGAGCTACAACCTCATTCTCCCGTTCTTCCCGCAGGAATTGCGTGACCTCATCCTCGATCCTTCAATCTCCGATCTGATGATCAACGGAACGACGGGAGTGTTCGCAGACCGCAATGGGGTTGTGGAGCAGATCCCATTATTTGAGCCGTATACGAATGACCGTTTGCAGGCAGCAATCGAGCGTGTGGCGAGGATTCTGGGGCAAGACCTCACGCACCAGAATCCGATCCTCAA
The DNA here is from genome assembly GCA_903970445.1 of Verrucomicrobia bacterium Tous-C9LFEB. Taxonomy (GTDB): domain Bacteria; phylum Acidobacteriota; class Terriglobia; order Terriglobales; family Acidobacteriaceae; genus Granulicella. The sequence goes on along the minus strand of CAJCIP010000048.1, from coordinate 6,238 downwards.
CACACGCTTGCCTGACGGCTCGCGTGTGGCAGTGGTCGGTGCACCATCGTCCATCAATGGCCCTACGCTCACCATACGCAAATTCAATCGCTGGTACACATCGGATGAGCTAATCGAATCAGGAAGCCTCTCGCCGTATGTACGTGATGCGGTAGTCGGGCTGATGAACGACAAGAAGAACGGCATCATCAGCGGCGGAACAGGCTCCGGCAAGACCACGCTGATGAAAGCTTTACTCGACCATGTGCCTGCGACTGAACGACTCGTTGTCATCGAGCAGCCAGCCGAACTGAAGGTCTCGCATCCCAATGCCGTTCGTTGGGAAGCAGTCGAGGCGATTCCAGGACAGGTTGCTATCACTCCGAGCCAGCTTTTGGCCGCTGCACTTCGGCATCGTCCGGACCGCATCATCATGGGTGAGATTCGTGATGAATGCGGCTATGACTTGCTGCAGGCGATGAACACAGGACACGGCGGAACACTGTCCACCATCCACGCGAAATCAGCCTGGGATGCCCTGAATAGGTTTTCCGACCTGGCTCTCAGTGCACGAGCCAACTTGAACCATGGGTTCGTGCGAGCGGAGACGGCTGAGGCCATCGACTTCGTTCTGTATTGCGAGCGCGATCACTCAGGCCGGCGTCGAGTGCGCGAGCTTGTGAAGGTGAACGGATACAACCACGCAGACCATAGCTTCCAGACGGAGGACATCTATCGAGCCGCGGCTTGATAGCAGCCCTCACCAGCTAAAGAACCCAACCCGAACCTGAGGTCACTTCGATGTTCCAACATGCTGCCATTTCGGCTGCACAGCCCAACTCGTCTCTGAAAGCGCCCGCTTGGCATTCTCGGCTTCCCGAGGACGCAACGGAGGTGGCTCAATGCCGTCCTTCTTGAGACTTGATCGCGGTTCGGATAGGGCTGCGGCTCGGACCAACTTCTGCCGCCGAGAAGCGAAGGTTGACTTCGGTCCATTGGAATTCATTCCGTCCCGTATCCCGTCCTCTGCTCGGGGTCACGCTTCGGGGCTTAACTGGCGCCCTGCGGCTCGGCGCTCTTCTGCTTCGATTGCATCGCCCTGCGGGTTACGGTTTCCATCTGCGACGGACCCTCCGCAAATGCAGAGCTTGGCACTTGGGAGCCAGGCCCACTCGCTGGCTCTGCCATGAGTGACCCGAGCAGGATACGGGCAAATACACGAAACGGAGATCACCACCATGTACCAGAACAAAGTCACCCTCATCGGCTTCCTCGGCAACGACGCAGAAATCCGCTCCATCGACAACCGAAGCCTCACCACTCTCTCACTCGCAACCAAGTCTTCTTACAAGAAGGACGGCAAGTACATCGAGCACACCGAATGGCACCGTTGCGTTGTCTTCGGCAAGCTCGGAGAATTCGCCGCCAAGCTTGAAAAGGGCGCTCACATCCTCGTCGAAGGCGAGCTGCGCAGCCGCAAGTACGACAGCACCAAGACGAACACGGAAGTGACCGTTTGGGAGGTTCGGGTGAGCTCGATTCTCAAGCTGGATCGGGCAGCAAAAGCAACTGCCGAGGACGATGAGCAGGACCAGTCCTCCGAACAGGAAGTGGCCGCTTAGGCCATTTCCATTCCTTCACACGGGAGCCCGGCTGACGCCGGGCTTCCTGAACGCAGAGGTTTTCGCAATGAACTTGAATTGGGCACACGATTTCATGATGAGGTGCTTCTACAGCGGTGAAAGCGTCGCTGTACTCCTCCGGCGCGAAGAAGACCGCCAGGTCGCACAGCGAGTGGTAACGCTTGCTGCGTCAGTAAAGCCACGCTATCTCGCATGGCTGGCTCACGAGAATCGCACCGGAGCCAACATCTACATCGGTGCTAACCCACTGCGCCCCGGAAGCCTGCGCCGGACGAAAGAGAGCGTCGCGTGCGTGCGGCACCTTTACCTCGACATCGACACGGATGGTGAGAACAGACTAGCTGCCTTGCTTGCCAACGAGCGGATGCCGAAACCAAACGTCATCCTCTCAACTTCGCCAGGAAAATACCAAGCACTGTGGAAGGTCGAAGGCTTCGACTTCGATGCGCAGGAGTTAACGCTAAAGCTGCTCGCATCTACGTTCGGCGGCGACCCTGCTTGCACTAATCGCAACAGGGTGCTTCGCCTGCCCGGTTTCAGCAATCGCAAGTACGAGCCGGCACACGTTGTTACTGCGGAATACCTGTCGGATTCGACATACCTTCCTTCGCAGTTTGCGTTCCTGCACAGCCACAGCACAGTCAGCATGTTTCCAACGCAGCCACGTTCACGGAATGAGGCAGCAAAGCAGAGCAATTCCGAGAACGATTGGGCTTGGGTTTCACGAGAACTCAGGCGTGGAGCTGATCCGCTTGCTCTGACCTCGCACCTTGCTGCGCTGCGTGCGGACAAGCCCAACCCAAAGTACTACGCACAACGCACGGTCGATATCGCCTCTGCTTGCCTTTTGTTGAGGCAGGGAATGAAAGACGTAATCGAAACGTTGGAAGAACGTCGGCGTTCCGAGATGCCGGAAATATTTTGCTCGGCCCGTGCTCGCGAAATCGTTGCAACCGCGCAACGCATGATCGAGCGCAAACAGACCGCCTAACCACCACCACAAAGGAGAACCACCATGCCTCTACTTGAAGTCGTTCAGACCAAACAACTCAGCGCTTCCATCAGACTTTCCGACACAACCGCTACACAAGTCGATCAGTACGCCGCGTTCATTCGCGCTTGCGCCGATGATGTCGTCGAGCAAGCCCTCACATATGTCTTCTCGAAAGACCGCGACTTCCAGGAGTTTCTCAAGACCCCGGAAGCACGCAAAGTCGTCTCGACACTTCGCATTCGCAAAGTGCCCGCGATAGAGCCAGCGGAGCCGGCTGCAAAGAAGCCTGCAACCGAAGCAGTTTCACCTGCACAAACAACAGCATCTGGGGCGGGCTCGAAGGCATGATCCCGCACGTGATTAGGTGGCAGGGCCACAGCGGTGCTGTGCACCGGATAACAGTTGACACTCCACCCCTCGTAGGGAGCCGCAGGAACCATGAACTGCAAGCAACTGCTTGCCACTGAAAACGAGCACGTTACAGCTTGCCGAGCACTTGCTCTCAAAGAACTGCAAGCAGTTGCTTTCGCACCTCTGGAGGCGAAATGAACAGAACCACCGAAGCACTTGACGACCAAATTGCAGCGCGGATCACGCGCTCAGTGGGCCGCACTGGACGAAACGAGAATGCGAATGCACGGCTTACTGAAGCAGAGCTGAAGGACCTGAAACGAGCCGCGAAATCAGAAGGCAAGGCGCTCGGCGAGTGGAACCGCGACGTGCTTCTCCGCGAAGCTCGGCACGGTCGCTTCCAGATCGCCCTGTTCACTGAAGTGGTTGCGTTACGCATCCTGCTGAACAACGTTTTGCGTGAACTCGCGCAGGGCAAGGTGATGACCGACAAAGCCTATGCCCAAATCATCAACGAGGTTCGGACCTCCAAACATGAAGCTGCGCGGGACTTGCTCGCACAGTACCAGCCTGCGAAAGAAGGGGAGTAATCATGGCAACACAATGGGGAAGAAAAGAGACCGTCGTTTGGCAGCCGCACATGCCAATCTACAGCTACACGGCGATCGCTGGAGCACTCCTGTGCGCCATTCTCTTTCTTTGGGAGAGCTACGCCTTTCAGGAAGCACCGCTCCAAAAGGCATACATCGCGGAGTACATCCGAGCCACTTTCGGAGCCCAGGCAAACCAGCATGGCAACTACCGGCTCGTGACACTTGCCGGTCCTTCCGTGAAACCGCGTCTCGCACTTCCCGCTGACTTTGGTTCTGGTACCACTCTGATGCCGGGCGGCGTTTCTTTGCCCGTTGCGCTTTCTCCAGCGGCTCAAGCGCAGGGCTACGACCTGTTCTACCGTGCACCTGCCCGGAGCTATAGCGACAAGTCCCTTCATCGCTGGTTTCGTGACACCATCTTTGGTGGGAAGAGTGCCGCTGGTGCGTACTCATGGCCTTTGGGAGAGGGCATCGTCGTCCTTATCCTGGCGCTCGCCTATGCGGTTCCGCGGGACATCACGCGGCTGAAGGAATTGAAGTACGGTCGCCGCTTGAAAGGCCCGGTCATGTGCGAGCCGAGGACCTTCAACAAGGTGGTGAAAGGCGACGGAATCGGAATCGAAACGGCTGACGGTAAGACAGTCCTGCGTATTCCCCGAGCGAACGAAGCCCAACACCTGGAGATCATCGGTGACACCGGCTCCGGCAAAACAACGCTCATCATGCGGATGCTGCAGCAGATTCATGAGCGTGGTGAGTCGGCCATCGTGTACGACCCTGCATGTGAGTTCGTGCAGCGTTTCTACGACGCCCGGCGCGGTGACATTATCCTCAATCCCCTCGACAGGCGTTGCCCCTACTGGGGCCCGGCAGAGGAGCTCCGTCGCAAGGCCGAGGCCAAAGCAATCGCAGCGTCTCTTTACCAGCCGACGAGCGACAAGAAGGGTGAATTTTTCACTGAGACCCCGCAGAAGATCTTTGCCCACTTGCTCACGTTTGGTCCTACGCCACAGCAGCTTGTCGAGTGGATGTCCAACCCAAAGGAGATTGATTCCCGCGTCCAAGGGACAGAGCTTGCCTCCATCATCGAGCCGGGAGCTCAACAGCAGCGAGCCGGTGTTCTTGCTTCACTCGGATTAATTGCGGACAGCCTTCGGATGCTTCCCACCAAGGCGCAGGCAAACGGAAAGGTGTGGACTGCCACGCAGTGGGCCGAGAAGCGCGAAGGTTGGATTTTCATCACCTCGCAAGCCACCGAGCGCGAAGCGCTGCGGCCCCTTCACTCCCTGTGGATCGACCTGCTGGTTCTTCGCTTGCTCAGCGCGCCAACGCCTGAGCAGCGGCCGGTTTGGTTCGTCCTGGACGAGCTAGCCAGTCTGCAGCGTCTGCCCCAACTGCACACGGCCATTACCGAAAACCGGAAATCCAAGAACCCGCTGATTCTTGGATTCCAAGGGAAGGCGCAGTTGGAAACCATCTACGGACATCTGGCTGAAGTCATGTTGTCCCAACCGGCAACGAAGATTTTCCTGAAGACGACCGAACCGAAAGCAGCAGAGTGGGTCTCGAAAGCCATCGGCTATGTGGAGATCGAGAGGATGCGCGAAACCCACAACCACGGGACGCGCCAGGGCAACAGCTTCACCGTTGACCGCCAGACAGAGCCGCTGGTGATGGACTCCGAGATCGCCGGTCTCCCCGACAAGCACGCCTTCCTAAAGCTGGGAAACCATGTTGCCCGCTTCAGCTTTACGTACTGCAACATGCCTCAGGTCGCGAACGATTTTGAGCCACGAGCCATCGAGGACGACGAGCTCGGTTTCGATCCGCTCACCTTGTCACCGAAAACACAGACGAAAACCTCAGAGCAAACGTCGCTCCCTTTTGCCACAGTTCTCGCAGCCGATCCCGACGACAATTCAGCACCCTTGTCCGCCTCGACGGAAGAGCAAGTACAGGGAGAGCTTGCTCTCGAAGCCGATGACGAGTTTACGGAGGAAGAGCTCATTAAGCTCCACTCTGAAGAGACGGTCGAAGAAACCGCTCCATTCCTAGCTGAGGCTGGTCTGTAGTACCTATGCTGACCATTTCCAAACCGCTCAACGCCGGTCAGGCGCAGACGTACCACTCGAAAGAGTTCACGTCGCCAGACCAGAACTACTGGCAGAAGGGAGACATCTCTCTCGGCGAGTGGCAGGGTCAGCTCGCCGACTCCTTCGGACTTTCAGGAGCGGTCGATGCTTCACATTTTGCGCGTCTTTCAGAAGGTCAGCACCCGATTACCGGCGAACAATTGGTTCGCCATAGGCGAGTGGAGGAGTACACCAACGAAGAGGGCAAGACCGTAAAGCCAGTGGAGCACCGCGCCGGATGGGACGCTACTTTCTCCGCTCCCAAGTCGGTCTCGCTGACGGCTTTGGTCGGCGGCGACGAACTGGTGAGGGTAGCGCATCGCGAAGCCGTGACCTTTGCGCTCACGGAGTTGGAGCGCTACACGCAAGCCCGAATCGGCGGGAACAATGCTGCCGAAACAACCGGCAAGTTCGTTGTAGCCAAGTTCGAGCACGACACGGCAAGGCCGGTCAATGGCTACGTGGCGCCCCAACTCCACACTCACGCCGTCATTTTCAACATGACGAAACTTGAGGACGGCACTGTGCGATCGAGATCGGAAGAGC
>CAJCIP010000047.1 GCA_903970445.1 Verrucomicrobia bacterium Tous-C9LFEB | reverse complement strand
GATCAATCCCGCGCGTTCCGTGACGGCGACCAGCGTTCCGATGTTGTCGAACAGATCGACGAACAGGAAGACGAAGATGATCTCCAGCGCATGCAGGCCGAGTGCGCCGCGTATGTCCAAATGAAACGCCGTTCCACGCATTGCCAGCGGAGACACGTACACGGGATGCCAGTGCACCTGACGAAAGGCGATGCCAAGCAGCATCGTGCCAAGCACACCAATGAGCATGGCCGCCTTCACGCGCAGAGCTTGCAGCACAGCGATGATCAAAATCCCTGCAAGCGCAAGCAGCGTTCCCGGTGCATGCAGATTGCCGAGGGTCACGGTTGTCGCCACGCTCGGCACAATGATGCCCGCATTGCGCAAGCCGATGAATGCAATGAACAGCCCTATGCCTCCTGCCACCGCGGCGTGCAGTTGATACGGGATGGCCGCCAGCAAACGTTGCCGTATGCCGCCAATGGTCAGCAGTAGAAAAATGACACCCGAAAGAAACACAGCGCCCAAAGCCGTTTGCCAAGGCACGCCCATACCCTTCACGACGGTGTATGTGAAATACGCATTGAGCCCCATGCCGGGCGCCAACGCCAACGGATAGTTCGCCAGCGCGCCCATCAGAATCGAACCGAACGCCGCGCACAAACACGTCGCAATCGTCACCGCACCGATCGGCATCCCTGTCTCTGACAGGATCGACGGGTTCACGAAGATGATGTACGCCATCGTGACGAAAGTCGTGACGCCGGCGAGCGCTTCGGTGCGCCATGTGGCGGCGTGTTCCGCAAAGCGGAAGTACTGTTCGAGGCGGCTGCGCATGTCGCGGTCTCCTTCGGGAACGAGGTCGGTTGTAAATCGGGTGTTCCCTTCAGAATAGCGTGTGATCTCAGAGATAAAGTAGGGAGATGCCGCTCACCGCCGCAGAAGTGAAGCAGATGCTCGGCCTGCAGCCGCACCCGCGCGAGGGCGGATGGTACGTCCGCACGTATGAGTCAGCCGAGTACATCGCTGCGACTCACTTTGCAGACCGCAGATACACGTCGCCTCGCCGAGTCTCCACAGCGATCTACTACCTGCTCGAGCCAGACACCTTCAGCGAAATGCACCGCCTACAAAGCGACGAAATGTTCCACCACTATTTCGGCGGCGCAGTGGAGATGCTGCAACTGCATCCAGACGGCCCCTCGGAACACATCCTCCTTGGCACCGATTTAGCGGCCGGCGAACGTCCACAGGTTATGGTCCCGCGGGGCGTTTGGCAGGGCTCTCGCCTGTTACATGCCACCGGATGGGCGCTGCTCGGATGCACCGTAACTCCCGGCTTCGAGTTTGAAGACTATCAACCCGCGGCACGCGCAGAACTGATCGCACGTTGGCCCGCGGAAGCAGACCTGATCACGCGGCTGACTCGCCATTAGCCACTAAGCACGCGCTACTCAATCCACACCAATGTCCTCATTCCAAATCTCAGGATGAGCAGCAATAAACCCGCGCAGCAGCGTCTTGCACTCCGCAGAATCCAGATCAATCACATTCACTCCGAGCTCTTGCAGAGAATCCACGCCACCACGAAATGTTTCGGACTCCCCGACGACTACCGTGCGAAAACCAAACTGCCGTACCAGCCCAGTGCAATACCAGCATGGCGCAAGCGTCGTCACCATGATCAGATCGCGGTAGCTCCGCTGCCGCCCCGCACGGCGGAACGCATCCGTCTCGCCGTGTGCCGAAGGGTCACCATCCTGCACACGCCGATTATGTCCCGAGCTGATGAGCGTTCCATCCGCGCGAAAAATCGCTGCGCCAATCGGAACCCCACCTTCAGCAAGGCCAAGGTTCGCCTCCGCGATGGCAACCTGCAGCATGGCAGCGTAACTTATGGCGTTCTCTGTCTGCGTACTCAGGGCTTCACCTCCGGCTTAGCCGCAGAAGGACACATGCACTCCTGGAACGACGCGCCGCCGTTCTCCGTCGTTGCGCAGGCGTATGCCGGCCAAATCTGGTGCAGCGCAAGCCCATAAAGCCCCGCATCACCGGGGAAGAACCACTTCTCGTATTTGCGGCTCACTTCAGCATCACCGGTCTTATCCGCCGCGATTGCCCTTGTCAGTTGCTTTACAGAAGCGGCCGAATAATCAGGCATACCGTAAATCTTCGAATAGGTGTACTCGTGTGACCAAAGCCCACTCTCAGTCCCGCGCGCATACACACTGTAGTCCATCATCGTTGCCGAGAAGGGGTTCAGTTGCGCGACCGTGAATGCAGGCGTGTTCCCATTGATAGGAGAAATAGACGGTATTAGCTTTGCAGGAATCAATCCGCCCACGTCATTGTGCAGCAGCTTCATTTCGTCCATGTGCGTGTGGGCGAACACACCAAGCGTCACTACATCAGCAAAGTCCGTCAGCGTATCGACGAACGCATCCGTGCCAAGAAATTCCACGGGCTTCGTTACGGAGCACATCGCCCCTGGATTGAGCACATACCTGTGAAAGCTGGTGTACACATCAACGCCCGGCGGAATATGCGCCATCACCCAGACATGCTCGTGTCCCGCGCGAGCTTCTGTCAGCCGCGCGCGCAGCCAATCGATCTGGTCCTTGGTAGCCTGAGCGTCGCGCTTGCCTGCACAATCCGCGTAGTACCGTGACTGAAACATGTCCTGCAATACGATAAGCCTGGCGTGCTGCATGGGCGCAGGCAGCGCAACGTCGTAATCGCCCAGCGCGCTGAACTCAGTCCGGATATCTGCTTGTGTCGCTGCGTCCGGCACATCCGTGGCAAAGCTCTGCGCCGCGGCTTTGAGGAACTCGCTGCTTGGGCTCTCTTCGTAATCAGTGCAGCCCGAGTCATTGTTCCCCAACGCGAGATAGACCGGCACGTCCGGAAAAGTCGCTCGCAGCGATAGCGCAACGAACGCAACGGTCTTCTCCGCGAACTGCGCAACGTCCTCAGCTGTGGATGCGGGTCGAAGCGTGCGCATGCGGCAGTCGAAACCGTGCACCAGCAGATCACCGCTAACCGTTACGAACGATGGCTTCGGCTCCTGCGCGTGTGCTGCGCGGAGACTGTCAGCCAGCAGGCTCCAGGAGCTGTCTTCCCCGCGAGCCTTGCATGCTGTTTGCAGAGCCGAGAAATCTACTGCCTGGTTCGTCGAACGCGGCGCAGCGAGAATCGCTCGCCAACGCTGGACCGGCGCGGTTCTAAGCTCTTCAAACTTTCCCGGGTCGCGATAAGGATCGAAATGCAGATCGCTCAGCATCACGATGGGAATTGTCGCTTGTGGCTTTGGAACACTTTCGGCTCGGGCAAAAGGCAGGAAAGCGGACGTAGCAATAAGAAGAAGCAACCACGGAAATCTAAGCAAACGCACTCCAGACGGCAAAGTTGATTGGTCCCGAGGCCCTGCCTCACTGCTCATCCTGGCGCGGAAAGAGGCGCGGCCGCGAATCTGCGACCGCAACACTTACTTACATATTCGTTTGGCCCGCGCGCATGGATTCATTGAAGCTCGGCTTAATAAAGTTCAAGCCATCCTGCACTTCAGCCTTGAACTTCTCTTCTTCACCGCGCAGCTTGTCAGTGCAGGCCGCCCATTCTCCGCCGTTACTCAGTTCAAGAAGGCCATCTGCCGCTAGCTTCGCAGCCACCGCCGTCAATTCTGCGGTCGTCGTGTTCAGATACTGCGCATCGCGCGGATCGGTGATCCACACAGGCATATTTGCACCCAGCATGCCACTTAACCAGAAGATCTTGGCCGCAAGAAAATCGCGGCGCTGCTGTTCATCCGTATCGTTGAAGATGAATTTGTTCTGCTTCATCGAGTAGTAGCGCGTCGTCACCGGAACAGGCTGACGGTTGCCGCTCTTCACCAACTCCAGCTGGCCCTGGTCGAGCGTCTTGCGAACTGCGTTGTAGATGAAGCCTTCCGCGAACGGCTGTTCCAACGCAGGCACCACCTCGGCAAACGTCCGTGTCAGGCTTGCCGACACCTTCGCATGCAGAATGCTTTCGCCGCCTTCTTCCAGTCGCACCTCGCCATGCACGATTGAGGTGTCTGCACCGGACGTGGAACCGTGAAAAGGCCAGGCAAATTTACCGAAGCTCAGCGGCAGTCCAAGCAGGGTAAGAAAAACATCGGGCCGCGGATTCTTTAGTCGTGTCGCAGTCTCCAGAAAGAAGTTCTTCAATGCATCGGCGAACCGGGCGTCGTTCTGGTCGAAGCTCTCACTCAGTTCCAGCGTGCGGTTCTTGCTTGGATCAGCGAGCAGCGCCATTGTGTAACGCACTGTCGGATTGCCGGAGAAATCTGTTCCCGGCTCATTTGCGGTAAGGTGCAGGCCGGCGGCCTGAGCAGCAGTTTCAAGCGCCGCCGGAGCGGATGTGATCAAACTCATGGTCGTCCTTTAGGAGGCGATTACGTCGCCCTCTCATTCTATCGAGTTCGCGCGGGCGAAGCTTCGCTGCTGCCCGGTTCCAGCGTTCGCTCAAAGAAGTCTGCCTCGGCTTGGTAAATCCGCAGCCAATCGCTATGCAGTAAGAACTCATGCACTTCATCCGGAAAGATCAACTCCTCTACATGCACACCGCGCGCCCGCAGCGCATCGGCGAGCAGCGGCGTCTGCTTGTACGCCACGTTGGGATCATTGTCGCCATGAATCAGCAGCACCGGCGAGCGCCAGCGGTCTACATCGGCCATCGGCGAACTGGCCAGCGCCTTCGCTGCAATCGCGTCGCGCTCGGCATACGTCCCGCGCAGCCAGTCGGGTGCGTTGTCCTCTTGATTCCAGTCGTGCACACCGTGGAAGTCCACGCCAGCCGCGAACAAATCGGAGTTGCGCGCCAGCGCCAGTGCCGTGAAGTAGCCGCCATAACTTCCGCCCCACACGCCGATGTGTTGCACGTCCACATCCGCACGCGCGCGCAGATAGGCTGCCGCACCCAGCAAGTCGTTGTACTCGCTTCCGCCATCGGCCCCCGAGTGCTCGCACTCACGGAAGTTCAGGCCATACCCTATGCCGCAGCGATAGTTCACGCTCAGCACGATGAAGCCGCGTGACGCAAGATACTGGTTCATCGCATAGGCATTCGAGTAGTACTCCATGCTGGGATAGCCAAGCAGCATTTCGCGGTTTGGGCCGCCGTGAAAGAAGAGAATCGCCGGGTGCTTTGTGACTTTCGCCACCCCGATCAATCCTTGGGTGTCAGCCCGCAGCGCAGCGGAGGAATCTGCTTTCTTGTCTTTCAAGAACAACTGCCCATGCAACTTGAACAGCTTGTCTGCCGAAAGAAAGAACACCTGCTCTGGAGCCTTCAGCTCCGCTGCAGGATAGTCACGCGGCACAGCATCCTGCCGTAGGGGCGTCGCGTGGCCGTCCTCTGTAATCATCGCCGGATGCATGGGCAACCGAGCATCCGAGACCAACGCAGCGACCGCTCTTCCATCCGCGCTGAGCTGCGGTCTGGCTTCAATCCCCGTGCCGCGTGTAACGCGCTGTGGCGCCTTGCCCATCCCGGTCAGATCAAGCCGCCACAAATGCCGACGCTCTGTGTCTGTCGTATCCGCCTTCCCGGCAGCCATGCTCTGCGCGAAGTGCGGGTCGTCGGTTGGCAACTGGTCGGACGCGTAGGCAATCGACCGCCCATCAGCGCTGAGCATGGCGTCTTCGACTTCGAACTCGCCCGGTGTCAGCGGCGTCGGTGCGGTTTGCTTCTTCGCGTCAATCGCGTATAGATGAATCCACCCATCGGCTTCGCTGTAAAACACGACGCGTCCATCCGCCGTCCACCACACCTTCGGCTCGCCTGTCGCCGTATGCGGCAACACGCTGCCCGGCTTGTTGGCTTCAGGCATGAACGCTGTATGCGCGGCCCCGGTGATCACGTCCGCTACCTGAATGGACCACGGCAACGCCGACCCCCGATTCGCCGCGAACTCCGGCGCTTCGGTATACGGCCCTCGCAACCAGGCGAGCATCTTTCCATCGCGCGAGAACGCAGGCGCGAAGTCGCTTCCCGTGGAAGGCGCAACAAACGTCAGCGTACGTGCATGCAGATCGAACAAACCGATAAAGCTGTGGTCATGATCGCGCCGGCTCACAAACGCAAGCAGAGCGCCGTCGGGTGAAAGCGTCAGCTGCGCATCAGTTCCACGCTCGAAAACAAGCTGCTCACCACAATCCCCTTTGCGCACATTTGCGCCTTTGACGTCTCTTGCGTTCGCTTCCGCAGATGTTTGTGGTTCCGCAGGCCGGTCGCTCCTACATCCTGAAGCGCTCATGTCCGCGCCGAGCCGCTGCATCCATATCTGCCCCGCGCGCAGGAAGTACACCGCACTCCCATCCTTCGCAAACAGCGGAGCGCGCCCAAGCGCAATCGATACGGGTGGCGCGCTTCCATCCGCCTTCACCAGCATCACCTGCACGACAGGCTCGGGCTGTAGATGCGCCGGGTTGGCCGGCCTGCCATTGGCGCCATTTTCCGCGCCGCGAGTGAAGGCAAGGAATTTTCCGTCGGGCGACCATGCGATGCCACCGATGTCCTGCCCGTCGTCTTCCGTGTAACGCGTGAGCTGTCGGGCCGGCTCTTCCGGGCCGCCGACCCACAGGTTATGGCGGCCCTCTGCGTTTTCTACCCATGCAAACTCAACCCCGACAGGCGCGACCGTCAGGTCAGTCGAGTAAGGAGCGCTCAGCACCTGCTGCAGGGTGAAGGGTCGCTGCGACACAGCTCCGCACGCTGCAACGGAAACAAGAACGGCCACGTAAACTCGCATGTATCGGACCATGCGCGAAGAATATCAGCGCGTCCGCAACTTACTCGCCGTTTGTTCGGTTCTGATGAGGCCAGAGCGCAATCCATGTCGAATACACACATCCAGGACCACATCGAGCTCATCGCACGGCACGAGCAGGAGTTTCTATCGAAACGCACACCCGCCGAACGCGCCGGTGATTCCATCGCCGTGTTCGTCGGCAGCTTCAGCTTCGTGGTCGCTCATACCTGCGTCTTCATCCTCTGGGTGTTCGTGAACACAGTCCATCTTCCGAATCTGCGCCACTTCGATCCAAGACCGTTTTCCCTGCTGAGCACACTCGTTGGCATGGAAGCGATTCTTCTCGTCAGCTTTGTGCTGATGCGGCAGTTGCGCACGGGCAAGCGTTCCGAAGAACGCGAGCACCTGATGCTGCAGGTGCTGCTGCTCAGCGAGCGCGAACTCACCCTGCTGCTCCGCATGAACCGCGACATTGCGGAACGCATCGGCCTCAACGACGTCGCAGGAAGCAAGGAAGTAAAGGAACTCAGCAAGACAATGTCGGTTGAAGGCATCGCAAAGAAGCTGAGAGAGTCCATGCCCAGCGATTGAGCCTGAGCCTTGGGATCACATTAGGCTGCGAGGTCTCGCGAGATGACCGCCCTCGATAGGTTCTTCGCATGTACAGCGCTCTGCTCAGACAAGTTCTTCGAATGTACGGCTTCTGTGGATGTGCGGCGCTCTGCCCTATCTTCCGGATAGCTTCTGTGGATGTACGACGCTCTGCTCGCAGGGCCAAAGGCCCGATTCATTTCAGCCCAGGCCGTAAGGCCTGGGTTCAGGGCACAAACACATCGAGCGCTGAAGGCGCGGCTCATAACGCATGCCCCACAACCGAAGACAAGATGCTTACGCAGCCGTCTCTACCTTCAGACGCTCCGCCGTATCATGCGCGATCAGCGCATCCACCGTCGGCTGCAACATGCCTTCCATCACCATCGCCAGCTGATGGTTTGTCAGCCCGATGCGATGGTCGGTCAACCGGTTCTGCGGAAAGTTATACGTGCGGATCTTTTCTGAGCGGTCGCCTGTTCCTACCTGGCTCTTGCGCTGCGCCGCCTGCGCCTGATGCTGCTTTTCCGCTTCCACTTCATACAAACGCGCCCTGAGCACACGCATCGCCTTTTCACGATTCTTGATCTGCGATTTCTCGTCCTGGCAGCTCACCACCGTATTCGTCGGCAAATGCGTGATGCGTATCGCGGAGTACGTCGTATTTACCGACTGGCCACCCGGCCCGGAAGAGCAGAACGTGTCGATGCGCAGGTCCTTGTTCTCGATCTTCACGTCGACTTCTTCCACTTCCGGCAGCACCGCTACCGTAATCGCCGAGGTATGCACACGCCCCTGCGTTTCCGTCGCCGGAACCCGCTGCACACGATGCACGCCGCTCTCGTACTTCATCTGCGAGTACACACGGTCGCCTTCAAAAATGGCCGTGACATCCTTCAGTCCACCAACATCGCTCGGCGACTCCGAAAGAATCTCCACCTTCCACTTGTGCTGTTCCGCAAAGCGCAGATACATGCGGAACACCTCCGCCGCAAAGAGCGAGGCCTCATCGCCGCCCGTGCCCGCGCGCACTTCCACCACGACGTTCTTGTCGTCGTTCGGATCCTTCGGCAGCAGCATCACCTTTAGCTCTTCTTCCACCACCGGCAGCTTGGGCTCCAGCTCCGCAAGCTCTTCTTCCGCCATTGCACGCATGTCGGCATCGCTCTCGCCGGCCATCACTTTGGCCTCGGCAATGGCGTCGCGCAGCTTGCGATACGTCCGGAACTTCTCGACTATCGGCTCCATGTCACGATGCTGCTTCGCCACAGCCTGAAACTTCTTCTGATCACTCAGCAGCGCCGGATCGCCGAGCTGGCGGCCCAATTCCTCGTAGCGCTCTTCCATCTGGCCTAACTTGTCGAACATGGCAATCGTCCTCGGGGCTCATGGCCCAGGAATTTGTAGATATTCATTTCTCAAACAGGGACTTGGCAGAGGTGTGGCGCAGCTATAGAAACTCGTGACGGTTAGAGGTCACGCGGGAAGAACCCACCGGGCTGCACATCATCAACATCGCTCTCATTCGATGGTATCGCGGTACATTGCGATGCGCTATGGAGCAGGCGGATCAGTACCGTCTCCAGGCCGGATGGTCGTCTTGGCTGCAAACAGTTTGCAACTCGTGTAATACGCGTCAAACGTCCCCAACTTGCCACCACGGACCTCTTCTCCATAGACGTGCGTCGGCATGCGGAACACACGATTGTTGAGCCTTACATCGGAATAGTCGATGCGAGCCAGTGACACCTCGCGCTCGTGATCGGCTTCTTCAGGCGGACGCTTTATCTCGCCGTACAGCAGCTTTCCGTCGGAATCCATCAGACCGAAGCCGGTCGTGTCCACCTTTTCGTGGCACTCTGCGCTTCTGCCGGGACGGGTACGAAAATTAATCCGGTTTCCATCAAGTCGGTAGTCGTAACAGGGCTGGTACTTCTCGGCGAAAAAGGTGGGCAAACCGTGTCCCAGCCCACCTTCCATGTAGACAGGTACTTCAAACTTTCCACCGTTCGGAGTCAGCTTTCCCATGTAGCTCGTAATCCAGAACGTCTCATTGAGCGACTTGTCCTCTTTTCGTTGAACGCGAATATCCGCTTGGAATTCGATCCGGCGGAGCACTTTGTCTCCTTTCTTCACTTTGGTCGTCACAACTTCATTACACGTAAAGTTAGGAATGGAACGCTGGTACTCTTTCGTCTGCTCGGCAAGGCTCCTGAGCACGGTTGCCGCATCTTGCTGGCCCTGGACGCATGATGAAGCTGACCAGAACAGACCCGCAACAACCCTCAATACCCAACTTGTCATACGCTGCATCCTAAAACACATACCGGTGTCCTCCTTCGCCCAACTCGCGACGCTCGCCGAGTACCTTTCCACCGAAGGCTCGCGCCTCGCGAAGCGTGCCGCCATCAGCGAAGCCATCAGCCAAATCACCGCTGGCCGCACCGATGCAGCCCTCGCCGATGCAGGCCGCTTCTGCCTCTTCCTCGCCGGCCAGCCCTACTCCGAAGCCGATCCACGCAAGCTCAACGCCGGCGGCGCCATCCTCTCGCGCGCGGTGAAAGAGGTTTCTGGCGCAACGGACGCCGCGCTTACCGCAGCCTACCGGCGCCACGGCGACCTGGGCGCGGCCGCCTACGATGTACTCGCGCCGCCGTACGGCAAAGCCCCCGCAACAGCGACGCTCACACTCAATGACGTCTCCGATACCTTCGACGCGATGGCCTCAGCCAGCTCTACCGCCGCGCGCTTCGCCGCAATGGAAGTCCTGCTCCGCCGCGCGACCGCGCTGGAAGCCAAATACCTGCTCAAGCTCATGCTCGGCGACATGCGTATCGGCGTGAAGCAGTCGCTGGTCGAAGAAGCGATAGCCGAAGCCGCCGGAGCTGGCGTCGCCGACGTGCGCAACGCCGTCATGCTGGAAGCCGACCTCGCGCGCTCCGTGGTTCGCGCGTTCCAAGGCACGCTTGCCGAGGCTCGCATGACACTCTTCCATCCCCTCGGCTTCATGCTGGCCTCGCCTGTCGACACGCCCGAAGAAGCCGTAGACCGCTTCACGGAAAAGCCGAAGAAAGCAGCCGCAACCAAACCGAAGCCCAAAAAGCGAGCCTCCCAAAAAGCCGCCGCCACGCTCGACACGCTCCCTGAAGACGCCGCCGAAGAAGGCATGGCCGAAGACATCGAGATTACCGCCGCCCTCGCTACGGGCAAAGCCCCATCCGAAAGCGCACCGACTGACCCCGCGCCCATCCACGCCTTCCTTGAAGACAAATACGACGGCATGCGCGCGCAGGTTCACTGTGGCGACCCCGCCAACCCCGGCCGCGTGGCCATCTACTCGCGCAACCGCGAAGACGTCACCCACAGCTTCCCGGAAATTGAAGAAGCTTTCCATGGTGTCACCGAGCCGCTCATCCTCGACGGCGAAATCATGGGCTGGGACCTTGCCACCGACAAGGCTCTTCCGTTCGCCATCATGGGCCAGCGCATCGGGCGCAAGGTCGTTTCGGACGACCTGCGCAAGCAGATCCCCGTCGTCTTCATGGCGTTCGATCTGCTGTTTGCCGGCGGCGAGCTGACGCTCCCGCTGCCGCTGACGGAGCGTCGCGCGCG
>CAJCIP010000046.1 GCA_903970445.1 Verrucomicrobia bacterium Tous-C9LFEB | reverse complement strand
CGCGGTCAAGGACTTTCTCCATCCGGACAGAATTGTTCTAGGGGCGGACAGTGAAGCCGCCGCGAACCTGCTGGCGGCCATCTATGAACCCCTCACCTCGGGCTCCTATTACGAGCGCTCCGACGCGGTTCCCGGTAGCCGCTCAGCCGCCGATCTTCCTCCCTTTCTGCAGACGTCCACCAAGGCGGCGGAGCTGATCAAGCATGCCTCGAACGCTTTCCTGGCGATGAAGATTTCCTTCATCAATGCTGTTGCAAATCTTTGCGAGGCGGCGGAAGCCGACGTGGAGCAGGTGGCAAGAGGCATTGGCCTCGATTCGCGCATCGGCCCACGCTTCCTGCGTCCGGGCATTGGGTATGGTGGGTCCTGTTTTCCGAAGGACGTCGCGGCATTCCGGTCAGTTGCGGCGCAGATGGGCGTGGACTTCAGCCTGCTGAACGAAGTGGAAAAGATCAACGCGACGCAGAAGAAGCGTTTCCTCAGCAAGGTGCGTTCCGCTCTGTGGACGCTGCGTGGCAAACGTCTTGCCGTGCTCGGCCTGGCATTCAAAGGCGACACGGACGATATTCGTGAGTCGCCGGCGATCGAGATGGTGCAGATGCTTCTTGCCGAAGGATGTTGTGTGTGTGCGTTCGATCCAGCAGCCATGAAGCGTGCGGAAGGGACGATCCCTGCAAGCGACGTGATGAATTACTGTGGCAGTGTCGACGAGGCTGTCCACGATGCTGACGCTGTGCTTATTCTGACCGACTGGCCGGAGTTTGCGACTCTAGACCTCAAGCGTATGCATGCCGCTTTGCGTTACCCGATCGTGATTGATGGCCGCAACCTCTACGACCCCGTCGTGATGCAGGAAAACGGTTTTACCTACCTGAGTATCGGGCGTTCGACTGCGGCGCCTTCACATGAGGCAGTGCACGCTTAGGAAACCCTCATTGGCTTAGCGAAAGCGATTCGCCGTGTGCAGCTTCGGGTAGAACGTGACCTGTCCTGCGAAGACGGTATCGCTTTGGCTACCCGTCTTATAGATCGGAGCTTTCCAGCTCTCGTACTGCACCCAGGCATCGAGCTCGATGTCTTTGCGAAGCCGCTTTAAGACATCCACCTTGAACTGGTTCTGCGTGGTGCCGCCGGCGATGAAATCCTTCGCATTTTTCTTATTTAGATACTCCACCTGCACCCACTCGTTTCCGCTTAGGTGATAGGTAAGCCACGCCTGGCCACCCTTGCCTTCACGGCCTGCCCAATCGCCAAAGATGAAGCCCTTGTTCGTGTATCCCTGGTTCTGAATGTCTTCGAAATACTGGAAGTGGCCGAGCATGCTTGGCCTGACGCCGGGGTCGGTGTTGAAGCCCTCGACACGAAGTTCCAGACGGGGAAGATACGGCAGTTGGCTGAGCACAATGCCGGGCCGGAACGCGGCGCGCCGGGGAGCGCTCACTGGCGTGACATCGTCATGCGATTCGGAGTCGGTGTACAGCGTGACATTTCTGCGCAGGAAAGGAAGACGCCAGGAAAAATCGAAGGCTGTGAAGCGGGCTCCAGGATCCGCGGCTGACTCTTTCTCCTGCGCTGTTGTGTCGTTGATGTCGAAGAAGCTTCGGAAGAATGTATGTAGCGTGACGGGTTCGTGGCCTTTGCCGCCCCAGATGACGGTCCTTTGAAAACTGATTTCGAAGTCGCGGTAAGGTCGTAGCGAAACCTGTTCCTGATGTACCCAGGGATCGTTCGGCTGCGTGTGACCTTTCAGTGAGCCTACGAAGAAGTCGTATCGAATTGGACCAAAGATTTTGGAGAAGAGCGGGATGTTCAGGGGCTCGACGCGATTGATGCGGAAGGAGTAGATGTTCTCGGCATTGTTGCTCCATCCGAAGGCGCCGCCGAGCGCCGGGCCGGTCCAATCATCTGTTTTGCCGCCGCTAATCTCGTGGCCGAGCACGTGGAAGGACAGCGCGGCTTCCTGCAAGCGGAAGGGATTCTGCACGCCGGTGTTCCCGTAGGGAATTGTGTCCTGCGGCGCGTTGGGCGACGCGAAGGGGCAGATGAAGTCAGAGCAGGAAAGAGAACTCGCCAGTGCGAGCGAGTAGCCCGGACCAGCAGGCGAATGTTGATATTCGCCGCGGGCGTAGAGCGAGAAGCGGCCCCACTCATTCACCGATGTAAAGCCGGTGACGTTGTTGAAGCCTGGCTCATAGGGCCGGCCATAGTCGTTCACCAGCGTCTGGCCAAGATGGTAACTGTCGCGCAGCGTTTGTCCTTTGACCCCCATGAGGCGGCTGTACACCGACTCCACGCCAGTGACGTAACCGCGCTGGAAACCCGGGCCCGGATCTTCTGCCAGAAGGTAGGCGCGAAGCTTCGAGAGGGTATCAATGGCCTCGTCAGATCCGTAGTCTTCAATGTCCGCAGAAGCCTCGTTGAGCATGTGCAGCAGGCTCCGGCGCGTCCACGGTTTCATGCCGATGAAGGCGGTGTCGAGATAACCGAGTGAGTACAGGCGCATTGCCATTGGGTAGATTGGGCTATCCACCGGTATGTAGCTCGACCCAAGTTCATCGATACGCTCGGACTGCTGCGGATCAACGTATGCCGGAAGATAGTTTGGCGGCGGCGTTTGATAGATGAGCCCCGTTGTCGGTGCAGCCGATGGCGGCACGGGCACAACCGGGTTTGGTGCAGGTAGGGCAGGTGTCGATGGGACAGGTGCAGGCGCCGGGGAGGGTGCTGCGGGCTTACTCAGGTTCAGCGGTTGTTCTAAGGGGTCCTGATAGGCGGGCGGCGTTGTGGGCTGCGGCGTGGCTGGTACGGGATTGTTCGGTACGGACTGCCCGAGTGCGGATTGGAACGCGAAGGCAACAAAAAGGACGAAGCCCATTCGCAGACAGCCAGACCTGAGGTGGTACATGATGCCAGTCTACCTGCTTGGCGACACTTGCACTCTATGAGGACTTTCCGGCTCGCGGACCTAATCCACGGACGGCAAGATATCTCTCCATCCCGGCAATGGAGCGCGAAGCCTTGTGTTGCGAAGTCTCTGCAAGGTAGGAGCACCACACGAGCGCGGGTCCATCACCATGCTTTGCGCGGTGCATACACTCCTGAACGACGCGATAAAGAGCAACTGCGTCCTCGCCATCCACTGCGACAGTAGGCAGCTTGAGCTTCCTTGCGAGTCTGCTCATCGAGTCCCAGGTGAGGTCTGTCGCTAACTTCTTGTCCGGGCTTGTGCGGTCCGCAATGATCACGATGAGCGGCAGACGTTCTGCTTGGGCCATGGTCAGAACAGCCGTCCAGTTCGCCGCGATGTCGGGGTTGGTAATGCTGATGGCTACGTTCTTGCGGCCTGCGGTTTTCATTCCAAGCGCGATGAGCGCAGCAAGGTCAGGAAGAGTGGGATCTCTGAGTGCGTGCTGTTCGCTGGATCCAAATGGCGAAGACTCTGCTTTGCGGCCCCTCTTGTTTTGCTTTGAGAGCACGGCAGTGCTCTTGTTTTCATTCCGCGGGCATAGAACATCACCCGCCTCCATTTGAATGAGCGTCGCTGCCCGAACGGCCTCGTACCCCGCAGTCTCAGGGCGGCGGCCGTTTAGGCTGTGAACGCTCTTCATCAGCTCATAGAGTTCGATCAACCTGCGATGTGGAAGCAGAGGATTCTCAGCCAATGATGATTCCCTTCAGATAAAGCAGGAGGCGGAGTTCAGGCGCGCGCGGCGCCTGAACCAGTCGACGAAAGTCCCAACTCCGCGATGGCTTTCTCTGCTGTCTTAGGCTTGATTGCACCTTCTCTTGCGAGCTTGGAGAGTGTAGCAGCAACGATGGACTCCGCATCCACCTCGAAGTGCCGGCGGAGATGCTCGCGGTTATCGGAGCGTCCGAAGCCGTCGGTACCGAGAGAGACGAGACGTTGGCCGAGCCAAGGGGCAAGGCCATCCGGCATGGACTTCATGTAGTCAGAAGCGGCGATGATCGGGCCGTTGGCGCCTTTCAAAGTCTCAAGAATGAATGGCACGCGCTCTTTCTCGGCTGGATGCAGACGGTTGTAGCGTTCGGTATCGAGGCAATCGCGGCGTAACTCAACATAGCTGGTAACGGACCAAACGTCTGTGGCTACCGAATATTTTTCAGCGAGAATCTGCTGCGCGCGGAGCACTTCGTTCAGGATTGGGCCGGAACCGAAAAGCTGGGCCTGAGCCTGGCCTTTTTCCGTCGACTTGAATTTGTAAATGCCGCGGAGAATGCCCTCGCGGATCCTGCCATCGCTATCTTCCGGCATCGGCGGGTTGAGGTAGTCCTCGTTGTACATCGTGACGTAGTAGAAGCAGTTTTCCGCCGCTTCGTACATGCGGCGCATGCCGTCCTGAATGATCACTGCCATCTCGTAGACGTACGCAGGATCATAGGTGAGGCATGTGGGGATGGTGCCTGAGAGAACAGGCGAATGTCCGTCCTGATGCTGCAGGCCTTCGCCGAGCATGGTTGTGCGCCCGGCCGTGCCGCCCATCAGGAAGCCCTTGCCGCGTGAGTCGGCGAACGCCCAGGCCATGTCGCCGATGCGCTGGAAGCCGAACATCGAATAGTAAAGGTAGAAGGGAATCATCGGTACTTTGTAGTTGGTGTACGCCGTGCCGGCAGCGGTGAAGCTCGCCATGGAGCCGGCTTCGGTGATGCCTTCTTCAAGAATCTGCCCGTCCTTTTTCTCGGAATAACCAAGGAGCATGTCCGCGTCGTGAGGAACGTACTTCTGTCCTTCGGGCGCGTAAATGCCTACCTGCTTCATCACGGATTCGAAGCCGAAGGTGCGGCCTTCATCCGGGATGATTGGAACGATCAGCTTGCCGATGTCTGGATTTTTCAGAAGGCCATTGAGCAGGTTGACAAAGCCCATGGTGGTCGAGATGGCGCGGCCCTTAGAACCGTCGAGCCAGGTCTTGAAGAAGTCGAGCTTCGGCGCGGTGAGCGAGCTGGGCGGGACTTCGCGCGTAGGCAGGTATCCGCCAAGCTCTGCGCGTCGTGCCTGCAGGTACTGGATCGCAGGATCGTTTGGTTCGGGTTTGTAGAACTGCGCGTCTTTGGCGGCACCTTCCGGCAGCGGGATGTCGAAACGTTTTACGAAGGCGGCAAGACCGTCATCGGTAAGCTTCTTCTCAGAGTGGGTGGCGTTGCGGGCTTGCGCGGACGCGATGCCGTAGCCCTTTACCGTCTTGGCGAGAATGACAGTGGGACCGCCCTTGTGCTCGAGCGCACGCTTATAGGCGTTGTAGATCTTGACTGGATCGTGACCGCCGCGATGCAGCCGGCCAAGCTCTTCGTCAGTCTTGTCCTCGACGATCTTTAGCAGCTCAGGGTACTTGCCGAAGAACTGGGCGCGAAGGTAAGCACCGTCCTTGGCTTTGAAACTTTGGAAGTCACCATCCACGCACTCTTCCATGCGCTTCAGCAGAAGGCCCTGGTGATCGCGCGCGAAGAGTTCGTCCCAATCCGAACCCCAGATGACTTTGATGACGTTCCAGTTTGCACCGCGGAATGTTGCTTCGAGCTCATCGATGATGCGGGCGTTGCCACGCACGGGACCGTCGAGGCGCTGCAGATTGCAGTTGATGACGAAGATCAGGTTGTCGAGCTTTTCGCGCGAGCCGAGCGAAATGGCGCCGAGCGTGTCGACTTCATCTGTTTCACCGTCGCCAACGAATGCCCAGACTTTGCGATCTGTTTTCTCAATGAGTCCGCGGTTCTCCAGATACTTCATGAAGCGGGCCTGGTAGATCGCATTCAGCGGGCCGATGCCCATGGAGACGGTCGGGAACTGCCAGAAGTCCTGCATCAGCCAGGGATGTGGGTAAGACGAGAGACCCGGGGTATCACGTAGCTCGTGCCGGAAATTGGTGAGGCGCTGCTCATCCAAGCGGCCTTCGAGGAAAGCGCGCGCGTAAACGCCCGGTGAAGCGTGGCCTTGAAAGTAGATGAAGTCGCCGGGCTGATCGGCTGCTGTACTGCCAGCTTGACTTGGATATTTTGCGTGAAAGAAGTGATTGAAGCCGACTTCCAGCAACGTGCATTGCGAGGAGTAGGTGGAGATGTGGCCGCCGATGCCTGGGTCATACTTGTTCTGCTTATGCACCATCGCCATAGCATTCCAACGCAGCAGCGCTTCGACGCGGCGTTCGAGCGGACGGTCACCAGGGTAAGGAACCTCGTCATGCTTGGGAATGGTGTTCAGGTAAGGCGTCGTGACATCGCCGATGGCGGGAACACCGGCCTCGCGCGCGCGTGTGCGCAGCGCCGAGAGGAGAGCAGCGCCCTGCTCCCAGTCGTTGGCTACAACCTCATCGAACGCTTCGATCCACTCCGCGACCTCGGCGGTAAGGTCCTGCTTTACGGCTTCATCCAACATGGCCATGGTTCATCCTCTGTGCAGTACAAGTCCTATCTACGATAAACGCGGTGAATGTCTGTGCGCCACCACCAGCAGCGTTGGATGGCCCGTGGCGCGACTCAGGTTGAATAGTCGGCGTTGATGCTGACGTATTCGTGCGTGAGATCGCAAGTGATGAACCGCGCGGAACCAGTGCCGGTGCCGAAGTCGAGTGCGATTGTGTACTCGCGCGCCTGCATGGCCTCGTGTGTTGCCCCTTCATCGAATTGTGCGGCTCTCGTGCCGCTTTCGAAGACGGGAAGGCCGCCGATGGTGACGCTGAGATGCGCTGGATCGAAGGGCACTCCGGCCTTGCCTGCCGCCGCGAGGAGTCGGCCCCAGTTCGGGTCGGCGCTAGACCAGGCGGTTTTTACCAGCGGAGAGTTTGCGATGGAACGCGCGATGGTGTGTGCCTCGGCGTCTGAGTTTGCGCCCGTAATCTCCAGCGTGACGACATGCGTGACGCCTTCGCCATCATCGACGATCTGATGGGCGAGTGAGCGGCAGACAAGATGCAATGCGGCTTCGAAGGCCTCTGCTGCATCGACTTCTGCTGCGACGCCGCTTTGGCCGCTGGCCAGCAGGAGGACAGTGTCGTTGGTTGAGGTGTCTCCGTCGATGGAGATCGAATTGAAACTTCCTTCAACGGCCGGCTTCAGCAACAAGGCCAGCTGCTGGGAAGATGCTGCGATATCGGTGAAGAGGTAGACCAGCATCGTTGCGTGAGGAACGAGTTGCGGGCCGATCATGCCCGCTCCCTTGGCGCATCCAAAGAGGCGGACTGTCTTGTTTCCAACGCTGAACTCAGCGCGCGCTACTTTCAGCTTTGTGTCGGTGGTGAGGATCGCGGTGGCGAAGGCTTCAGCGTCTCCCGGCATGTTACCGAGCGCCCTCTTGGCGTTTGGAATTGCTGCCAGAAGCTTTTCCAGAGGAAGCGGCACTCCGATGATTCCGGTGGAAGATGGAATAATCTCGTCGAAGACACAGCCGAATTCGTCGGCAACCGCGACGCAACTCTTGTGACAGGCGTCCACGCCCGGCTGCCCGGTAGCGCAGTTTGCGTTGCCCGCATTCACAAGCACGGCGGAGACGCGGCCACCACTTGCGACAAGATGCTTGCGGCCGACGATAATCGGCGCGGCGACGACCTGGTTGCTCGTGAACATGGCGGCAGCATTCGCGCCGCCATCGCACGCGACGAGCGCCACGTCAGGCTTGCCGCTTGCCTTAATGCCTGCTCTGACTGCCGACCAGCGAAAACCTATGGGGAGTGATTGCGAAGGAATCGGGCTCTGAGACACTTCTCCAATCTATCAAGCACCTTTGCGAGAGGTTTGGCGAGAGGGCCTTCGCATGTGCGTCCGGCGTATACTTTGGCGTTAACAACTGAAAGAAAAGGCCGAGCCACCGCCGCTTGCGCGCAGGAGAACAGAAGCAATGGACAGTAACGGGAACGGTAATCACGCAAACGGCAACAGCCACCAGCACGACACGCAGTACAGCGTGCCAATGCCGCGCAAGGATTGGGTCGTCAAGCGCAAGGAAGAAGCTGCCCGCACCGGCGACTGGAACATGAGCCAGATGCACTTCGCGCGTAAAGGCCTGATCACCGAAGAGATGGCTTTCGTCGCGCACAAGGAGAAGCTAGCGCCAGAGTTCATTCGCGACGAGATCGCCAAGGGAACGATGATCATCCCGGCAAATATCAATCATCCGGAACTCGAACCGATGTGCATCGGTGTAGGTTCACTTTGCAAGATCAACGCGAACATCGGCAACTCGGCGCTTGTTTCGAATGTGGACGAAGAACTTCGCAAGTTGCACACCGCGGTGCATTACGGCGCTGACACGGTAATGGATCTTTCTACCGGCGGCGATATTCCGATGATCCGCGAAGCTATTCTCCGCCATTCGCCGGTGCCGATAGGGACTGTTCCGCTGTACGAAGCGCTGAGCCGTGTGAAGCGCGTGGAAGATCTGAACATCGATATGTACCTCGAAGTGATTGAGGAGCAGGCGCAGCAGGGCGTCGACTACTTTACGATTCACGCCGGTGTGCTGATCCAATATGTGCCGATGGTGTCGAAGCGCATCACGGGCATCGTCAGCCGCGGTGGCGCGATCCTCGCGCAATGGATGACAGCAAACCACAAACAAAACTTCTTATATGAGAACTTCGACCGCATCACGAAGGTGCTGGCAAAGTATGACGTCAGCTATTCGCTTGGGGACGGACTTCGTCCCGGCTGTGTGGCCGATGCCAGCGATGAAGCGCAGTTTGCCGAGTTGAAGACGCTCGGCGAATTGACGCGTCAGGCCTGGAAAGACGATGTCCAGGTGATGATCGAAGGTCCCGGCCATGTACCGATGGACAAGATCAAGGAGCAGGTCGACAAGGAAGTCGAGCTTTGCGATGGCGCGCCTTTCTACGTGCTTGGGCCGCTGGTTACAGACATCGCTCCTGGATACGACCACATTACGTCGGCAATCGGTGCGGCGATGATCGGATGGCACGGTGCGGCGATGCTTTGCTACGTCACGCCGAAAGAACACCTTGGTTTGCCGAATGAGAAGGACGTGAAGGACGGCATTATTGCGTACAAGATTGCCGCGCACTCTGCTGACATCGCTCGGCACCGTCCAGGTGCGCAAGATCGCGATGATGCGATCTCACACGCGCGCTATACGTTTGATTGGGATACGCAGTTCGCGCTGTCGCTCGACCCAGATACCGCCCGGTCGATGCACGATGAGACGCTGCCGGACGACTACTACAAGGAAGCGGCGTTCTGCTCCATGTGCGGGCCAAAGTTTTGCTCGATGAACTGGTCGTCGAAGGTCGATAAGTACAACGAAGAGGTGCACGGACTGAAGAAGGTTGACCTCACGCAGATCGTTACAGAACAAATGGCGCTTCGCTAAGCGTGAGCACGATCCAAAGAAGAGGTCCGCTTAACGCGGACCCTCTTCTTTTGACAAGCAACTTACCTTGCGGCGCTTTCGAGAACGGTCGCCGACCGGTTCAGTGCATCGGCGAGGGCATTGAGTTGCGACTGGGTACGCGCGTTGTCCTTCGCGTCGATGCCTTCCGTAACGCCAGGGATCACCACCGCGGCGTAGCCGGTGTATTCGCCGGGTGCATAGATGGTGTGTTTGAACCAGGGACGCTTCGGCAAACCTTGCTCGTTGAGCAAGGCGGTTTCGGCGTCCCGCAGTGATGCGTTGAGCTTGGCAGCATTCGCCGGTGAACCGGTCTGAATGGAGTACACGGCGTCGCCGGCTGTGGCGAAACGCGTCGCAGCGGCAGTCGCTTTTGTGAAGTCGGCCGTGACGCTCATCTCTGTCGCGTGTTTCTTCTCAGAGTCCAGGTAACGGATGATCTCTTTGCCGTAGAGGCGATAGTCGTAGGGCAACACGTCCGCGTCTGCCATGTGCAGCACTTCGAGGCCGAAGACGCGGGCCATCTGCTGCTCATACACGAATGTGGGATCAGCGTTCTTGATGAACCAGTTGTAGTTGTCAAAGACCGAGTGATAGACGCCGTAGGGACCGCTCGATCCGATGTCGGTAGAGGGCACGCCGAGGTGTTGGATGAAGGGTGTGTAGTCCGAACCCGAGCCTAGGTCGCCCACGTGCACCGCCTCGTTGCCTTCAGGAGCGTTCGACGGAGCCGTGAATGGGTTCGCTGCCGTCCCACGGCGGTTGGGGCTCTCTGCCTGTGACTTCTGCCACTGCTCGTAAACGGTGCCACCCTTTGCGCTTGGCACCTGGCGCGTCACATCGCGGACAAATTCCTTCAATGAGGGAACCGCTGCTGCATCGAAGGCCGGGCCGGAGACAGCTACGTCTGTGTTGAAGTAGGCGACGGCGTGGTGGAGATGCTCGGCATGGTCTTCGGCCCATTCGGTAGAACCCATCAGGCCTTCTTCTTCGGCGTCCCAACTGCCGATGACGATGCGCCGCTTCGGCGTCCAGCCCTGCTTCAGCAGAACGCCAAGGCCATGAACTGCTTCCAGCATGGCGGCTGTTCCGCTATTCGGATCTACAGCACCGTAGACCCAGGCATCACGGTGGTTGCCGGCGACAACCCAGTTATCTTTCTCCGCTGGATCGGTGCCGTCGATGGTTCCGATGACATCCCAAATAGTGCGCAGCTTGTAGTCCTGCTCGAGGTGCATGTGCACCTTCACCGCACCCGTTCCCCCAAGGTGATAATTGAACGGCAGCGCACCCTGCCACTCCCGCGGAGTGGATGCACCCTCCAGCGCTTGCAGGATGGGTGCCGCATCCTGATACGAAAGCGGATTTACCGGGATTGAAGGCTGATTCAGCTTGGCGGGATCGGTGATGCGCTTGGAATCGGGCAAGTCGGGGGTGGAGGCAACTCCCGGCGTTTCCGGATCGCCGGAGTACAGAGGAAGGAACTGCACGCTGCCGCGCTGCACGGCAGAATCCGGCCGCCACGGGCCACGCGGATATTTGTCACCCTTCGCGTAGCCATCATCCACGGGATCGGAATAGATGAGAAGGCCGGCGGCGCCGTACTGCTGCGCAATATACGCCTTTACACCGCGGAAGTTGTGGCCGTAGCGAACAAGAACAATCTTGCCCTTCACGCTGACGTGCAACTCGTCGAGCTTCTTGAAATCCGCAAGCGTGCCGTAGTTCGCGTAGACAACATCGGCTGTGACATCGCCAGAAGCTGAAGAGCCATTGAACGCAGGAAGAATACGTGGATCATCCTGGAATGGATCGCCACCATAGGCCGTAGGATCGACGTGCTCCGGGGTCGGTCCTGACATCAGTTTTTTCCCGTCCGCGGTGAAGGCTTCGATTTGAATTTTCACCGGCTTATTGAGGAGCACCTTGTACGGAACAATGTCGGTGTGCAGACCGGCTTCTCTGAACTTGGAAGCGACGTACTCGGCTGTTTTGTAATCCTCGGGAGAGGAAGCCCAATGTGGCTCAGCCGTGAGCTTTTTCAGATGTTCACCGGCGAGTTTTGGATCCGGAACGGCCATGAAGGCTGCATCCCAGCGGGCCTGCTGCGCAAAATTGCTGTAACCGAAGACCTTGCCGGGTGCAACCTGCGGCGCCGTTTGCGCAGTGGAAGCTATGGATGCAAGGAAAGAAAAAGCTGCGGCCGTGCGAAGACGACTCATCGGAACCTCCGAAAGATGTTCAGAAAACTAAACAGGCTGCGTGCAGAACTTGCACCGTGTAGCCAACGCGGGGATGTCGCCGAGGCACTGCGGACAGGGCTTCGTGGTGGGCTCTGCAGCGACGGGAGGATTGAATTTCTTGAGCAGGTACTGCGTGGGCAGAACGAGGAGGAAGTAGACAACGGCTGCTATCAGTAAGAAGTTGACAATCGCTGTGAGGAACTTACCGTACTCGACGACACCGCCGTTGATGTGACCGACGAGGTAGTCGAAGTTTGGCTTGCCGATGACCGCACCCAGGAGCGGATTGATGATGTTCGTCGTCAGCGCTGTGACGATCCCCGTAAACGCAGCGCCGATGATCACGGCGACGGCCAGGTCCATCACGTTGCCGCGCAAGATGAAATCACGAAATCCCTTGAACATGGTCTCTCCTGAACTGCTTTCTATTTTTGGTTCGATTCGATAGCCGCGAGTATATCGCAGCGTGGAACCGGGAGACGTGATTTCTTCAGCGTCTCAGCAAACTGATGTGGCGCGACTGATGTTGCGATGACGGCAAACCTCGTCATGGGGTAGGCCCTCCTAGACATAGGAGGAGTGTCTTATGGCCACGAAGAAAGTGTCAGCGAAGAAGAGTGCTGCTGCACCGAACAAAGCTACAACGAAAAGCATGCCCAAAGAAGGAAAGAATCCCAAGGGCGGACTTACTGCCAAAGGACGCGAGTATTTCAAGCGCAGCGAGGGAAGCAATCTCAAGCCGGGTGTAACTGGGAGTGCAGACACACCCGAGAAGATGAAGCGCAAGGGATCTTTTCTCCGCAGGCATTTTGCAAATCCGCGCGGTCCGATGCAGGACGAGAAAGGCAAGCCGACGCGTTTGGCGCTGAGTGCCCATGCCTGGGGTGAGCCCGTGCCAAAGGACATGGCTGGAGCGAAGAAGCTTGCCGCAAAGGGTAACAAGTTGCTGGAGCAATATCACGCTACGCAGACGCAGTCCGCAGGCAAAAAATCCTCCGCAAAGAAGGCTGCGAAGAAGACGGCGGCGAAGAGAAGCTCGAAGGCAGTTGGCCCAGAAAAGTAAGCTCACGCGCGAGAACTGCCTCTAAGAAGGCGCGTTGAAGTGCGCGTTATTAGCTGTGAGAGGACATCTTCCCAGCCGTTCGACTGAACGACTCACGTTATGCTTCGTGAGTGAGTCTTACAGCCATGCGCGTGCGTGTTCTGGCTTTCGGTTCGCTGAAAGAGCGGCTGCCTGAGGGTGGCATGTGGCGGGATTGCGAAGCGGACGAAACGGTGGAGATGTTGCTGCGATCTCTTGTAGATGACGGCACATTTACGGGCTCCACTCTAGGCACCGTAGCTGTGGCCGTGAATCAGGAGTACGCGACGAAGAAACATACCCTAAGAGATGGTGATGAGGTTGCCATTCTTCCGCCCGTCAGCGGTGGTTTGAGGGGAGCCGTTGAGCTAACCAGAACTCCCATCGATACAGCGTCTCTTCTGAAAGAGGCAAAGAACGGTGCCGACGGAGCGATCGTGGCATTTGACGGTATTGTGCGTGACAATACGCGCGGACGAAAAACACTGCACCTCGATTACGAGGCGTATGAGGAGATGGCGCTGAGCCTGATGCGGGATTTGAGGACGAAAGCGATTGCTCAGTTCGGCGTGCGGGAAGTGAGCATCGTTCATCGCCTTGGGCGATTAATGATCGGCGAAACCAGTGTGCTCATCGTTGTCGCTTCTGCACATCGCGGTGCTGCATTCGATGCCTGCCGCTGGGTGATCGACACGCTGAAGAAGACCGTTCCGATTTGGAAGCGAGAACAATTTGTCGATGGCGCAGTTTGGGCGGACGGAGAGCCGTTTCCTGAGGAAGTTTTAGGAGTAGAGGGATGAAGGCCGTTGTTCTCGGGCTCGCAGTTTTGCTGCTTCCTGGCGTACTGTCGGCGCGCGCTCAAGAACAAGCGCCCGCACCCATTGAGAGGCGCGAAGATGGCACAGCGGTGATCCGTGTTGAGAGCCGCCTCGTGACGGTGGCTGTGAATGTCGTTGACTCGCACGGAGCGCCGGTTTCGGGCCTGACCGCCGATGATTTTTCCATCACGGAAGACGGCAAGCCACAGAAGATAGCGATCTTTGAGCGCGAATCGTCTACGCCGCTGCAGATGGTGATGTCCATCGATGCGAGCGAGAGTGTCTTTAATGACGAGCGTTTAGAGAAGGATGCGGCGAAGAATTTTGTGAAGTCGATCCTGCGGCCACCGGACTCTATCGACTTGATGGACTTCGCAGATGACGTTGATGAACTCGTGAGTTTTACAAACGATCCAAAGCGCATTGAAAGCGGCCTGGGCGGTATAAAGCACGGAGATGCAACAGCTCTGTACGACGCGATCTACCTGGCCGGCCAGCGCATGAGTGAAGTTACCCCAAAGCCGGAACAGAGGCGCGTGCTCGTGCTCATTACGGATGGCGAGAACACCACGCATCACGGCAGCTACGACGCAGCGCTTGAGCAGGTTCAACGCGCAGGTGCGATGGTGTACTCGCTGATCATTGTTCCTGTGGCCGCGGATGCCGGCCGCAACACCGGCGGGGAACACGCACTCATACAGATGTCGAGCGATACAGGCGGGAAGTATTACTACGTGGAAACCAAGCGTGACCTTGCACTAGCCTTTCAGCATCTTTCCGACGACCTTCGCACGCAGTATGTTCTTGCCTACTATGCTCCACAGCACGGTCACGATAGCTCGGGCCTTCGGCACATCCACGTGGAGTTGAAGAGCGATAAAGTGCAAAGCGGCTATTCGTTGCGGTATCGAACCGGGTATTACGCAAATCGCTAAACGGCAACCCTTACAATCGAAGGTATGACGACGAGAAAGCGGCAGGGAAAAGGGGCTCCATCGGGAGAGACAGGCCAAGAGAGCCTGTATCTGAAGTCGCTGAGCGAGCGGCACGTTCAGGTAGCGATGAAACTGCGTGACGGCGAAATTGTGACGGGATGGATCGAATATTTCGACGATATGATGATCCGCCTCACGCGCGAAGGCAAGCCGAACCTGTTCGTGTACAAATCGCAGATCCGCACAATTACGGAACACGGCGGCGTGGGTATCAGCAACGTTGGAAGCCATGACGAAGTGACGGCGAGATAGCGGGAGACGCGTTTGGCAGAGCTGGTTGCAAAGGTGGAAGAGATCGCGCGCGAAGCTGGTGCCTTGTTGCGCGAGTTCTACGCAAAGGGTGTTGTGACCGAATATAAGGGTGATGTCGATCTCGTCACGGAGGCGGACCGCAGCAGCGAACGACTTATCTCCGAGCGTCTACGGGAGGCCTTTCCGAGTCACGGCATCTTCGGCGAAGAGGGCACCCGGCAGGCGCTGGATAGTGACTATCGCTGGTACATCGATCCCCTGGATGGGACAACGAACTTCGCCCACGGATTTCCTGTCTTTTGTGTTGTCCTCGGGTGCGAACGACGAGCAGCGAATTTGGCTCGGGACGAAGATGGGGAGATGGTTGCCGGTGTGATCTACGATCCGCTGCGCGATGAGATGTTTTCCACTGAACGCGGTGCCGGAGCGACGCTGAACGGCAGGCCTATACACGTTTCGAAGACAAGCACTCTTCAGGAATCACTGGTCGCTACCGGTTTTCCCAGCCACAAGCGGCACCGTAGCCCGAACGTGCATTTTTATCAGGAGTTCACACTACGTTCCCATGGTGTGCGTCGAGCCGGGTCGGCGGCATTGGATATGGCCTATGTCGCCGCGGGGAGACTCGATGGATTCTGGGAGTTCAAGTTGAATGCCTGGGACACGTCGGCTGGGTATCTGCTTATCGAAGAGGCCGGCGGTGTGGTGACGCACTTCGATGGAAGCAGGTTCACATTGGACAGCAGGGAAGTGTTTGCAACAAACGGCAAAATACATGAAGAGATGCTTGCTCTTTTTGCCGACATGTTTGCTGGAAGGAACTTAGAGCCTATTCCGACTCCTCAGGAGTTTGCCGCCAGGCGGACGGACGGAAGCCCTTCGTAAGATGAGAGCAGCGCGCAACCCGCTGCAATCGAGTCGAATCCTAAATGTCTGAAACTTGTTCTGCACGGAGGAACATATGCGCTACAAAGAGTTTTGGATCGCTTTAGGAATTGGAGCACTTGCCGGTGGAGTCGCAGCACTTCTGTACGCACCGCAAACGGGCGCGCAAACCCGTAAGAAGCTCAAACGTGGATTGGATGATGCAGGCGATGCGTTAGAAGATGCGACGGATTACCTCAAGGAACAGGCGGAACGTTTGAGCAAAGAGGCTCAGAAGTTCATTGAGAAGAGCCGTGGCCAGTTTGGGGAAGCTGTTGACACGGTTGCCGACACTTACAAGACCGCTGCGAAGGCTGCCCAGAAGCTGGTCTAACGACGAGCTGGATTGCCGCAAGAAAGCCCTGGCTTATGCCAGGGCTTTTCGCGCCTATTGGGTGTCTAGACGGTTGTCAGGGCGAGACCGGTGGCCTTCTCCTCGCCTTCTGCCGCGACCGGACGGTAATGCAACTGGTTGTTTTCGAGGTAGACCTCAAGGAACGCCGGCCGCTCCGCGATCAGTCCGGCAATGAGAGCTTCTGAGAGTGGATCCTCGATGAAGCGCTGCAGCGCTCGGCGCAGTGGCCGTGCACCGTAACTGCGATCAGTCAGGGTCTTCTCAAGAATCCAGCGTTTTGCATCGTCCTGAACCGACAGCGTAATTGCCTTGTGAACGAGATTCGTATTGAGTTGCTGTACGAGCAGTTCGAGAATCTGCATCAGGTCGGAATCAGAGAGCGCGGTGAAGACAATGGTTTCGTCAAGACGGTTGATGAACTCAGGGTTGAAGGTGCGCTTCACCTCGCTCATCACCATTTCCTGCATCTTCTCGAGCACAACCTCGTCCTTGCTCGATTGGAAGCCGAGGTTCTCTCGCTTCATCAGGTGCTTGGCGCCTATGTTCGATGTCATGACGATGATCGTGTTCTTGAAGTCGACAGTGTTACCCAGGCCATCGGTCAGTTGTCCATCTTCAAAGACCTGCAGCAAAAGATTGAAGACATCTGGATGCGCCTTTTCGACTTCATCCAGAAGCACAACAGAGTATGGACTGCGCTTGACACGCTCTGTGAGCTGACCGCCCTCCTCATAGCCCACATAGCCTGGAGGCGAGCCGATCAGCTTGGAGACGCTGTGCTTCTCCATGAACTCGGACATGTCGAAGCGAATCAGCGCCTTTTCCGAGCCGAAGAGAAACTGCGCGAGGGTCCGAGCGACTTCAGTTTTACCGACACCCGTGGGTCCGAGGAACAAGAAGCTTCCGATGGGGCGAGCTGGATTCTTGAGGCCGGCTCGTGAGCGGCGGATGGCACGAGCCAAGGCAGAGATTGCCTTGTCTTGCGCGATGATGCGCTTGTGAAGCTCTTCCTCAACGCGAAGAAGTTTCTGGGTCTCTTCTTCTTTGATCGAGGTGATGGGAACGCCGGTCCAGCGCGACACAACTTCCTCGATGTCTTCGCGAGTCACGATACCTGAACTGGACTCGTCCAGGTGGTACTTGTCACGCAACGCACGAAGATTCTCTCGCTCTTTACGCTCCTCATCGGAGTAGAAGCGCGCTTTCTCGAACTCGTGATTCGCGATGGCGTTTTCCATTCGATGCACGATGAACTTGATGCGCTTCTGCACCTCCGTCAATTCTTCCGGAAGAGTGGTCTGGCGAAGCTTGACCCGCGCACCGGCTTCGTCGATCAAATCGATAGCCTTATCGGGAAGAAAGCGATCCGGGATGTAGCGGTTCGAGTGGGAGACGGAGAAAGTGATCGCGTCGTCGGTGTAGCTGACGGCGTGAAACTTTTCGTACTTTTCGCGGATTCCCATGATGATCTTGATTGCGTCTTCCTCATTCGGAGGAGGAACCTTCACAGCCTGGAAGCGCCGCTCGAGTGAACGGTCCTTCTCGATCGATTTACGGTACTCAGCGGGTGTGGTTGCGCCGATGCACTGAATCTCGCCGCGGCTGAGGGCCGGTTTGAGGATGTTCGCGGCGTCTAATGAGCCCTCTGCGGAACCTGCGCCGACCAGCGTGTGGAGCTCGTCAATGAAGACGATGGAGTTTTGATTCTCCATCAGTTCCTTCATGATGGTCTTCAGGCGCTCTTCAAATTGACCACGGTATTTGGTACCTGCAACGATGAGCGAAAGATCAAGCGACAGGACTCGTTTGTCGGCGAGGAAGCTGGGCACCTCACCATCCGCGATCTTCTGCGCAAGGCCTTCCACAATTGCTGTTTTGCCTACGCCGGGTTCGCCGATGAGTACAGGATTATTCTTCGTTCGACGGCAAAGAATTTGAATGACACGCTCTAACTCGCCGTCGCGGCCTACGAGAGGGTCAAGCTGCGCATCGGTTGCGGCTTGCGTCAAGTCGCGGGAGAATTCCGCCAGCAAAGATTGTTCCTGCTGCTGCCCTCGCTGCTTGCCACCGCCTGTGCTGGCGGAGCTGGAACCCTGTGGCTTGTCCTGCGTTGTGCGTTGCAGTTCTTCACGGATAGAGGAGAGCTTGAGTCCTCGCTCGGTAAGTATTTCCGCTGCGAAGCACTTCTCCTCGCGAAGAAGGCCAAGGAGGAGGTGCTCCGTGCCGATGTGTTTATGGGAGAGACGCTCGGCTTCTTCGGCGGCGTATGCGAGTACGCGTTTGCATTCGTTGGAGAGTGGCAGGTCAACAGAGGTGGAGACTTTCTCGCGAACGGTGGTGTGCTGTTCGATCTGTTTGCGAATGGATTCAACGGATGCATGCGAGCGCAGAAAGCGGTTGGTCAACGCTTTGTCTTCGCGCAGCAGCCCCAACAAGAGATGTTCGGTTTCAATGTAAGGCGAACCAAACTGGCTCGCTTCGTAGCGCGCAAAGAAAATTACGCGACGCGCCTTCTCGGTATAGCGTTCGAACATGCTCCCCCTTCGAACCGCCGCCCCCGCTCCGCCAGGCAGCGCGGGGAGCGAATGAATAAGCCATGGCCGGCCGCTGCGATGACATGCAACGGAGAGGACTGAACACCGGTGCGGCTTTACAAACCTCCGCGCGAGACCGGCAGATCAGTGAGTTCCTCCAAGTGTATCCGCCGAGCACGCCGAAACGAAATGGGGATACCATGGAAGTGTCACCTATTGGACGTTTCTATGGAAAAACGGTCGCAAATGGGATCGCACTTGGGCGGAGAGAACTAGAAGTGGCGGAGAGTGAGGGATTCGAACCCCCGATAGCCTTGCGACTATGTCTGATTTCGAGTCAGGTGCATTCAACCGGGCTCTGCCAACTCTCCGCTATGGCCGACCCACCCAGTCTACCGGGCCGGACTGTCCGTTGCAATTGAGTCCCGGCGTATGTAGAAGCAACCGTACAGCGTGCCCTCAAGTTGAAGACTTGCTGTAATCGGATGCTCACGCTTTCGTCAGGGAAGTTCGAGAGCCGCGTTCACGCCTTAAATCCAGCCGTCGCAGAACCTCAGAACGTTTTAGAACGGATGGGTGATGATCTTGCCTGTTCCTTTGACAATTTTCCCGGTGCCCTTCGCCGCTCCAACACCCACGTCTTTCGTGCCCTTACCGACGTCCTCTGTTCCCTTTACAGGATGCAACGTTGCGAAGTTACCCGCGCCCGCCGCAGCGTTTCCCGCACCGCCAGCAGCGCCTTTACCCGCACTACCGACGCCGCTTCCGTACTCGCCGGCCGCACTCTTGCCATGGTGCTTCGCAGGCTTGTCTTGCGGCTGAGTGGAATCCTGCGCAAGGGCAGTCAAGCCGAAGGTCAGCAGAGCAGTCGTCAGAACGAATTTGTTCGAAATCATACGATTTTCCCTTCCCATGTGTTTGGATGCTACAGAAGAAAAATCGGCTGGACGAAGCGCGCCAACAACACGGCTGAACAATGACTGAGCGAGCAATACACAACAGCTATGGATGGAGCTTCGACGTGCACGAGGAAGTTTACGGCGCACCCGATACCCGCGCGGAATGTTGCTGCGAGGCAGACAGGTCAGGTCTGCTCTGCGCCGTAACGATGAAGCGGACGCTTAGCTTTTGCTGAAGTCTGCAGAATGACCTGGCTTAGGATTGTGAGAGCGTTTGCGCTCGTGTAACTTGGCTGTCGAAAGCGCGCCGCCATAAGAAGGAACACATGCCGCCACAAAGGATTCTCGTCACCGGAGCCGCCGGCTTCCTTGGGTCGCATCTCTGCGACGCGCTCTTAGCCGAAGGCAATGATGTTGTTGGAGTGGATAACTTTGCGACCGGCAATAACGCGAACCTTGCTCACCTGCACGGCGAGCCACGATTCCAGTTCGAAGAGCGAGACATTTGCCAGCCGTTTGATGTGGGCCGGGTAGATGGCGTCTTCAACTTCGCATCTCCTGCAAGTCCCATTGATTACATGCGGCTGGGCGTTGAGACGCTGCTGGTGGGTTCTGCGGGAACTCTGAATACGCTGGAATTGGCAAAGAGGTACAGCGCCGCATATCTCCATGCATCGACGTCGGAGTGCTACGGAGATCCCGAGGTGCATCCTCAGGTGGAGACCTACTGGGGAAATGTGAACCCAATTGGGCCGCGGTCCGTCTACGACGAAGCAAAGCGGTTCTCCGAGGCGGCGGTAGCAGCCTATCAGCGGTATCACGGCGTGAACACGCATCTTGTACGGATCTTCAACACGTACGGGCCGCGGCTGCAGGCAAATGACGGGCGCGTGATCTCAAATCTGATGATGCAGGCGCTGCGGGGTGAACCGCTCACGATCTATGGAAACGGTTTGCAGACGCGGAGTTTCTGTTATGTGTCAGATCTGATTGAAGGCATTGTTCGCCTGTCGAAATCAGAGGAGCACGATCCGGTGAACATTGGGAATCCGGATGAATGGACGATTCTGGAATGTGCGCGGGAAGTGCAGGCATTGATCGGGTCAGAATGCGAGATTGTCTTCAAGCCGCTGCCGCAGGACGATCCTACGCGGCGCCGGCCGGACATCTCGAAAGCTAAAGCGCTGCTCGCCTGGTCGCCGAAGGTGTCGCTGCGTGAAGGCCTTGCGAAGTCGCTGGGATATTTCCGCAGCTGCGTAGCGGCAGAACAGGCCTAGCGGACGCCGTTCGTTGGTCATTGGTCTGCTTAGGGAGGCGAAAGGCTCGTAGGAACCGGACCACTGGCATGAGAGCGTGCTTCCAAATAGAAAAAGGCCGGTCATTTCGACCGGCCTCAGAGGTGTGGATTAGAGCGCCTGAACGTTTTCTGCTTGCAGACCCTTCGGTCCTTTGACCACGTCGAATTGAACGGCCTGGCCTTCCTGCAGCGAACGGAAGCCGTTGCTCTTGATGGCGGAGTGGTGGACGAATACGTCGTCGCCGCTCTGGCGGCTAATGAATCCGAAACCCTTGGTGTCGTTAAACCACTTAACTGTGCCTTGTTCCATTGTGTTGTTCCTTGCTGTGCTTTTGTAAGATGTACCGCTGAACGCAATTTGGAAGTTGATTGCGAGTAGCGCGAAAAGCCAGAACAAGCAATGAAGAACCAGACCGAATTCGTCGATCAGCCATCAGTATACGTGACGCTGCGCTATGGCCAAGAACGTTCTTGTCATCGTTCTGTAATGAGTGTGCCTGCTTGGGCTTGTTTTAGAAGTAGACAGCTTCATGCGTTATCGCGACGAAACAGTTGCCGCAGCGAAAGTACGTGGGCTGTGTAGGCTACGGGCACAAGCACAGCGGGCAGATAGATGAAAGGGAACTGGGTCAGCAACGTGTTTGCTGGGCCTTCCGTAAAGACGCGGAAAGAGGTTGGCATCGAAAGAACGGCGATCAGCACGATGTTCAACAAGAGTACGAGTCCGATGACGTTCCACACGATGGCAACGTAGCGCTTATGTGTTCGATTCCAGAGCCATCCCATGAGCGGCGCACTCAAGCCAAGAAGGATGTCGTAGTTTCGTCCTTCGAACGTCATCTGCATGGGAATGGCGCCGAGCCTGTATCCACGCCATAGGAGTAGCTCGACGAAGATACGAAACGTCTGCAAACAGATGAGCCACGCTATGGGCGTGTTGGTGATGGCATCTGTAAGTGAGCGTGAAACTAAGCAGGCGATTAGCAGCGCGATAGCAGGCAGACCTAGAGCGAAGAGCAGGCGTGGAGGTCGCGCGGCGAAGTTGCTGAAGAAACCATGGTGCGCGGCAACGCCAGTGAGCGTGAACCACAGGCAGGCAGCGATCAGCAGAGCCAAGGTTGTGGTTTGAACGGTCGATGCGGCGGTACCCGATCTTTGTAACGCGAAGCGAACGCCCGCAATGAGCAGAAGCGTGCACATGATCGCGAGTGCCGTGATGAGGATCGATGGCAGAGTGAGAGCGGAGCGCATGTGCGGACCTCGGAGAAGCGTTTTTCGGCCAGATGAGTGCGAAGAGCAAGACTGTCTGTGCTACCAGAGATGAGTACTACCTGCTAACGATTGCCGTGAGCCGGTTCAGGCTGCTTGCGCATTTGGCGTCCGAATACTATGCCGACAGTAGTGCCAATGCTTGCAGAGTGATCGCTCACTCCGAATCGAATGCCGCCGTCAATCCCGAAGGTGTCGCCGAAGCGATGAAAAAAAACCCGGGAAGACATAGGTACCAGGCGGTTGTTCGATTGCGAATTGTTCTGCGCAAAGACTTCGGCGTATAGCCGCGTCGTTGGCTGCAGGTGATAGCCCAGCGCGACGAACTCCTGTCCGACGTAACTGCAATGTGCGCCGGCCTGGCATCCACTTGCACAACCGAGCCGTTCGCAATGTCGTCACCGTTCTGCTGATGGCTAAAGAATGCCCAGTCCAAATCCAGCCGCAGGCGAGGAAGGGCGCGTAAGTAATGAGTGTGTCCACCGTTTGCTGGTTGCGGGGAATGCTTTGTGGGTAAGCGTCGTAGCCCACTTCGACCTGCAACACCCCGACGTTTTGGGTGTTGCCGCTATTGGCTCCCGTAGGCCCAGTTGGATTGAGGCCAATGTCCTGAGCCGGGAGCGCATGAACGGCGATGAAGAGGTGCCGATGACGAGTGACCGAAGCGCAAGCCGTCCGGAGCAGCGACTCACTGGCCTGGGTCGTGCGGCGCCGCCATCAGATCGATGACGGTGTTTTCGGCGGAGCGGATCAGCCATGCGCCATTTTCCTTTTCCAGCACAAGAGTCATGCGGAAGAAGTTATCCGTCATACGCTTACCATCGCGAGCGGTGTAGTTATCCATCTGGATCTTAGCAACGACAAGCGCGATGTTCGGCGTGAGCAGAGCTTCAGACTTCTCAACGATGTGTTGCGGGTTGCCGTTGTAACGTGTGGTGAACACGACGCGGTGCGCTTTCACAATCTGCGCTTTGCCGTGCCAGTGCATCCCCACGATGTTGACGAAGTCAGCGTCATCCGTGAAGAGCGTTGCGAAGTTGTCAAAATCCTTCGCGGTAAGAGTTGCGCCGAAAGCCGTAAGGGTCTTGTCGATGCCCTCTTGGTCTGACGCAGAGGGAGTCGCGGGTGTCTGTGCGGGCAGGCTCAGGGAAGCCGCAAGGATAGCTCCGGTCACGGTGAGCCGACGAAGGATATTCATCGCTGGATCATACCTTTCTAGTGCTGAAGCACCTGGGGATTTGTACACTCGCGCGCCAGAAAAATGTGCGCGCGAGTGTTCGATAGGCTCCGGCAGCGACTCCTGCTCCGTGTCTTATCCATGCGGGACTAGAAGCGGCGCATGGATAAGACGTTCGGGCATAGGAACACTAGCGAGGCACGTTAGCAACGTCCTGTTCTTCCGAGCCGAACACTGGCGATTCCTTGTACTGGCTGAAGAGAAACTCGTATACCACGCCGCCTAGTGCGCCGCCGACCAGCGGAGCGAGCCAGAAGAGCCATAGTTGTTTGATCGCCCATCCACCAACAAACAGCGCAGGTCCCGTACTGCGCGCCGGGTTCACGGACGTGTTTGTCACCGGAATTGAGATCAGGTGGATGAGCGTCAGGCCCAGACCGATCGCGATGGGCGCGAAGCCATTCGGCACGCGCTTGTCCGTCGAGCCCATGATCACGAGCAGGAAAAACATCGTCAGCACAACTTCAGCGACCAGGCAGGCAACGAGCGAATAGCCGTTAGGCGAATGCAGGCCGTAGCCATTCGAGGCAAAGCCGCCGGAAAGACTGAAGCCGTCCTTGCCACTGGCGATGACGTACAGCACTCCTCCCGCGGCTACGGCGCCAGCGACCTGTGCGGCGACATATGGGATAAAGTCGCGCGCGGCAAAGCGCTTGCCGGTAATCAGGCCGAGCGTCACGGCAGGATTGAAGTGTCCGCCCGACACGTGGCCCAGGGTGTATGCCATGGTTAGTACCGTGAGGCCAAATGCAAGCGACACACCGACGAAGCCGATGCCGAGAGTGGGAAAAGCGGCCGCGAGAACAGCACTGCCGCAGCCGCCAAAGACGAGCCAGAATGTGCCGAAGAACTCGGCGAGACAACGCTTAGAAAGAGGCATGATGCGCTCCGAACACAGGATTTGGTGTTGAGGGCCCGGTTGAAGCTCTACGGTTGGGGATGACTCTGATCTTTGTACACCAAGTCAGACAGGCTGCGACGACATCTCGCGATTTACGAGTCCTTTCTCTGAACGACCACTGCCGACCTGCTGCTCTATGGGTCATAGGCAAGGCTGTGGTGCGACCTTAGCCCGCTCGAACTTGGGCGCAGAAAGGAGCGGCCCGTCTTGGGCCGCTCCTTTCTGGTGCGAAACTACTAGCGTTTTTTAGGCTTCGGCTTAGCTGCTGTTGTCTTGCGGCCAGGCTGGGCTGATGCTCCTGGGCTGTCGCTTACGCTGCCCTGAAAGCGGGAATGGAGACCGTCATTGGGCTGGAGGGGCGAGATGCCACCTTTCTTCATGAGCTGCGCGGCAATCTCGTAAATCTCCTCCGGCGCGTAGTCGGGCGAGAAGAGTGCACGGCTCTCGCCGACGACTGGCCCTTCGGCGGCGTATTCAGGAACGCCTTGCACCACTTCCAGCGGTTCGCCGTCCGCCCAGTCGGCAGGACCTGACCAGACGCCGGCTACATCGCCGTAGTCTGTATCGGAAAAAGTGTACAGCTTGCGGTGTGAGCCGATTGCCTGCCACTTACGAGCCTCGGGAATCTTGGCGTCGTCTATATTTGGCGTTGGCAGCATGCGCGTCACTTCGACGCCCGTGATTTTACGGAGCGCCATGGCATAGGCGGCTTGGTGCACGCCGCCGCGGACCATGAGATAGCCGATCACGTCGCGAGCAGCTTGATTGGTGGTCATCTGATAGCAGCGATGCTTGTGCATGCGCGCTCCTGTTTCCAGGAAAAAGTTGTGGAGAAGATCGGAGACGAGATTACCGCTGGCGAAAACGTGCTCGCCGCTCCAAAAATGACCCATGGAGTCCATCACCTGGTGTCCGCCACCGCCAACGATGGTGTGGTGGGTATTGCGCCAGTTCTTGGCTTCTTCTGCGGGAGCATCTATCGGCTCACCTTCGGGGACAGAATCTTCCAACATGAGGTTGATCGCTGTGGTGATTAGCTCGACGTGGCCGAGCTCTTCCGCAGTGATGCTTGCGACGAGGTCGTAGAAGGGCTTGAGCTTTTTCTTTTCTTTGAAGCCAAACGACTGGTGGAGATAGTTGTTGAGCGTCGACATCTCGCCGAACTTGCCGCCAAGCAGTTCTTGGATGGCTGCGGCGCCGTTGGGGTCTGGACTTGCGGGCTTCTCGAGTGGGATAAGAAGCTTTTCTGAGCGGGTAAACATGGATTGTCCTCGGCTGTTTTCGTCGTACGTGGATAGGGCTGCCATCTGCGTGCGAGCAGGAAGGGTGGCGAAGCCGATGACGACGTACATGTCCGGGGCTAATAGGTAGGATGCCGGATATGCGCGAGCTACCGGGTCGGTTGCGACAGAATTACGTTGCCTCTTAATTCGCAACTGTTATTTCCCAGGCGGGTACAAGAAGGTGCGACGTGCGACCGCACTCGAGGAGAGAACGACATGCCCAGCTTGAAAGTAGCAGCGACAATCCTTGTGTTATCGGCAGCATCATTGCCCATAACGATGACCGCCCAGCAGGTTCCCGGTCCTCACCCAAAGTACATTCATGCGTTGAGCGACCTGCGCGCGGCGCGGCACTTCCTACATGACAACTGGGCGTGGGCG
Organism: Verrucomicrobia bacterium Tous-C9LFEB; assembly: GCA_903970445.1. Classification (GTDB taxonomy): domain Bacteria; phylum Acidobacteriota; class Terriglobia; order Terriglobales; family Acidobacteriaceae; genus Granulicella. Next base: position 83 of record CAJCIP010000046.1, on the reverse strand, counting down.
CCGGTGAAGGCCGATGACGATGCGGCGATCCGCGAGATCGACGCGGCGATCAACGAGATCAAGATGGCCGCAATCGACGACGG
>CAJCIP010000045.1 GCA_903970445.1 Verrucomicrobia bacterium Tous-C9LFEB | reverse complement strand
TAGTGCAGGCGCGAATATGCGTTCGATAGAGTCGGGTCGCCGTTCCAGCAGTGTTCGGCACGCGGGCCGTACTTCACTTCGGCATGTGCGGGTGGGTTGGCTTTGTCGAGGAAATCCTGCATCAGGTAGACCGCATCATTCAGCATGTACGTGTCATCTGATCCGACGTAGAGGTGTAGCTTGCCGTCGAGCTTGGGCTGCAGCTTCGACCAGTCACGCTGCAGGATCGCATTCAGGTCGAAGTGCTCGCGCCAGTACGCGGCTACCGTGTGGTCAATGTCGCCGGTCTCCTTATTGAAGATGGGCGCGGGATAGCCATCTTTGCCCACCGGGCCGTAGACCGCTTGCCAGATGTCGTACTGCTCGCCGGAACGGCCGTGGTCGCCCAGCGCGGCCTCGTACTGATTCACGCCACGCTGCGTGATTGTGGTGTGGCCGAGATAGTCGCGCATGGCCGGCTGCTCAATCGTCTTGTTTGCGCCGGTAAGGAAGTAAGCGTTCTTCTGACTGTAGAGATCAATGTTGGTGTAGGCGTGAAAGTCGACGGGATCAGGGCAAGCTGTGAAGGTGCCGTTGTAGTGGTCCGGGTAAAAGATCTGCACGGCAAGCGATTCCCATCCGCCTGTCGAGCCGCCGGTGAGGAAGTGCGCCCATCCATCCGGAATCGCACGGAACTGCTTCATCACCGCGGGCATCAGCTCTGTTTCGATGGCTTCACCGTACGGCCCAAGGTTTGCGGAATCGACTGCGTAGGAATCGTCATAGTAGGGGTTGGGGTGCTGCACCTTGATGACGAGGAAGCGCGGGTAGTCTTTTGCGGTCCACTTCTTGTAGAAGTCATACGCTTCCTGTTGCTGGATGCGGTTATAGCCCGCGAGATGAAAGCGGTCCGAGTAGTCGGGCTTCAGCTTTGGATCTGGCACCTCGGTGCGGAATTCAGCAAAGCCGTCGTTGAAGTGATCGTGAAAAAGCAGCAGCGGAAAATGGGCATTCGGATGTTCGTCGAAGCCCTCGGGGACAAGCACCGTTGTGGATAGGTAGACAGGCCGTCCCCAGAACTTTGTCAGCAGCGCGCTTTGCATGCGCATGCGGCGAACATACTTTGTGTCTTCGATTGGCTTGATCGGCGGAATGACCTCATCGAGCTTTACTTCAACAGGCTTTACCGGCTTGCCACCCAGGCCGAGCGTGATTCTGAATGGCGTGCTGTACAGATTCCCCGGTGCCTCATTCCAATGCTGGCCTTCACCGCGATCAGGAGCGAGCTTGATGACCGCACCGTCCGCGCGATGGAACGTCTCGTAAAGGTTGAACACGGCCTGCACCGTGTATGTGCCGGCGGGCACATCGCTCAGGTGCTTGTAAGGGTAGCCCGCGGCGGAGTCGCCGACCACGATGCTCGTACCAGGCTTCGCGCCATCGATCGTCACGCAGAAGACCATCTGCGACGACGGCGTGTCGTTGATTCCCATGCGTGGCTCTACCTTGTCGTCATTCGAGAGGAGCAGCAGAAGTCTGCCATCAAGGGGCCCAGGCGCTGCCGCCAGCTCACCGCCTGAAGCAAGCGGCTTCGCGGTCGCTGGAATCTGTACGCGGATGTCCTGAGCGAGTGAGGAGGCGGCAAAGGTGCTTAGCAGGAGCGGAAGCAAAAGAAGTCGCATGTTGGCGAGTATATGAGGCATGCAGCTTGACGTCCGACAACTTCACGCAAAAAGGCACCATGCCTGCAAAGTCGCAGCGGCCTTCCGTGGCGTGCCTCGGCGCTCTTCGCGCACGTTGCGTTCGCCTCGCTCTTACTGCGGAGTCTGCATGTCGTCGAGTTCGGCCCATACCGCGGACAAATCAATATGGATCGGCGTGCCAGGAACCGTAAGTGCATCAGACACGTGTTGCTGTGAGCCGTCGTTTCGAGCGATCCATGCATCATGCGTTGCAGGATCAAGAATCCATATGTTCTCGACACCCATCGCTTGGAAATCACGTACTCGTTCCAAGACGCGCTGCCAGCGGTCTTCGGGCGAGAGCACCTCGATGCAAATCAAGGGTGGCGTCTTGACGACCCTATCAACCTGATCCGATTTACGCATAACGCAGACATCAGGAACGCGGTAGCGGTCGACGCGAACCTGGACTCGCTGCTCGGTCGATGTCTTCACCTGCCACTCGCGCCGTTTGATCCAGAAGAGACTACCGAGTAGATTCTGCAAACTGCCGTGTTGCCACTCACCCACGTTTCTCTCCAGCAACTCGCCGTCAACGTAGTCGCAGTCGACTTCGTAGCTGCTCGACAGATATTCGCTTACGGGAATCGTCGCTGCGGTTGCCATGAGCAAGTATTGCGCTAATCGACCGTTTACGCCAACAGAAAAGCCGCCCAAAGGCGGCCTCTCACTCACTGTCTATTGTCTGTCCCCGACCTACCCCAACGTCTCCATCAGCTTGCTCACAGTCCGGTTCAGGTCCTTGTCATGCCGGCGCTGCTCGTCGATCTTCGCGATGGAGTGCATCACGGTGGTGTGGTGCTTGCCGCCGAACTGACGACCGATTTCAGGCAGCGACGCCTCGGTCATCTGCTTGGCCAGGTACATCGCGATCTGCCGCGGAACCACCACGGCCCGCGAGTTGTTCTTCTGCTTCAGCTCCGCCACCCGCATCCCGAACTGCTCGGCCACCGAGCGCTGGATCGACTCGATCGTGATCTTGCGCACCTGCGTGTCGATGAACGCCTTCAGGCACTGCTGCGTCGTCGGCAGCGTGATCTCCATGCCGTTGAGCCCGCACCAGGCGATCAGCCGCACCAGCGCGCCTTCCAGCTCGCGCACGTTCGTCCTCACATTCGACGCGATAAACAGCGCCACGTCGATCGGCAGCGCAGTCTGCTCGCTCTCCGCCTTCTTCTGCAGGATCGCGACCTTGGTCTCGAGGTCCGGCGGCTGGATGTCCGCGATCAACCCCCACTCGAACCGGCTCCGCAGGCGATCCTCGATCTCCGGCAGCTCCTTCGGCGGCCGGTCCGAGGCGATCACGATCTGCTTCATGCTCTC
>CAJCIP010000044.1 GCA_903970445.1 Verrucomicrobia bacterium Tous-C9LFEB | reverse complement strand
GCCGTACCGCCGATCAATGGTCACGCAATAGAATGCCGCATCAATGCCGAAGATCCGGTTAAGTTCACGCCAAGCCCAGGCAAGATTACGGTCTACAACGTGCCTGGCGGCAATGGTGTGCGCGTGGACACGGCGCAGTATCAGGAAGGCGTGGTGCCGCAGTACTACGATTCGCTGATCGCGAAGCTGATCTGCCACGGCAAGAATCGCGAAGAGGCGATGAACAAAATGCAGCGCGCCCTGAGCCAGTTTGTGGTGCAGGGAATCAAGACGACCATCCCAATGCACGAGCGCATCTTCGCCGATGAAGAATTTCGTTCGGGTAGCTTCGACACGAAGTTCATGGAGCGGTTTCTGGAGCGGGAGAAACAGCAGGCTTGATGCTGTGGTCGGGAACCATCTGAGCCCGCTCTACGCCATCGCCGATCGCGAGATGCTCGATGCACGCAGAATCGAGTTGCGAGGGTTTGCAGAACAGCTGCGCGACGGCGGCGTCCGGCTGCTGCAATACCGCGATAAGAAGAACGGTCCGCAGGAAATGTTGCGCGCAGCTCGTAAGATCGCGGATGTCTTCGCAGGAACTAAACCCACGCTGATCTTGAACGATCGCGCGGACTTGGCGGCGCTGCTCGGCTGGGGCGTGCATGTAGGCCAAAGCGACTTGCCTGCCGAGGCTGCGCGGCGACTTGTTGGCAGAGCAGTCGTTGGAGTGTCGACGCACAATGAAGCCGAAGTGCGTGCAGCGGATCTATCGAGCGCAGACTATGTAGCCGTGGGGCCGGTGTTTGCGACAGCCTCGAAGCTGGATGCAGAGCCCGTGGTCGGGTTGGATGGCGTCCGGCGTGCACGCGGGCTAACGACGAAGCTTTTGGTTGCCATTGGCGGAGTCACGATGGAGAATGCTCCGCAGGTGCGTGAGGCAGGAGCGGACTCTGTAGCAATGATCAGCGCGCTTGCGTCACCGGGCCAGCGGATATCTGAATTGCTCATGCAGTGCCAAGGGTCGCATGAGGCGAGCCCACCGCCATCCTGACCGGCGCTCCTGTCGTGAGCTGAAGCCGCTTCTGTGAAGGCATCCGAAATTGTGGTGTACTGTTGCGATACGCACACCAAGTGAATGAAGCTTTCCGAGCGCGACTGGGAAGGTCATTTTTCCAGTTCGGTGATGCGGCAGCGTTTCTAAGCCCGACGAACTAACTCGAAGGAGAAGCAAGACCGGATGGCAAACCTGTTTGCGAAGAAGTCGATGCGCGTGCTGATGGCCGAAGCACACGCGGAAGGCGAAGGAACTCTGAAGAGATCGCTTGGTCCCTTTCAACTAACGGCGTTGGGTGTCGGGGCTGTGATTGGTGCGGGGATCTTCGTTTTGGCAGGCCTCGGTGCGCATTATGCCGGTCCTGGCCTCATGTTGTCCTTCGTCTTGAGCGGACTTGGTTGTGCATTCGCCGGTCTCTGCTATGCGGAGTTCGCCGCGATGATTCCTCTCGCGGGCTCTGCTTATACCTACGCGTATGCCACGCTGGGCGAGTTGATCGCGTGGATCATCGGTTGGGATCTCACTCTTGAATACGCAATGGGCGCTAGCACGGTGAGCTCAGGCTGGTCCAATCACTTTATCGAACTGATGCAGATCTTTCACATCAACTTTCCGCTTTGGTTGGCTTATGACCACTGGACGGCGCTGAAGGTCGCGCTGGACAACGTCTCCCGTGGAGTCATGGCGCGGGATTTTGCGTCGCTGATTCCCGGCTCAATCCAATATTCGGATAAGTTAGAGGCCCTGAATACCGCGCCTTCCGCTGCAGCTTTGAGCCAGGCGCACGCTTTGTTGCATGCTCCAGTACTTTTTGGACACGAGATCGGCCTCAACCTTCCGGCATTCGTGATCGCATTGCTGGTGACGACGATTTTGGCGATTGGCATTCAGGAGTCGGCGAAGTTCAATTCCTTCATCGTTGTCCTGAAGGTTGCCGTTGTGCTTTTCGTGTTGGGCCTCGGTTCCCACTACGTGCATCCGGCGAACTGGGGCAGCACCTGGCACCAGTTTGCGCCGTTCGGGTTCGCAGGTATAGGCGCAGGCGCGGCATACATCTTTTTCGCGTATATCGGGTTCGACGCGGTCTCCACGACAGCGCAGGAAGCCAAGAACCCGCAACGCGATCTGCCTATCGGCATCATTGTGTCGCTGGGCGTCTGCACCATCTTGTACATCGGCGTTGCCGCGGTCCTGACAGGTATGGTCCCGTGGCAGCAGGTATCGATCGAAGCACCGATTGCGCGTGCTTTCCTAGACCGCGGGCTGCCGTGGGCGAGTGACATCATCACTGCGGGAGCCTTGGCCGGATTGACGAGTGTCATGCTGGTGATGTTGCTTGGACAAACGCGCGTGCTGTACGCGATGGCGAACGACGGCCTGCTACCCAAGAAGTTCTTCGCGGAGGTGCATCCGAAGTATCGGACGCCTTTCAAGAATACTTTCCTGGTTGGCACAATCGCAGCCATCGTTGGAGGACTGACTCCAATTGATGACATCGGCAAGATGGTGAACATTGGCACACTGCTGGCATTCGTAATCGTCTGCATTTCGATTATGGTTTTGCGGCACACCGACCCTGAGAAGCCACGGCCTTTCCGCACGCCTTGGGTGCCGGTGGTGCCCGTTCTCGGCATCCTTTTCAATGGCTACATGATGGTCAAGCTCGGTTGGCTGAACTGGGCCCGGCTTGTCGTTTGGCTAGTGATCGGGCTGATTGTGTATTTCGTGTACGGTCAAAAACACAGCCGCGTACAACGTGGTGAGCTACCGGGCGAGTTGGCAGAGTAAGCTGACGCGCACTCCACTACAGAGGCCCGGCGATCGCCGAGCCTTTGCTTCTTTGAACTCAGCTGTGGCTGTTGCGGACGTGACTTGAGGAAGCATTTACAGCGCCCGCAGGTCCGGCCGGAACAATAGCAGAGTCCGTCTGCGTTGGATCGTCGCGGAGATGGAGGAACAGCGTAGAGGCTGCCGGATGCGGCACGGTCAGCGTCGTGCCGGTGAAGCCATCGGGTACTGCGACAGGATTGGCGAAAGTTGGGTCGGTTGAGAGGGCCTGAATAAGAAACAGGTTGCTGCCAGTAAGGGTGCAGGGCTGCGTCATCTCGGGTGAGCATTGGAGGTGGCTTAGGGTCGGAAGGCGCACAAGCGTTGCCAGGGGCTGCCAGTCGCTCATCATGCCGTCTTGCTCATTCGATGACAGCGCCGGGTCAACTTCGCTGGCATGCTTCACCGAAGGAAATGCAGCGCGGAAGTGAATCGGGCCGAAAGCGCTCGGTCCGAAGGAGCGTAGAGGGTCGAGCGTAGCGACGACCGTGTGCGGGTCCTGTAGCAGCAGGCCGCCAGACGGAGCGAGTGTCAATACAGTGCGTAGGGTGCCGTCAAGGGTTTCAACCTCAACACGTCCGTTACGTGGGAAAGCCTGCGGCGACTTCAACGTAAAAGTAATGTTTGCGGACAATGGAACGTCGTCAGAATTTGCGAGAGCGATATTGCTGTCGCTCGAGGCCTCGGTCGATTTGCGAAGCAGGGAGATCATCGGCCGTGGGGCAGATACGATCACGGGCACGGAGAGAACGCGTCCATCGTGCAGGATGACGTTAGCAACCAGGTGGTCGTCCGCCTTTGTTGGCGGCGCGGGTGCTCCGTCTGGAAGAGCAAGGCGCAGCAAAGTGGTCGAGTCCGCGCCCTCTCCAGGCTTGAACGTCAGGTCGCCAAGTTTCACCCGCTCAATTTGATCCAGCTTTGCGCCCGCGAGCAGGATGAACTTATCGTGTGCCCGCACCTCAACGGAGGCGATGCGGGCGGGCTCTTCGAAGGTGCGGGTTGCAAGCTCGTCTGTTTTGGGCTGGCCGTATTGCTGGATGGCGAGGTGGAGATCGCCTGGAGCGACGCTGTGATCAAGGGGGAGCGTTACCGCGAGGATGTTTGGCTGATCTGGTTTGGCGGCGGAATGGAAGGCTGCCTGAAGCTTGTTCTCCGCTCCGTTGGGCTGCGCGGTGATCGTGTGCACGCACGCGGTTCCGCTGGATGCGAGGAACATGTCGCTTGTGTGACCAGCGATCAGTTCTGCTCTTCCTTCTTCTAAGCCCTCTGAGGACACGATGTGCCAGTTTTCTCCAGGCAGCTGCTGCAGAGGAACGGTGGGGCCTGTGAAAGAGTCGAAACCCCACCGACCTTTGATCGTTCCGGTCAACATGACGGGCTCAGTCCGAGCTGGCGGACTGATCTTCGTACGTTCTGGCGGGGGTGCTTTCGATGTCGGCGAAGGTTGCGCACCGACGCTCAGAGGGACAGGGTCATGAAGCTGTTTACGCTCAGGCGGATCTCGCTGAAGAACGAGTCCGCCCTGGTAGGCGTCCGGAATCAGCGGGATGTCGGGTTGGGGGGCGGCACCGTCAGGAGTGTTCAGATGCAGCACCAACTCGTGCGCGAACGCGGTCGAGAAGACCAGCGGCGCTCCTTCGATCGGCAGGACCACAGAGGGTTTGAGAAGGCAGGTCACGTGGGCTGCGTCCGCAGGCCGCAGCGGAGGGCTTTGCACGGCTTGGACAGAGGGTAGGCCGATCACGAGTACTGATTTCGGACTATGAAAGGAAGGTGGCGTGTTTAGGCGGAGGTTCATAGCCTCGGCCTGCGGGAAGGCGATGGCGGGAATGTACTGGAACTGGGCACTGTGGAGGTTTCCCATGATGCGAACGAGGTCGACGATCGCGCCCACGTATGCGGAGTACACTCCCGCGCCCGCGAGACCGGTGTAGCTCGCCTGGTTGATGAAGTCAGAGCTCGGACCGTTCGCGAGGCGGGACGCGATGTTCTGCCCGTGTCCATCATCGAGTAATGTCTGGGAACCGGTTTGCGTGAGGCACGTGAACTGGGTGTCGGGCGGTCGCTTGAAGCAGTCCTCGTTCGGCTTCAGAGCGAGAGTGCGGGCGAGCAGATCAGAGTGCTTCTGGAGATCGGCAGAGTCTGAGGGTGGGACGCGCCGGATAGAAGCGAGATATTTTTCGATGCGGGCCTGCTCGAAGCCAGCTTCCGCGAGGTCTTGAGACGCGCGCACAAAGACACCCGGGCGGCCGCGTACGGCGGACTTCAGCGTGCCGAAGTCGCCGCCGGTTTCGGGGGCCATAAAGAGGACGGCCTGCTGTGCCTCCGCAGGAACCGTTACGAAGACGCCTTCTTCGCGCACCTTCTTGTCCCAGGTCTGAATGCGAATGAACCAGTCGTCGGGCGGCGGATTCGTTGTGCCGCGCAGGAAGACGCAGATGAGTAGATACTTCACTGACTGCGTAGGCGGCAGATCAGGATGCAGCCAGATTTTGTCGCCTGGTTGCAAATTTGGCACCGCGGCAATGGGCAGTGTGTCTGCTCCACGTGTTACGCGCACATCGATCTTCGGCCCGACCAGATCGAAGCGCGCGTCGACAGCCCGGCTCTGCGAGCAGGACGCCAGAAGAAGAACGCATACGATCAGAGAACGGACGCGAGTCACCATGCTCTTAGGTTAGACGCGCGGCTGTCCGCCCAGGCTGCGAGAAGTGTGTGACTCTTCGATTACAACCAGAGAAAGCTAGTGTCTGGCGCGAGCGCTTGGCCCATCGCTGGCTACAGAGCCATCGCGAATGCTGATGATCCTATGGGCATACTCAGCGATGTCAGGTTCGTGCGTCACGAGAACGATGGTGTTGCCCTTGGCGTGAAGATCGTCGAAGAGCGCCATGATTTCGACGGATGTCTTTGAGTCGAGGTTCCCCGTAGGTTCGTCCGCGAGGATGATGCTGGGGTGATTTACAAGAGCTCGGGCGATAGCCACGCGCTGACGCTGTCCGCCGGACAGCTCGTTCGGCTTGTGCATCATGCGGGAACCAAGGGAGACCTGTTCCAACACTTCCTTGGCGCGGGCGGTGCGCTCGGCTGCCGGCGTGCCGTTGTAGATGAGCGGCAGCTCTACGTTGTGGAGAGAGGTCGCGCGTGCGAGCAAATTGAATGTCTGAAAGACGAAGCCAATTTCCTTGTTACGAATGCGAGCGAGTTCGTCGTCGTTGAGTTCGGAGACATCGTGACCGTTCAGCCAGTACTTGCCTTGCGATGGAGAATCAAGGCACCCGATAAGATTCATCAGGGTCGACTTGCCGGAACCCGACGGTCCCATGATGGCGACATACTCGTTATGGCGGATGCGGATGTCCACGCCGCGCAGAGCGTGCACCTGCTGGTCGCCCATCTCATAGGTCTTCCAAAGATTGTCCGTGACAATCACTTCGCCTGGATGCGGCCCGTCAGCGTTGGCGCCGATGCGGTCCTGCTCACGGGCAATCACTGGTTCGATTTCGATTGGCATGTCGGTCCTTCTTCACGGACAGTGCGTGCAGCGTTCTAGCTGCTGCGGGTTAGCTTGAGCTGCTCTGCTCGGCCGAAGTATCTACCGAGTTATCACGTTTTACGGCGGTTCCACTCTTTAGGTTCCGCAAAACACGGTAGCGGCCGATAACAAGTTCGTCGCCGTCCTTCAAGCCGCTCAGGACTTCTATTTCCGTGGTCCCGGTGACGCCTGTACTTACGGGAACAAAGTTCGCGCGAAGTGTTCCGCCATCGTGCTGCACGAGATAAACGCCCTGCGTCAGCGTGGGCTTCACGTTGGATGAAGTGACGGTGCTGGACGCTTTGCCGTGTGCCTTATAAAGCTGCTGCTCGGCGGCGATATCGCGCTGCACAAGCGACTGAATTGGAATCGTCAGCGTGTCGGGTTTGTGCGCCGTTGTGATCTTGGCCGTGCAGGAAAGCCCGGGACGAAGTTCGTCGCTGACCTGATCGAGCGTAACCACAACCTTGAAGTCTTTGGCTTCTTCGGTGCCGGTGGTTGATTGTGAGGTCGCGACACCGGTGGTACGGAGCAGAGCCTGGTCACCGACTTCGGTGACGTGCCCCTTGAAGGCGCGGCCAGGGAGAGCGTCAATCGTAACGTCCACAGTCTGGTTCATGCGGACATTTACGATGTCGGTTTCATCCACTTTCACTTCCGCGGTGATGACGCTCATGTCGGCAAGCGTCATGAGCGTTGAACCTTCGGCGTTCTGAATACCAACGACAACTGTTTCACCTTCGCGCACGGGGACATTGGTGACCAGGCCGTCGAAAGGTGCGCGGCTCACCGTCTTATCAAGCGCATCGTAGTTGGCGCGCTGGCTGGCTTCTGCCTGACTGACGTGTGCCTTTTGTGACAGTGTCTGCGCTTGCGACTGGGCCACGGCAGCTTGACGCTGCGCTAAGGTCGCGGTCGCCATGTCGTAGGCGGCCTGCTTGGAATCGAAATCCTGTTTGGCAATGAGCTTGGCAGTATAGAGCTGCTTGGCGCGCTCGTAATCGAGATGTTTTTGCTCAAGATCGGCCTTCGCCTCGTCGACGTTCGCGGCGGCTGTCTTTTCAGCAGCGGCATAGGAGTTCACGTCTGTGCGCGACGCGGTGATCGTTGCCTGCTGTGCGGCGACGGTGGCTTGCGGCTGTACGTTTTCGATGGTCGCTAAGGTATCGCCGCGCTTGACGTGGTCGCCCTCTTTGACATTCAAGTGAGTGATGCGGCCGAACGCGGTGGCGCCTACGTTGACGTAGGTTTTCGGCTTGATCTGCCCTGTGCCGCTGACAGTTGCGATGAGATCACCACGGCTCGCCTTACCAGTCGCAACGGCTGTTACATTGTTGCGGCTGTAAATGACGGTCCCGACGATGACTCCGGTGAGAACGATGAGGCCAAGGACCAGCAGTACGACTTTTTTTGCGCTCATGTAGCTTTCTTGGGCTGCGGAACCCGCCCAGTTACGTCGTCCGGTACTGGATACGCTCCCGAGCGGCCAGTGGTTCCCGCCCTGCATCGCGGGAATCCCGCGGAGATATCCAAAATCTGTCCCGATGCACTGATTCTACCAGCCGAAACCTTGCACAAAGGTTGTACGCGACGGTGACAAACCCGTAAACTGTAGGTCAAAGCTGTAAGGAGTCTCGGCCCCCCACATGCATAAACTTTTTCTTCTTTCCGGTGTTCTGATACTGGCGCTGCCCAGTGCAAACGTGTCCCTCTACGCGCAGTTGCCGCAGGATAGCGGCGGGGTGGTGAAGACGGCGCCGGTGGAAGAGCGTCCGGACCCGATGAAGCGCCGCCTGAGCGATCGCGAAGAGAAGCAGCGACGCAGTTCAGCAAAGGCCGAACTTCGTGGCGAATATAAACAGTGGCTGGATCAGGACGTCCGCTGGATCATCACGGACGAGGAGGCGAAAGCCTTCAAAAGTTTGGCGAACGATGAAGAGCGCGACCAGTTCATCGAGCAGTTCTGGTTGCGCCGCAACCCGAATCCGGAGTCGCCTGAGAACGAATTCCGCGACGAGCATTACGCACGAATCGCCTATGCGAATGAGCACTTTGCGGCTGGTAAGCCAGGATGGCTAACGGACCGCGGCCATATTTATATTGCGTTCGGCAAGCCGGACAGCATTGACTCACACCCTTCAGGCGGAAGCTATGAGCGCCCCATTGAAGAAGGTGGCGGGAACACCTCAACTTTCCCGTTTGAGATTTGGCACTACCGTTATCTCGCCAGCGTTGGCGATAACGTCGATATTGAGTTTGTGGACACCTGCATGTGCGGCGACTACCACGCGACGATCGACCGCTCCGAGAAGGACGCGTTGAAATACACGCCCGGCGCCGGCGCCACCATGTACGAAGAAATGGGAATGGCGAAGCGCCAGGACCGTTTCAACGGAGGTCTTGAAAATCTGGGTAATGGACCAATGGCTTCGCAGCAGCAATCGAAACAGTTCGATCGTTTGGATCGCTTTGCAAAGTTGATGGCTCCGCCGCCGGTGAAGTTCGCCGACCTGGATGCGTTTCTTACATCGAGCAAAGTGCTGACTGGACCGCCATTCCTCTTCGACGTGCGTACGGATTACGTGAAGCTGACGAACGACACGGTGATGGTTCCGCTCACTCTTCAGATTCGCAATGGCGACATCACATACAACACGAAGGACGGGGACTCCGTCGGCACCGTAAATATCCTGGGCCGGGTGAGCAATATCAATCACCGCGTCATTCAAACGTTCGAAGACACTGTCACCGTAGAAACACCGAGCGACTTGCTCGCGCAGACGAAGAATGGTGTGCGTGTGTACTGGAAGGCCCTGCCACTGCCTCCAGGGCGTTACAAGGTTGAAATTGCTATTAAGGACGTCAACAATCCCGACCATCTTGGCACATGGAAACGCAGCGTGGATGTGCCGAAGTTCGATGACGACAATCTCGCATCCTCTTCGCTGATTCTGGCTGATTCGATGGAGCGCGTTCCTTCGAAGGATGTTGGTACCGGCAACTTTGTCATTGGAAACACGAAGATCCGTCCTCGCGTTCCCCCTACCATTTCCACACCGGTGACTTTCCGCCAAGGTCAGAACCTGAACTTCTGGATGCAGGTCTACAACCTGAAGATCGGTCAGAACCAGAAAAACGACGCGACCATTGATTACGAGATCGTGGACACAGCGACCAACAAGCAAATCCTGCAAATGCAGGAGTCGGCTGCGAAACTAAACGCGAATGCCGATCAGCTCACGCTGGAAAAGACGATGCCTTTGGCCAGCCTGCAACCGGGCCACTATCAAGTAACGATCAAGGTGAATGACGGTGTTTCGAAGCAGGGGATTGCAGAATCCGCGCCGTTCATCGTTGTGCAATAGGATCTGAGTGCCAGGCGGCGCTGACTGTAACGCGCAGCCGTGAAGTATAGCGGCGTTTCTTGCTAGTTGAAACGTCCTTTCGGGGAAGGTCAGGCGCAGAGGAAACGGAGCGCTTTGAAGCGAGTTATACCTAGCTTATTGCTGATGGTGATGCTCGGACTGAGTCGTCATTGCCTGGCTGCGCCGGGCGATGCGAACGTTTCGGGAGTCGTACGGGACGCCCACGGAATACCCCAGATGGGTGCTCTGGTTCAGCTTCTCGCTGCGGATGCCACGACGATCGCCACTGCGTTCACTGACGATCACGGTAGGTACATTATTCCTGCGGTGGTCCCAGGCAAATATGAGTTACGTGCTACCGCGGCTTTTCTGCTGCCGGCCGTCCGCGGAAATGTTCGTCTGCAAGCAGGCGCGCAGGCGATCGTCAATCTCACAATGACTACGCTGTTTGAGGCCGAGACCTGGCTTCCTGCACAGAAGCGCCGAGTTGGAGAACCTGAAGATGACTGGAAGTGGACGTTGCGGTCTACGGCGAACCGTCCACTGCTGCGTATCGTCGACCCCAGTTCATCTTTGCAGGTGTCATCAAGTGGCGAGAATACTCATCACGCGTCTTCGCAGGCGCGTGTCTCTGTATCCAGTAACGACGGAGCTTTCGCTCAGGGCGGCATCCACCAGGTACTGATTCTGAACAGCACCACGGAAGATGGCGACAGCGCTATTCTGCGGGCTGACCTTGGAAATCCGCCAGCTGGTTTTCCGCTTGGGAACTCCCTTGAGCTGTCGGCAGGATATGAGCACAGCTCGCCGCTGGGCGGAGCGACGCGCCTGATTTCGAGCTACCAATCGCATCCTGAGCTCGCTTACGGTGCGGGTAATGGTGTTCAGGTTCTGCAAACGGCGAGCACACAAGAGCTGCTGTTCGGGGATGCTGTTGTGATTGACGCCGGCACACTGATGAAGGCGGAACGCCTGGCAAGTACACACTTGATGAACGAGCCCTTCGTGCGCGTCTCCGTTCGTCCCGTATCCGGCACGATGGTGGAGTACCGCTTTGCTACCGGAAGAACGCTGCAGAGTTCGGAAGATCTTGACCGCATCAAGCCTCAGATGGATTTGGTGACCGATACTGCCGGACATGGGCTTCGCACCGCAAATAGTCACAATGAGATTGGCGTTTCCAAGAAGCTTGGCAGCAAAACTCTAGCTGTCTCCGCGTACCAGGACCACTTTGACAATGGTGTCATTGCAGGGACCGGACAAATGAACGCGGCCACGTTGCAGCAGTCTGATGTGATCGCCGACGCGGCGACAAATGCGTTTCGTCTTCGTACGAACTCGTATTCCGCTAGAGGTCTTGGCGTTTCCTTCGTTCAGCCGATCACACCTTCTTTGGCTGCGTGGATGGAGTACGACCTGGGGTCTGCGCTGTCTCTGAAGCCTGGCACAAATGGAACACCGCTTAGCAGTGTGTCCCAGTCGGTTGGAACACACACGTCGCATGCTGCCGGCGTGGCCTTGCGCGGAAAGATCCTGCGCTCCGGAACCTCACTGAGAGCGGAATACCGCTGGCAGCCCACAAATACGCTGTCGCAGGTGAACGCCTACAACACCAATCCCGATGAAGCTTACCTGGGTATGCTTCTGAGACAGCGCATCTGGTTCGGTCGCCTCTTGCCGGACGGGATTGATGCGGTTGTCGAAGCAACAAATCTGCTTGAGCAGGGATACCAGCCAGTGCTCTCTGCTGATGGCCACACGCTTTATCTCGCGCAGGTTCCGCGTACGATCCAGGCAGGCCTTTCCTTCAATTTTTAGTTAGCTGTCGCGAGTCATCATGGAACATACGCTCTGTTGATGATTCGCCCGAAAGCCTGTCTTGAGTTTCGAAGCAATGATGCGTGCCATTCAGATCAGCAAAACGGGTGGACCTGAGGTCCTGAAGTGTGTCGAGGTCCCAGTTCCGCCGCCTGGTTCCGGCCAGGTGCTCGTAAAGATCGCGGCTTCCGGCGTGAACTTCATCGACACCTACCTGCGTGAAGGAAGGTATGCCGCGGATCTGCCGTTCATTCCCGGGCAGGAAGCTGCAGGTATTGTGCAAGAGATCGGCGAAGATGTCATCGGCTTCAATCCTGGCGACCGTGTTGCCTGGAATGGCACTCGCGGAACGTACGCGGAGTTCGCGTGCGCCCCCGCCAGGGATTTGCTACACGTACCGGAAGGCATCAGCTTCGAAGACGCCGCCGCCGTCCTGCTACAGGGACTTACTGCGCACTATCTTGCATGCGACACCTTTGCGATTAGGCCGGGCGATACAGTACTGATCCACGCGGGAGCCGGCGGTGTGGGTCTGCTCTTGACGCAGATGGCGAAGATGCTTGGTGCACGCGTGCTGACAACGGTATCTACCGAAGCGAAGGCGAAGCTGTCACGAGCTGCGGGTGCTGATCACGTCATCAACTACGCGGTCCAGAACTTCGTCGAGAGGGTAACGACAGCAACCGGCGGCGCCTTGCTGCCAGTGGTGTATGACTCGGTGGGAAAGTCAACGTTTGAGGACTCACTCAGGTGTTTGCGCCCTCGAGGTCTGCTTGCACTCTATGGTGCATCAAGTGGAGCAGTGCCGCCATTCGATTTGATACGGCTGTCGCAGATGGGTTCGCTATATGTGACGCGGCCAACACTGAAGGACTATGTGACGACTCGGGCTGAGCTCGAAAGGCGCGCAGAAGAAGTGTTTGCTCTGGTTGCCACGGGCAGACTCAATGTGCGAATCGGGCACAGATATAAACTCGTGGATGCTGAGCAAGCGCATCGCGACCTCGAGGGTCGGAGGACGACCGGCAAAGTGCTGCTGATCTCCGGCTGAAGCACTCTCCGTTGACTTGCCCGCCATAGGTGACGACACTAAGTACAACCGATCACTTGGCGATTCTGAACTGAAACGCCTATACAAATTCGCTCGCTGCTAAGGAATGTTCGGGAAGCGCGGTGAAACTCCGCCACTGCCCCGCAACTGTGAAGCGCGTGCCTCGACAGAGGTTAGGCCGATCCGGAGGTCCCACTGGCGCAAGCCGGGAAGTGGCTTCCCGCACAGGACCGGCTTTGAAATCGTGCCAGTCAGGAGACCGGTTCCATTGCGCTTTACTGCCACGCTTCCGCAGGGGAAGCGGAGGAGATGCATATGTTTTCTTTCTTGAGCCGCGTTGCGGCTAGTTCGTCCTTGCGCTCAAAAGCTAGGTGGACACTTCTTCCATTTATAAGTGCCGTGTGCGCTTTTCCGCTGCACGCTGTCATTGTTCGAGGTAGAGTGACCGACGCGCTGGGCAAGGCCGTGCCCGTCGCTCGGGTGCAGCTCATCGAACAGGGACAGGTGATTACACTCGCCTATGCGTCCCAGGATGGCAGCTTCGAAGTACGCAGCGCTGATTCGGGCCGCTTCACACTGCTGACTTCCGCAGGGGGCTTTCTGCCCGCTGTGGGTGAAGGCTTCTACGGTGGCGCGGTTGATGTGCTGGCAGAGAACATCGTCCTCGCAACCAACACGGTTCGGCAGGATGTGTCAGTTTCCGCCACTGGGCTCCCTACGCCGAGTGCGCAGCTGACGGCGCCGGTGAGCGTTCTGCCGGGTGAGGCTTTCGCCACTCGCATCGATGTGCTGGACGAGATGCGGCAAACTCTTGGTGCCGTTGTGCTGCAGACAGGCCAGCGCGGAGGTCAGACTTCTCTCTTCATGCGCGGTGGAAACTCCACAGCGAACCTCGTGCTGGTGGACGGTGTTCCTGCTGACGATGTGGGTGGAACGTTCGATTTCGGCACAGTGAGTTCGACCGGCGTAGGTCGCATGGAATTGTACCGCGGTCCGGATTCAGCAACGTATGGAACCGATGCCGGCGCTAGCGTCATCACGATCAACACGCCACGCGGTGAAACGCTGAAGCCGGTGCTCAACTACTCGGGCGACGCAGGAAACCTCCACACCTACCGCAACGAAGTGACTGCCGGTGGAACGCTGCGCAAGCTCGATTATTTTGGCGGTTTCTCGCGCTTTGATACTTCCAATGCTGTTGCGCGTGACCAGTTCCACTCATCAACTTCGGTTGCGAACATCGGATATGACTTCACCGGAAATACTCAGCTGCGCTTCACGATCCGCGACGCTGTATCAGCGACAGGTTTGCCGGGCGCACACGACTTCTACGGTGTTTCCGCCGATGGCAGAGAAGGAGATCAGGACCTGTATTCCGGTGCGACGCTCGAACACACTTCCGAGAAGGACTGGCACAACCTTCTGCGCTATAGCATCGCGCGCAAACGTGAGCAGCAACAGTACTTCTCAAATCAGGGTACGCCGGTCGAATTGTTTCCGGGCTTCACAGAATATTTTGGCAACATCGTGACAATCCGTGGAGCTAACGGATACACAGCGACGGGACAAGCGGCGTTCCTCATGGCAAACGACGACATGGCGTCCAACCGTGACCAGCTTTACTACCAAAGTGACTGGAGTCCATCGCCACACTTCAACGGGCTCTTTGGCTTTCGGTACGATAACGAACGCGGCGTTTTCAATTCGCCGCCGTCAGCGTTTTCCGGCGCGACGCATGAGGTGACACAGCGCACGAACTTTGAATACAGTTTGCAAACTCAGGGTGAGTTTTTGAGTCGCGTCTTCTATTCACTCGGCGGAGCCCTGGAGAAGAATCACCTGTTCGGCGTTGCGGGTACGCCGCGGATTGGGCTTGCGTATGTGCCGGTAAGGACGAGTAAGAAGATCTTCCACGGGACACGTCTGCGCGCGAACGCGGCTACCGGCGTGCAGGAGCCTACGCTTGCGCTTGAGTATTACGGCCTCTACTCGCAGCTCCTGCGTGCAGGAGACACCGCAGACATCAGCAGCTACGGCATCACTCCGCAAAACGCGGAGCGATCACGCACGTACGATCTTGGCGTCGATCAGAACATCCTCGGCGACAAGCTGGTGCTGAAGGCGGGGTATTTCCATAATGTGTTCGACCATCAGATTGAGGGTGTGTCGGGCGCGAATCTGTCGCAATACTTCAACGTCAACATTCCAGCGCTCTTCTACAACACGCTTTATGTGAACTCGCTGGCGTACCGTGCGCAAGGCGCGGAAGGTGAGATCGATTGGCAACCGAAGCGCAGATTTCTTCTCCGCGCCGGGTACACCTACCTGAACGCGCATGTGCTGCAGTCCTTCGCATCCGATGCTGTAGCGGCGAAGCAGGGCACCCCCACGGAGAATCCAAATCTGCCAGGCATTGCGATCGGCGCAGAGGGTCCGCTGACGGGCAATCGTCCGTTCCGAAGGCCGCCACATTCCGGGTTCTTTGCTGCAACGTACGCCCGCCCAAAGTTCACGATTCAGTTGCAGGGAGCATACGCAAGCCGCAGCGATGATTCGACATTCCTGGACGGTTACACGCCAAGCTTCGACAACTCCCTGCTACTCCCAAACCGGGATCTACAGTTTGGCTACGCGAAGCTGGACCTGGGCGGAACGTACCAGGTCATACGGCGCGTTTCACTCTTTACGCAGCTTGAGAACCTGCTCAATGACCAGCACATCGGGCCGATCGGCTATCCCGGTCTACCGCTCACGGCGCGCGCAGGCCTTAAGGTACGGCTGGGTGGCGATTAGCCGGCGAAGAGCAACGAACGTACAAGCACCGCGGACCCCTTTGCTCTCATCTAACAAAGTGAGACAAAGGGGTCTTATACATGGTTTCTATACATCGTCACTTAATAGTTGGAATGCTTGCAGCAGGCTCTTTTATGCCTGCATTTGCTCAGGAAATGCCGATGGAAGGGCCTGTGCCCACCACGGTGCTCATCAATGCTGAATCCAAGAACAACACGCCGCTCGATCCTGCGGCTTTGAAGATTGAAGTGAACGGCCACGGTGTACCGATTGAGGGCGTTACACCCGTACGAGGCAATTCGTTGCAAGTCGCAATTCTGATCGATGATGGCCTACGGAGTTCTTTTGGCTTGCAGGTTGCCGATGTCGAAAAGCTGATTCAGGAATTACCTCAGGGCTCGCAAGTGCTGCTCGGCTACATGCGAGATGGAACCGTAAGCTCTCGCGCAGGTTTTTCGAGTGACCGTATGGAGATCGCGAAGGATCTTCGGATTCCATTGTCCTCGGTTGGCGTAAGTTCAAGTCCGTATTTTTGCCTTTCAGAGTTTGTGAAGCACTGGCCTTCGAACCAGCCGGGCAACCGTGTTGTTCTGATGCTGACAAATGGAGTCGATCCGTATAACGGGAGCGTCTCGCCGCTGAACCAGGACAGCCCTTACGTCCAGACGGCCAGCGAAGATGCTCAGCGTGCGGGGGTAGCTGTGTACTCGGTGTACTACGGGTTGCGTGCTGAGCGGGGGCCTGCGGTGAGCTTCAGCGGCCAGAGCTACTTGAGCCAGGTGGCATCGGCGACAGGCGGCGAGATGTACAACCAGGGCACGATTTCTCCGCCTTCGCTGCTCCCATTCTTCCGTCAGTTTGAGAAGGCGCTCAATGAGAGCTACAACGTTAGCTTCCAGGCTGCACCATCGCATCACAAGGATCCGCTGGTGCGGTTGAAGGTGAAGACCAGCCAGTCAGGCGTGAAGATTCACGCTCCGGATGCGGTGGCTCCTGGTGGGACTCAGTAGGCACCTACCCCCTCCCCCGTACTTTTGAGCTAAAGTCTTCGAATTGCAAACGTTAGGTTCGTACCAAGTCCGTATGTTTCGGTTGTTATATAAGGCAAAAGCCCGGCGTAAGCCGGGCTCTTTTGTTTCTACTGTTTTAATTGTACGTCGCGTGTCAATAGCTGCGGTTCCCCGAAAGGGACCCTGCGTGCCTGGGTGAAGTGACTCAAGCCGCTGCCGGTTCGTCGCCAGAAGGCCGGTTGGCAGGCCGAAGGTCTGCGTTTATTTCAGCCCAGCCCGCGAGGGCTGGGTTACGGATTTCGGTTACAAGACTGAGGGACAAAGGCCCGGCTCATCGATAGGGTTAGTCCCATACGTACTTTTCGTCGAAGGGTATGCCGTAGCGAACGAGAAACGCCCGGTACTCCTCCTGAAACGTTTGCTTCTGGTGATGGATTTGCTGATCGTCGATGTAGCGCTCCAGCGCCGGGCGATCCGTTGGGCCAACGGAGAACACGCCATATCCGTGCTGCCAGGCGAAGGTTTGTGAGTCCGTTTGCTCTTTCATCCATCGCGAGGAATGCGATTTGAGTTGATTGACGAGCGCGGCGATCGCTTGAGTTCGTGAAAGGATGACCGCGAGGTGGACATGATCTTCGGTTCCGCCGACACGAGGGCACCCTGAGCCGGTGTCGCGAGTGACCGTCGCAAGGTATGCGTGCAGGTGAGGTCGTGTTTCAGCAGGAATGAGGGGTTGGCGATCCTTGGTGCTCCATACGAGATGTAGGAGGACCTGAGATAAAGATTGCGGCATCGCGTCATCGTAACGTGGGTGCGGATGAGCCGGGCCTTTGGCCCTTTGTTTTGTGTGGGTGTCCTTGACCCAGCCCTTGCGGGCTGGGCTGAAATGAGTCAGGCCTTTGGCCTGAACGTCGGCCGTCGTTTTAGGTGAGGAGAGGCATGCGGCTCGAGTCGCATCCTGCGAACCCACATCTCAGAAGCGAGATGTGTGGCGTCCGGCATTCGCAATACCGCCTAATCAGTGGCCGACACGACCTTCGATGAGTCATGGGTTCGCGGGTCAACGGTCCGCATCATTTCAGCCTGGTCCGCTAGGGCCAGGAAGGTGGATGTAAGTGAATTCACGAGGGCCGAAGGCCCGGTTCATGAATGCCGCCCGTGGCCCGCGTTTCAGACCCGCCGCCGGTGCCGATTAGCCGGGCCTTTGGCCCTTTTCGTTATATGGGGCCTCTAACCCAGCCCTTGCGGGCTGGGATGAAACGAGCCAGGCCGTTGGCCTGTTCGCCGTCCATCTTTTTGTTGAGGAGAGGACGTGGTCCGAGTCGCAGCCCGCGAAGCACACATCAGAAGCGTGATGTGGTGCACCGTGCACCGGGCAATCAAGGCCGTTGTGGGTAGCACGCGACTTTCGATGTGTTACGGGTTCGCGGGCCAACGGTCCGCATCATTTCAGCCTGGTCCGTTAGGGCCAGGAAGGTGGATGCAGGTGGTGTATGGAGGGCCGAAGGTCCGGTTCATAAATGCCGCCTATGTCCCGCGTTCGACCCCCGTCGCCGGTGCCGATAAGCCGGGCCGTTGGCCCTTTCCGATGTATAGATTCTCTGCGACCCAGCCCTTGCGGGCTGGGCTGAAATGAGTCAGGCCTTTGGCCTGGACGTCGTCAGTCGTATCTAATCGCGAAGGTGGTATGCGGCAGGAGTCGCGTCTTGCGAACCTGCATCTCAGAAGCGAGATGTAGGGCACCCGGCATAGCGGGCCAACGGCCCGCATCATTTCAGCCTGGTCAGTTAGGGCCAGGAAGGCGGGCGCAGGTGACGTGGTGAGGGCCGAAGGCCCGGCTCATGAATTCCGCCCATTTCCCGCGTTCAGAGCCATCGCCGGTGCCCATGAGCCGGGCCGTTGGCCCTTTCCGTGTGCAGGCGGTCGTAGACCCAGCTTGCGGGCTGGGCTGAAATGAGTCAGGCCTTCGGCCTGAACGTCGTCAGTCGTTTTAGTTGAGGCGAGGTACGCGGCCAGAGTCGCATCCTGCGAACCCACATCTAGTAGCCAGATGTGGGGCACCCGCACCCAGAACTTGGCTGCGATACTATGGGCGGCATGGAACATATAGCCAATCTCAAGCTCCATGTGATTAGCGGTGAATTCGCTGGCAAGTGGATACGGGTTCCACGTCTGGCAAACAAAAATGGCACTTCTTACCGTGCTGCTTTGCCCTGGGAGGATGCGGAACGCCACCCGGAAAACTTCATCATCTGCCCAACATTCACCGACGACGAGGGCAGCGCGTGGAAATCAGTCACGCTGGAATCTGCCCTCCAGCAGAAACACATACTGAGATACGCAGGGATCGAGACAGAGCTTCTATGACCGACCTCATGAGGATGGAGGACACACCATGAGACGGGTTCTAACAGCCGCAATCTTAGCTTTTTTCGTTGCGCCTTTGATCCTATGCCAGTCCGGTACTTCGGAACTGACCGCTGGCGAACGGGCGGCACTAGATCAGCTTCGCGGAATTGCAGAAGCAATCAAGAAATGCCCAGCAGGGGTGACACCGGATTCCGATACATTGTCTGGCTCTCACTTTTCCGCTCCGATAAACGTCATTTGGGACATCGAGCGGACGCAGTCGTATCGCTCACCTGAGATCGGTTACATCGAATTCATTTCAGACTCTTCCTATCCCCTGAGCAAAACTGTTCAATGCAAGAAGAATGACCGTAAATGCATAGCTTGGAACCAAGCCGTTGCCGAAACAAATGCAATGGTAGCGGCATTACCTACCCGCAGGATGGTTAGATATGAATTTGATTTTGGAGTTCATAATCTCGAGTTCACGCGGGCATTATGGAAGCGTGAGAACGAAGATGCGACACACTGGCAAGCCGCCTCGCTCGGAAATGGATGCGAAGCCCAAGCCGTTTTAGCGATTGGGAAATAACCGAACTTCATACGTCATCGTCAACATCATGGACATATCAAGACAGCAAAGCCCCGGATTGCTCCGGGGCTTCGCTGTTGTTGCGATGTTGCTGCGGTTTAGTACATGCCGTCCATGCCGCCGCCGCCACCGTGGGAATGGCCGCCTGCGGCTTCCTTCTTCTCGGGGATTTCGGCGATCATGGCTTCGGTGGTGAGCATGAGGCCGGCGATGGATGCCGCGTTTTGCAGGGCAGTGCGGGTTACCTTCGTTGGGTCGATGACGCCGGCTGCTACCAGGTCCTCGTAGGCACCGGTTCCCGCGTTGTAGCCGAAGTTCGATTCCTTCGATTCGTGGATCTTGCCGATGACGACTGCGCCTTCTTCGCCCGCGTTCTGGACGATCATGCGGAGTGGCTCTTCGATGGCGCGGCGGATGATCTGTGCGCCGACCTTCTCGTCACCTTCCAACGTCTTGAGCAGGGTGTCGACCGCTGCGCCGCAACGAACCAGTGCCACGCCGCCGCCGGGTACGATGCCTTCTTCGACAGCTGCACGGGTTGCGTGCATGGCGTCTTCGACACGAGCCTTCTTTTCTTTCATCTCGGTTTCGGTAGCAGCACCGACCTTGATGACGGCAACGCCGCCGACGAGCTTGGCGAGGCGCTCCTGGAGCTTCTCACGGTCGTAGTCCGAGGTGGTTTTATCGACCTGCGCACGGATTTCCTTCACGCGGCCGGAGATCTTCTCGTCCTCGCCGCCGCCATCGACGATGGTGGTGTTGTCCTTGTCGATGGTGACGCGCTTGGCGGTGCCGAGATCTTCGATCTTGACGCCTTCCAGCTTGATGCCGAGGTCTTCCGTGATTGCCTTGCCGCCGGTGAGAACGGCGATGTCTTCGAGCATTGCTTTGCGACGGTCGCCGAAGCCAGGAGCCTTGACGGCAGCCACGTTCAGCGTGCCACGCAGCTTGTTCACAACGAGGGTTGCGAGTGCTTCGCCGTCTACATCTTCAGCAATGATGATGAGGGGCTTAGCGGTGCGTGCGATCTGCTCGAGCAATGGAAGCAGGTCCTTCATTGTGGAGATCTTCTTCTCGTAGATGAGGATGTAGGGATTCTCGAGTGCAGCTTCCATGCGCTCCGGGTCGGTGACGAAGTAGGGCGAGAGGTAGCCGCGGTCGAACTGCATGCCTTCGACGACGTCGAGCTGTGTTTCCATGGTGCGCGACTCTTCGACGGTGATGACGCCGTCCTTGCCGACCTTCTGCATGGCAGCAGCAATGATGGTGCCGATCTGCGAATCAGAGTTGGCAGAGATGGTGCCGACCTGGGCGATCATGTCGCCGGAGACGGGCTTGGAGAGGTCGCTGAGTGCGCCGCCCTGAACCACGCCGTGCTCGTCGCGCTTGCCGATGATGGCTTCAACAGCCTTGTCGATGCCGCGCTTGAGGGCCATAGGGTTTGCGCCAGCTGCAACGGTCTTGACGCCTTCGCGGTAGATTGCCTGGGCAAGAACGGTGGCGGTGGTGGTGCCGTCGCCGGCAACGTCAGAGGTTTTGGAAGCGACTTCCTTCACCATCTGCGCGCCCATGTTCTCGAGGCCTTCCGGCAACTCGATTTCCTTGGCAACGGTGACGCCGTCCTTGGTGATGGTGGGCGAACCGAACTTCTTTTCGATCACAACATTGCGGCCCTTAGGACCGAGCGTGACCTTCACAGCGTTTGCGAGGTGGTTTACACCGCGCAAAATCGCCTGACGTGAATCTTCTCCGTGCAGAATCTGCTTTGCCATTTGTTTCTCCAATTGCGGTTGTGGCCGCTTTGAATATTCGCCTCCGGGGCTAAAGCCCACTGGAGGATTGCTGTGTACGGCACGGCTGAAGCCGTGCCCTTAACAAAACTTTGCTGTCTCAGATCGCGGCCGGGAAACGAGCGGAGCTACCGCGTCTCGCCGTCCGTCCTTCGACTTCGCTCAGGACAGGCTACGGACTTAGTTCTTGAGGATGCCGAGGATTTCTTCCTCGCGCATGATGAGGTAGTCTTCGCCGTCGAGCTTGATTTCGGTGCCGGAATACTTGCCGAAGAGGACCGTATCGCCGGCCTTCACGTCGAGCGGGAAAACCTTGCCTTCGTCGTTCGACTTGCCTTTGCCCACCGAGATTGCTTCACCCTGCTGTGGTTTTTCCTTGGCTGAGTCAGGGATGATGATGCCGCCACGCATTGTTTCGCCCTCTTCAAGACGGCGAACCAGGATGCGGTCGTGCAACGGCGTAAACGAAGTAGCTGCCATGTGTTGTCTCCTATTGCTTTTTGTCCAGGAGAGTGCTGAAGGTACGTTGCAGATGTCAGTTCCTGCGCAGCGATGATTAGCACTCTCGACTGCCGAGTGCTAATGTAACCCTTCTACTATGCTTCGGTCAACTAAGGCACATTAAACCTGAGTGAATTTGACGCAGGTAATTGCCAGATGCTGCAAGCAGGGCAAGCGCGATGCCTGTGTGTCGCGTGGCGCGTTACAATCCAGCCCATGAAGTCGTTTTCCGGTTCAGTGTCAATGTTGGGTCTTGCGTGCTTGGCGGCTACGACAGCCATCTCCGCGCAGGATAAGGTCCATGGACGCAAATACAAGCCGCCTCCACCGACGGCGCACATTGTGGTGACTGTGGAGAAGGGTTCGAACGATAAGGCCATACCGAATGCGGCGGTGATCTTCCATTCGACGAAGGATGGCAAGGACAACGGCAATCTGGAGTTGAAGACAGATCCTGATGGCCGGGCGGCGCTGGATCTCATCGAGATTGGCAGTCACGTTACCGTGCAGGTGATTGCGAGCGGCTTTGCGACGCACTCGGAGGAGTTCGACATACCTGGGGACGAGAAGGAGATTCTGGTCAAGATGATCCGTCCGCGGGCTCAGGTTTCGACCTACACGGATAACGACGGTAAGGCTGCCGAGATCAAGCCCGGAGTGCAGGAGCACGCGAAGCCGACGACGGCGACGCCACCGCCGACATCGCTGACACAGCCGCTGCAGACGACGCCGGTGACCAACACGCCCCCGACGGCAACGCCTGCAGGGTCGCCGCAATGAGCCAGCCCGCGCTGCCGCTGGCAGGAAAACGGGCACTGATTACAGGTGGCGCGAAAAAGATAGGAAAGGCTCTGGCGCTGTCGCTTGCGGGAGCCGGTGCCGACGTTTCGATCACCTATCGCGGGTCCGAGGCTGAGGCTGAGGCGACCGTGCTTCAGTTGCAGGCTCACGGCGTTCGCGCGTTTGCTGTCCCCTGCGATGTGCAACAAGAAAAGAGCGTTCACGCAGCGGTCGAAGAAGTGATTCAGCGCATGGGCGGGCTTGATCTGCTGGTGAACAATGCCGGGGCGTTTGAAACGGCTGCGTTGGAAGAGATCTCCATTGCGGAGTGGGACGCTATGTTCGCGACCAACACGCGGGGGCCGTTTTTGGTGGCAAAGGCGGCGCATGCAGCGCTGAAGCTGGCTCACGGCAGGATTGTGAACATTGGCTCGCTGGGTGGCATTCATCCGTGGGCGACGCACGCGCACTACTGCACGTCGAAGGCGGCATTGCACATGCTTTCGCACACCATGGCGAAGGCATGGGCGCCGGAGATCAGCGTGAACTGCGTCGCTCCGGGAATGATTGTCACCAGTGAGGTGGGAGCGGGGTATGAGGGATTTGCGGCTAAGACACCGATGAAGCGCAATGGAACGGTGCAGGATGTTGCAGCCGCTGTTCTCTTTTTCGCGACAGGACCGCACTTCATTACGGGTCAGCTTCTAGCAGTCGATGGCGGGCTTGGCTTATAGTTCCAACGTCCATGGCAGCCTGCATGTTGGCTTTTTGACATAGCGCGATATAGCTAAGTTTGCATGGAGCAATGGGCGTCGTATGATGGGTTGTCGCGATGATTTGCGCAGCTCCCGTGCGAAGCGGCGAGTAAAGGATAGAAAGTTCACACATGCCTGAGAACACCACGAATCATTCAAAACCGCGGGTTTTGGTTGCCGACGACGAGCAAGTGATCGCGAACACTCTTGCCATTATTTTGAATCAGGCGGGCTTTGAAGCGCGCGCTGTTTACAGTGGCGAAAAAGCCATTGAAGCACTGGAAACATTTTCGCCTGACATGCTGATCAGCGATGTCATTATGACCGGGATGACAGGAATCGAAGCCGCCATTCAGACACGCACGAAGCTGCCGAATTGCAAGATTCTGCTGTTCTCCGGACAAGCTGCTACGGCGGATTTGTTGGAACGCGCGCGGTCGCAGGGCCACGAGTTCGAAATTCTCGCCAAGCCTGTGCATCCGACCGATCTGCTGGCGAAGCTGCGCGCCTAGCGAACTCCAGTCACGGCTTAGGTCTTCTCTTTTTGTGAGAAGGATATAGCCCCCATTCGTGTCAGTGCTTCACTCCTTTGAGTGAGAGCGGGAACAGATACGCGCCGTACAATCTGTCTGGCGGGTTTTCTTCTATATGAGTAACGGTACTTCGATTGCTGTTGTTGGTTCGGGCTATGTGGGCCTCGTAGCTGCGGTGTGTTTCGCGGACATGGGTCACGATGTGATCTGCGTCGACAATGACCAGCGCAAGGTGTCGGCCCTACAGGGCGGCGATACGCTCATCCATGAGAACTACCTTCCGGAGCTTCTCGAGCGGCATCGTAACAAGCGCGTCCGTTTCACGACGGACCTTGCTGAGGCGACAAACGAAGCGCAGTCGATCTTCATCGCCGTTGGAACGCCGCAGAGCGACAGCGGCGATGCGGATCTGTCCTACGTTGAAGCCGTGGCGTGCGAGATTGCGCGGCACATCAACAGCTATAAAGTCATCGTCGAAAAGAGTACGGTGCCTGTTTACACAAACGAGTGGATCCGGCGGGTGATCGAGCGCAACGGGGTTCAGCGGGACCTCTTTGATGTTGTGTCAAACCCGGAGTTCCTGCGCGAGGGGACTGCCGTGGCGGATTTTCTACACCCTGACCGCATTGTCGTCGGCGCAAACAGCGAACGTGCCGCCGGAGTGTTGCGGCAGATTTATTCGCCTCTTACTTCGGGACGATATTACGAGTCTGAGGCAGCGGTCCAGGGCTGCTGCTCAGTCAATACGCCGCCGACGTTGCTGCTGACTTCAACAAAGAGCGCAGAAATCATCAAGCACGCTTCGAACGCTTTCCTGGCGCTGAAGATTTCTTTCATCAACGCAGTGTCGAACCTGTGCGAGGCGACGGACGCGAACGTGGAACAAGTCGCGATCGGGATGGGGATGGATGCGCGCATCGGACCGCGTTTTCTTCGCCCAGGGATCGGCTATGGCGGGTCGTGCTTCCCGAAGGATGTGGCAGCTTTCCGGTCGGTGGCGGAGCAGATGGGAATCGACTTCAGCCTGCTGGCCGAGGTCGAGAAGATCAATCAACAGCAGAAGAAGCGCTTTTTGAACAAGGTCCGGACGGCACTGTGGACGTTGCGCGGCAAGAAGCTTGGC
>CAJCIP010000043.1 GCA_903970445.1 Verrucomicrobia bacterium Tous-C9LFEB | reverse complement strand
CCGCGGTCGCTCGATAAACTTCTCCATATACAGGTCGCCGTTGCCGAAAGCATTCAATGCTTCAGTAGAAGCCTGCGCATAAAGCGCCGGCAGCTCATCCTTGCTGCGGCATATGCGCATGCCGCGGCCTCCGCCACCTGCTACCGCCTTCAGAATCACCGGATAGCCGACACTCTTCGCCCATTCCAAGGCCGCGCTTTCGCTCTCGATGACTCCGTCCGACCCCGGCAGAATCGGCACTTTCGCCTTCTTCATCGTCTGGCGGGCGGTCGACTTCTCGCCCATCATCCGGGTCACTTCCGGCGGCGGCCCGATAAATTTTATGTTCGAAGCACGGCACACTTCCGCGAAGTTCGCATTCTCGCTCAGCAGGCCATATCCGGGATGCACTGCGTCCGCTCCCGCAATCTCGGCCGCCGAGATCACAGCAGGCACGTTCAAATAACTGTCCGCCGACTTCGGAGGACCAATGCAGATGGCCTCATCCGCGAATCGCACATGAAGGCTGTTGCGGTCCGCCTCGGAATACACCGCGACCGTGCGGATTCCCATTTCCTTGCACGCGCTGATCACGCGCAGCGCGATCTCACCCCGATTGGCAATTAAAACCTTACGAAACATTCAGTGCCTTCGCCGATCTCAGTTCTTTGGTTGTTTTGGGGCGCAGCGAAGACTTTGTCTTCGCCGGGCGCAAGTTACTTCTTGATTGCGTACAGCGGCTGCCCATATTCCACAGGCTGACCCGTTGCAACAAAAACTTTGATGATCTCGCCAGCGGCATCACTCTCGATTTCATTCATCAGCTTCATCGCTTCCACAATGCAAAGCACCTGTCCGCTCCGAACGCTGTCTCCCACCTTCACAAACGTTTCCGCGTCGGGGGCGGGCGCATCGTAAAACGTTCCGACGATCGGCGACTTCACGATGTGTGCGCCGGCTGTTGGATCTGTCACAGCATCGGTCGCGCTGGATTCATGGACCGCGGAAACCGACGCTGGCACTGGATGCGCAAGTGTCACCGCTGCGGGTACGGCCGCGGCGACCTGGCTGGCGGCCATGATCTGTGCGAGTTGCGCGACATCCACACCCGGTGATGCTGACACGGCACCGGCAAATTTGAGCCGGACTTTTAGATCTTCCCGTTCCATGTCGAACTCGGCGACATCATTCGCCTTCAGGAACTCGACCAGTTCCCGCAGTTCCGTCATCTCTTTCCCATCCATCCTCAAAGCTCCTCTTCTAAAGCTCAATCCAACTCTTTGGGCTCGCACTTGTCAGCACTTCACCGCCCTCGTCGGTCACCAGCACCATATCTTCGATGCGCATCCCAAACTGGTCAGGAAGGTAGACTCCGGGTTCAATCGTGATGACCATACCGGCCTCCAGCTTCTGCGTTTGTTTCGCCGCGACCCGTGGTCCTTCATGAATTTCCAGCCCGACTCCGTGCCCCGTGGAGTGCGTGAAGTACTCATCTAAGCCATCTTCTTTCAGCAAAGATCGCGCCGCCTCGTCCACTGCCAGACACTCCGCGCCTGCGCGTACTGCTGCAATCGCCGCCTCCTGCGCTTCCAGCACCGAATGATACACGTCGAACTCGCGCTGGCTGGCTTTGCCGATGTGTACAGTCCGCGTCATGTCCGAGCAATAGCCATCGAGTACAACGCCAAAATCGAGCGTGACAAAACCACGTTTCGGCAGCTTCGCGCTCGTCGCTCTGCCGTGCGGCAGGGCGGACCGCTTTCCACTAGCCACGATCGTTTCGAAGCTCATGGCATCGGCACCGGCCATTCGCGCCTGAAATTCCAGCTGTGCCGCCACTTCCGCTTCCGTGATGCCTGGAGCCATGTACCCAAGCACGTGCTCGAACAATGCGCATCCCAACGCCGCCGCGCGCCGCATTCTGTCCATCTCGTCCGCATCCTTCACTTCTCGGAGACGGGAAACAAGGCCCTCTGTTGATAGAAAGAAGCTCCGGCGGATGGGTGCGGGCAAAGCTTTCCGAAGCCGCTCGAAGGTGGCCACCGAAACATCTTCCGAGTTGTACGCGCAACGCGTCGCACCGCAACCAGCGAGCCACTCGACAGCGCGCAAAGCTGTTGACTGCGATCCAATAGAAACACGGATGCCGGCGCTTTCCTGCTTCGCTTGGGTGATGTAACGTCCGTCCGTGAACAACACAGCCCGTCTGCCGACCAGCGCCACCGCTGCGCTGGAACCTGTGAATCCCGTCAGGTATTGGACCGAAGACGCATCGGTTACTAAGAGTGAATCTGCACCCTGCACGACGGCTGCGCGTAGGGCTTTTCTGCGCCGAATCGCTTCAAACATGACCACCCGATTCTACTCGTGCGGGGCCCTGGCGCGGCATCACGCAAACAGCGCCCCGGTATCATGGACTATGCTTGCCGCTACTCCCTCCAGCACCAATTCTGACACTCGCAGTGTCACGAGGAGGCGGTTCCTCATTGGGGGCGCGGCAACCGCGCTTACTGCCGCAGGCTATGCGGCAACGCATGGGCGTCACGAGCTGGAAGTGGTTCCGCTGACCGTTGCCGTCCGCGATCTTCCTGACAGCTTCCAAAATTTTCGCTTTGTCCAAATCAGCGATATCCACCTTCGGGAATTCACCGAGCCTTGGTTTTTGGAGAAGGTCGTTGATCGTGTTAACGACCTCGATCCGGAACTGGTGCTCTTCACCGGAGACTTAGTCAGCCGGGGACCGGCTCGCGAGCAGGTTGCATGGAATGCGGCCGGCATAGGGGCTGAGATTCTTGAACGCCTCAAAGCGCCCCAGCGCTTCGCCATCCTCGGCAATCACGACGTTGGTGTGGGCGTAGACAGGGTCATCACACCGCTAACCGCGCACGGAACGCCGGTTCTCCAGAACGAGTACGTCAGCATCGACCGGGGGGCTGACCGTATCTGGATCTGTGGCACAGAAGACGTCACCTACGGTCTTCCACAGCTGCGGAGAGCCATTCCAGAGAACCCGCAGGCACCCGTGATCCTGCTTGCCCACGAACCGGACTTCGCCGATAACGTCGCTCGGCATCCTCATAGCCGGTTCGTAAGCCTGATGCTCTCAGGCCACTCGCATGGCGGGCAGGTGAGACTTCCGTTTGCCGGCCCGCTCATCCTCCCGCCCCTCGGTCGAAAGTACAGCATGGGCAGCTACAAAGTAGGCAACATACCTCTATATGTGAACCGCGGAATTGGCACAGTTGGCCTTCCATTCCGCTTCGATTGTTCTCCGGAACTTACTCATTTCACATTAGTTAGATCTTAACTACCGTGCGCGGTTAGCAGGTTTCTTACGCAACGGATCTACATCTAAAGCCGTCGGCTTCACACCGCTCTTCTCATCCATCCAGGCATCCAAGAGGCTTTTCCGGAAGCGCCAACGGTTTCCCAGCTTAAACGCCGGAATGAATCCTTCGGAGGCGTAGCGGTACAGCGTGTCGCCACTGATTCCTAGGTAATCGGCTGCCAGACGGATGTCCATCACTTCCCGGAGTGCGATCTGCGGTTGTGCTCCACCAGCCATGATTCCTCCAAGCCGACGAACTGCGCGATACCTTGATTCTTTCCTCTTGTACCGTGTTTTCCACCGGCCTTCAAGGGAATTCTGTGGCCGCGTCCGTTGCAAGCACAAGAAGCAGCTTGCGCTCATAGGATTTCGCTAAAAGTCGACATGTGTTCGGACGCTGAACACAGCGACCGGACCCCGGTCCTGGTTGTAGCCCGGATGAGCGATCAGTTGCATGTCAAACGCTGTGAAGAGACCTCGCCAATTGTGGGCAGTGTAGTAGGCCTCAAGGATGTCTTCACGGGCATAATTCAACCGCCCATCGCCTAATAGAAATCCGAGTCCGCCAAGCGATAGGTACTGCTGGTGATCGCGCTTGATCGCGTTCGTCACGGCAACGATGCCAACTTTGTCCCCTGGGCGAGACCATCGGTTCCCGGAGATATCTCCCCCGAGCTCAATGGTTTGATCAACTTCTGTGTAACAAAAGCTTTCATGTTTTCCTTCGTTCCAGCCAAAACGCCCAAACACACGTATGTCTGCCGTGATCTCTTGCTCGAAGCTCGCTCCAAGTCCGTATTTCACCGTTCGGCCAAATGGATGGGACGCGATCACTGGCGCGGCACCAGGCGTGAGAAGAGCAATGCGATTCGCCTCGCGGTAGACGCCCATATTGCCCTCATTTACAAAGCCAAGGAGCCGGACAGTGCCCTTCCGCTCCCGGTTCAGCAGCCCCGCCCAGGGAGCCCGGCGCACCTCGAGCTCGTAATTGTCGCCGCGCGCCTTCCGCAGATTCCACTGCTCGTCGACCCCATTCGCAACGGTGGGCATCAGGCCCATAGCGTAACGCGCTGACCAGACACGGTCGTCGTACTCCGCCACCGCACCGTAGGTATAGCCGCGCGTGTCTGCCGCGTAGTCCCACGCACCATTGTTGTCGACCGTCCAATTCAGAAATTGCAGATGCGAATCGGACCCTGGACCGTTGGTATCGACCATGTCCGGCAGGCTCATGCGACCGACACGCAGGTCCAGGCGCCGCTCCGGCACCTTCGTCGCTAGGGAGAACTGCGTCCGCTGCGCATCCACCAGCTTGTCCGTGAACCCGATGGTCTGGTGCAACTGGACTCGCGCAACATAGGGTACAGAGCCAAGCTGCGGATTTCGGACCACATCCAAGTTGGTGAAACCAGCCAGTCCGAGAGCTTCCGAATCACCACGACCCCCTGAAGATTCAAGATCAAAGATCGCATCGGTCTCGTACTTTGGATTGCGAACGACTTCGAAGCCGGTATACAGCGTCCCTACCAGCGATGTCTTGTACTCACCTCTTCCCAAAAAACTGTTTGTGCCTTCGTACGGCGAGTGCATTCCCGGGTGCGCCTGAAAGATGATGTTCGCCTGGCCCGAAAGCAGATAGCGGGCGGAGTCGGGATGCGGAAAGACAGTTACGCTGGCAACTGGCTCTTTAGGGCGAGCGTCATCCGACGAAGCTGCTTCAGGGCCTGCCTGACACACTCCAACCCGTGCCGCTACGCCGGCAATTAGAACGATGCGCAGTACTTTCCCGAAAACTTGGCGTTTGCAAATGTGAACCATGGTTGCTGTCTTCAGTTTGTCAGCAATCGCTATCAACGGTGAGAAAGCACGCAGAAATCTTCGGCCGTTTTCCTCAGACCCTCACCTCTTGACACGCTGTTAACTCGGAAGTACATTTTCCTTACACGGGAAAGGAGGTTGGTCCAAATCTATGAAATCTGACAGTACTTGTTGCACCACAATTCGTGAGGTGACTGAGGCTTAGAGCATCCGTGCTCTAGACCTGGCAGGTTTTTCGTACCGAAACCATCGTCTGCCGAGGCCCATCCGAGAACGGGTGCCTCAAGTCAATCCCACCAGATCACCGCATAACGGCTCGTCCCTCGGGGGGCGGGCCGTTTGTGTTCTTGGGGCAGGAAGTAGGAAATTGGGAATAGGAAGTAGGATAGGGCTGCTGAGATTGGTGGCTTGCCAGGGAGAGGGAGATTGCATGAATTACTTGCGGATTTTGTTGGCTGGGTTTTGTGGATTTGTGGCCTGGATGGCCGCGGGTAGCTTGATGTTCGTGGCGGTGCCGCAGATGAAGGCGGAGGCGGGGAAGTATCCGGCG
>CAJCIP010000042.1 GCA_903970445.1 Verrucomicrobia bacterium Tous-C9LFEB | reverse complement strand
TTAGCAGGCGGGAGGATGGCTCTCTGCCGCGGTAGACGGAGTAGAGCAGAACGCCGTAGCAGCTAAGCGCGACGAGACCAAGGCGGCCGATGGGAATGCTGCGGTGCACGAGCGTCGCCACCGCGCTACACAGAAGCAGCGCTGATGCGGTTGTTAGAGCCAGCCAGCGTTGTGCTTTGCGCCAGTTCCACGCGAAGGCGACGCTGCACACAATGTAGAAGACGATCTCGAGCGAGAGTGTCCATGCGACCGAGATGATGGAGTAGACGTGAAAGAACTCTTGCAGGAAGGTGAGGTTTGCCGCGATACAGAGCGCTTGGCGCGGCGTCTCCGCGCACACGGGATTGTGGGTGAGCGCATCGAGCAGGAACACAACGAGCAGCACGAAGAAATACATGGGATAGAGGCGAAGTGCTCTTCCCTTCCAAAACTGCAGCAGGCTGCCGTGCTTTTCGAGGCTGGCAGGAATGATGAACCCGCTCACGAGAAAGAAGACGACGACACCGAAGGTTCCGAGATTAAACCAATGCAAGGAGAAAGTGCGATAGGCAGCCGAGCGCTCCAGAACGTGATGCACGCAGACGCTCAACGCCGCGATTCCACGCAGAAAGTCGAGGAACGCCAGGCGATGGCCGGATGGTGTGACTGCGGTGAAGTCTTGCGAGTTTGCTGATGTGGACATCCAAAAGTGTGCGTGCGAGCGGAGCGTATCAGCCTACCAAGCGCCTTCAATTTGGAAGGGTCCGAGTGACTCGGCTTCGGCCTGAGCCAGTTCGTGCTCAACGACGGCATCCACACGGCTGCCACGCGAGCCTTTACGCAGATGAATGCGCAGGTCGTTCAGGTCTTCCGCTTCTCCGGCAGCCAAGACTTCTACTTCGCCGGTGTCGGTGTTGCGCACCCATCCACGAAGGCCAAGCTCTGCTGCTTCGCGATGCACGAACCAGCGAAAGCCAACGCCTTGTACGCGACCCCGAATGAGGAAATGGAGAACCATGGTGAATTCAGTGTCGCAAAGTGGAAGCAAGAGGCGCAACGCACGCTTTGCAGGGATACAACCTGAAACGTGAAAAGGCGCGTCTTTCTTGGTGAATCACCACAGGGCCATCAGCAGCACGTTTCGCGGTGGAAGTACGCCACATTTTGCGAGTACGTTGCACACTGACTGGCCGGTTTACGCCGCCAAGGTTGGGTGAGAACCTGCGTCTCGCGAATACGTTTCGAGGAGACAACATGAAGATTTCTTTCTACCGCACACTTTCCGCTTTCGTTTTTTTAACAGCAGCCCTTTCGCAGGCGCAGTTTCAGCGCTTCACGAAGGGCAGCATTTCGGTTGGTGGCACCGGACAGTTCACTGAAGTTCTGACCGCAAGTCCAACACCGGCACCTTACCCGTTTCTTGTTCAGGGCCAGGCGGTCCAATTCAGCAATCAGCGGCAGGACACAACACTTTCCGCAGGCTTCGTGGGAAAGGTTCAGTTTCAGCCGTTGAAGTACGCCGGCCTAGAACTGAACTACGGTTTTTCCCATTATTCGGAGCTGTATAGTTACACTACGACTGCGTTTCCAAGCACCGCACCGCAGGCCGGCAACCTGCGCGTCAAGACTTACACGCATGAGGCTACAGGCGCGTTCCTCATTCATCCGAAACACATTCCATTTCAACCGTACCTTGGGATTGGTGGCGGAGCCATCGACTTCAACACCGCGGATAATCAGTGGCGTGGAGCCGGGCTGTTGGAGACGGGATTTGACCTTCCCATGAAAAACGGTAAGACCGGCTTCCGCATTGGTGCCCGTTCGTTGTACTATCGCGCGCCGAACTTCGACAGCTCACTGATCAGCACGCGGAGCTGGCGAGTCACGGCTGAGCCTGAAATCAGCAGCTATTACAAGTTCTAGTGGATATCAAGCAACAAAGGCTCAGCGAATGGCTGAGCCTTTGTTGTTCATGCCGGGTTTCTATGCGCGCGACATGTAGGCGCCTTCGGCGGTGTCTACCTTGATCTTTTCGCCTTCATTGATGAAAGGGGGCACCTGCACCACGAGGCCGGTTTCGGTCTTCGCGGGTTTGGTGACCGAGCTGGCAGTTGCGGACTTGATGCCGGGCTCGGTTTCCACCACAGTCATTTCGACGGATGTAGGAAGCTCGATGCCGACAGGCTTGCCGTCATGAAAGCTGACCTCAATGAGAAGATTCGGGGTCAGGTACTCGACGGCATCACCCAGCGTGTCGCGCTTCAAAGCGGTCTGCTCGTAGGTGTTCTGGTCCATGAAGTAGTAGTCATCGCCGTCGTTGTAGAGAAACTCCATCTTGATGGAGTCGACGTGGACCCGCTCGATGGGGTCGGGCGAACGAAAGCGCTCCGTGAACATGGAGCCGGTGCGAACGTTCTTCAGTTTGGCCTGAATGAAGGCGCGCAGATTGCCGGGCGTACGGTGCTCCACGGAGAAGACGAGGTGCAGATCGTCTTTGAACTTGATGATCATACCGGGGCGCATCTGCGTGGCGGGAATCGCCATAAAAGCTCCTGATTTGCGGAGATTGGAATAGGCGCGCCGTTGGCGGGCCAACCCCTTGATTGTAGCTCAGCCGTGCGCAATGCTCAGCTGTGGGTGTCCTGCGACTTGCCATGAAACAGGCGATGAAAGAAGCGGCCGATGGCGTGGACGAGGTCGCCTGCGCCCGGTGGTGAAGCTGGTGGCGCGAGCGATGTTGTCGCTGCCGGAGTCGTGCGGGCCTGGATCGCGGGAATGGCAGCGGCGGCATCAGGCTTGTCACTGTAGGCGACTGTGGTCGCTACTTGAGTGTGATCTTCACCAGCAGGTGCGACGTTGTTGTGCGGCTTCTCTTCGGGCGCGAGGCCCTGGCTTACTGCGGAAGGGAATGGATTGCGCGTAGCAGCATCTGCTGCCGCGGCGCTGCTGCTTTGTGCGACGTTGATCGGGTGAGCTGCTTCTGTAGGACAGCCGCAAGGTGAAAGTTCCTGATCGACGACCTCGCGGAGGCTACCGTGTTCGAACATGACGTGCTGACCGGGGAGCAGACGGTACGAGGAGTCGGAGAATGCATCGCCAACAGAAACTTGGGGTGCAGACTTGCCTGTGTTCTCCACGCAGGTGTCTCCGTTCGGAGTGACGCGCAGGCGAAGGTCGAGTGGACCCGACGTCGCGAAGGTCATGCGGAGGTCAGGGGTCATCACAACGTCCTGTGGCTCCGAGTCGCTGTGGATCTCAATGGCGCCGCGGTCGAGCGCGAATACGAGTGACGCGTCTTTGCCGCTGCGCTGCAGATGGAAGCGGCTGGTGGAGCAGACGAGCACGTCGCCGCCGCGAGCGAGCTCGATAGGAGCGGTCCGGTTGTACGCGGTTACGCTGACATTGGTGAGCAACTTCGCGTGCTCGCCTTGCACTTGGAGATCGCCAGTCACAAGCGCATCGCGCGTGGCGATGCTGCCGATTGGCTGCTGGTCCTGTTCCGCTCGTATCGAGCAACTGAGCAGTGAGACGCATGCGGCGAGAATGGTCAGACGAGGCATGAGCCAGTGTGATCCTTCACTGCTTCAGAAAGTTGGCGACAAGCTGCTTGCCGTGTTCCGTCAGAACGCTTTCAGGATGGAA
Organism: Verrucomicrobia bacterium Tous-C9LFEB; assembly: GCA_903970445.1. Taxonomy (GTDB): domain Bacteria; phylum Acidobacteriota; class Terriglobia; order Terriglobales; family Acidobacteriaceae; genus Granulicella. Next base: position 23,336 of record CAJCIP010000042.1, on the reverse strand, counting down.
CTGAACACCTTCGATCGGCAGGGTGCGATGGCGCAGTCCCATGATGAGCGTTTCGCCTGCGACGTGCGCGGAAACCTCGAGTACATCCGGGATCGACTCCGGAGCGACAACGAGCGAGTGGTAGCGTGTGCAAGTCATTGGCTGTGGCAAGTCTTTGAAGATCGTGCGACCGTCGTGGTCCACAACGGACGTCTTGCCATGCATGAGATAGGGCGCGCGGACGACATCTCCGCCGAAGGCTGCGCCAATCGCTTGATGCCCGAGGCACACGCCGAGTGTCGGGATCTGTTGATCGGCCGGAAGCTTCGCGAGGTACTTGATTAATGGGACGAGAACGCCGGCTTCCTGCGGCGTGCAAGGGCCCGGAGAAAGCAGGATGCGCTCCGGTTCCAGCGCGACGATCTGCTCTGGAGTGATCTCGTCATTGCGACGCACGACGACTTCTGCACCAAGCTCGCCCATATATTGCACGAGGTTGTAGGTGAAGGAGTCATAATTGTCGAGAACGAAAACCATCTCTTGATGGTATCTCGCTATTGCAGCAGCGAGAGCGCCATGCTAGTCATGGCAACAACGCCGATTTGAATTGCGGGCTCGTACACGGGCGCGAATAAAGCGGAGTGGATGTTTGGAAGAGGCTTGCCTGTCTTCAGCGATTCGGCGAGCTTGGCAGGATCGGCGACACCAAGCCAGAAAGCCGTCAGCGGAATCTTGCCGCTGTCAGTGAAGTAGTTCACGTCCTCAGAACCCATAACAGGATCGGCGTGGAGCACACGGTTTCTGCCGAGCGCGGCGGTCGCAGCATTGGTCATGCGAGCGGTCAAAGCACTGTCGTTGATTGTTGGCCCGGTGTGCTCTGGAATGGTGATGGTCGGCATGTGATCTGGCGCGACAGCGTAGGCCGTCGCGACGCTGTCGGCCGTGCGGCGGACGGCAGCAATCATGTTCTTCATTACGTTACTGTCATAGCTGCGCAGTGTAAGGCCGAGCGTGGCGTCGTCGGGAATGATGTTGTTCTTTGTGCCTGCGTGGAATGTGCCGACGGTAAGCACGGCTGGAGATTGCGGTGCGTTCTGGCGGCTAACTATCGTTTGCGCCATCATGACGAATTCCGCGCCCATGACAATGGGGTCTTTGCTCGTCTCCGGGCGCGAGCCGTGCGAACCGACCCCGTGAAATGTGACGTACACGCTGGTGCTGGCGGCGAGCAGAGGACCGGAAGCCGTTGCAATGGAGCCGGTCGGGAACGAGTTGTTGTCGTGCTCGTCGAGGATGTAGTCAGGGCGCGGAAAGCGCGTATACATGCCGTCGGCCATCATGGCGCGTGCGCCATCGATCGTCTCTTCAGCAGGCTGTCCGACAAGCAGCACTGTTCCGTGCCATTTCCTCTTATTCTCGACGAGCTCCTGCGCGACGCCAAGGAAGACAGTCATATGAATGTCATGCCCACAAGCATGCATCACACCGACATCTTGATCCTGTGCGTTCTTTGCGTGCACCTTGCTCGCGTACGGCAGCCCTGTAGCTTCGGTGACGGGAAGCGCGTCCATATCAGTCCGGATAAGGACCGTGGGTCCGGTGCCGTTCTTCAACAGGCCCACCACGCCAAGAGCTTTGCTGCCGTCCTCGTAAACGCCGATGTGGTCGGTAACCTGGTAGCCCAACTTTCGGAGTTCTGCGGCGATAAAGGCTGAGGTCCTTACTTCCTGCCGCGAGAGCTCGGGTGCCTGGTGGAGTTGCAGGTAGGTGGCGTCGAGCTTTGGAGAGATTGCGGCTACCTGCGTGGTCAGATCAGTAGAAGGCGCCTGCGCTGACGCAATGGGGAACATGGAGAGACTTCCCGCAACCAATGCGGTCTTCGCGGCGATATTGAGCATTTGCGCTGAGTATAGCCTGAAGCGATTCAGTGCCTTTCGTATCAACGGATATGCTTGGCAGCACCGGAGCGAGGGACTAACCTCATAGGTATTTACATGCAGCGCACAGAAGCCCAAAAGCCCGCAGTCGATCTGCTCATTCGCGGCATTCTCATTCTTATAACTGTCATCCTTCTGGTGCATATATGCGGCTTTGCCTATGCCTTTCAGGTACCGGGGAAGAGCGTTCAGTATCTTGTCGCTGATGACTCGATGATCACATTGCGTGTAGCCTTCCATAGCGCGCAGCATCTTGGACCGTATTTCAACCCAGGTGAACGCACCGCAGCCAGCACATCCTTATTCTGGCCGCTGCTGCTTGGCCAAGTCTTTCGATTCACTCACTTCGACCTTGCGCGAAGCGTGCTCGCATTTTCGGTACTCTCCGACATTCTTACAGCGTTTGTTGTGGCCGTCGTCGTTTGGTTTGCCGCTGATCTTTATGCGGCCGCGCTAACGGCGATCACCCTACTTCTGCTGCCCGGCATTGCAGAATATGGAAACTCCGCGTGGGAGCACCTCCCACAAGCGCTCTTCGTGACGATGGCTTTCCTTGCACTGCTTGGAAGGCTTCCTCGCATATCGAAGTACCGGTGGGAATGCTGCCTCGTTTTTCTTTCGTTGGCTTTCCTTATGCGCCCAGATGCGCTTCCGTTGATGCTGCCGGTGGCGTTCGTTCTGGCGTGGCTGCGCAAGAACGGATTGCCTTCAGCCGCTGCGGCGATTTCATTTAGCGTTGGCTGCGTTCTGTTGTACTTGGGCCTGCACCACCATTTTTATGACACATTCGTGCCGAATACGTATCACCTGAAGGTCGCCTTCGGCGTGCAGTCGGTGATTCTCGGCATCCACTATCTAATTCGCGAAGGTTTCTCATCAGCAACGCCGGTGTTCATCGTCGCCTTCGTTCTCCTGGCGTTGTTAGCGCGACAACACTCACTTGAACTGCGAGTCATCGCCACAGGCCTCGTGCTACAACTCGGCTACTTGGTTGTGGTGGGCGGAGATTGGTTTGGCTTTGGGCGTTTCTTTCTGATGCTTTCCCCCATAGTGGTTCTGCTTACGTGGGAAGCCTTACTCAGTGCGCAACTGAGTCGACTCTCTTGGATGAGACCGGCTCTGGCGACTCTTTGTGTAGCCGCGAGTTTAATTTCGAGCTTACGATATGCGCTATCCCACGAGAAAGTCGACGAAGCTGCTATCGGAATGAGGCCAGTTTCCGGGGCTTTGAAGATTGGGGCTCCTTGGGCTGTGCAGGAAAGCTTTATACGCGAGCACCTCTCACCGGCCGATGGTGAGATCGGACTATTCGTCCTCGGATCATTGTCCTACTACATGCCCGAATACCGGTTCGCTGATTTCTTAGGTAAAGCAGATTCTCATATCGCGAATGAGCCGCTCAAATGGGGTCCGATAGGACATAACAAATGGGATATCCCGTACACGCTCCAGGCGCGCCATGTTTCCGTTGTGCCATTTGAGCCGCTGTCTACCGCAGAAGCGCAACAGCGGCTCCGCAACCATGGCGACTACGCATTCTTCCCAGCATTTCAGCTTGATCCCTACATGAACGCGCATTACACATTCCGTAACGCAAAACAGCTGGGCAGTCCAGGCCCGCTTGGGCTGTACGTGCGAAACGATCTCTTGGATCGCTTTCCAGATATGACCCATAGGGTAGATCAAGACAACAAGTAGTTCAGCAAGGCCATGCGTAGATAGAGACCATTTTTCGCTTGCCTGAAGTAGGCGGCGCGAGCGTCGTTATCGATTTCTGGCGAGATTTCGTTTACGCGAGGCAATGCGTGCATGATGATGGCGTCAGATTTGAGCTGCAATGTTATCGCGGCGTCGATGATGTAGGTGTCTTTGACGCGCTCGTACTCTGCCGGATCTGAGAAGCGTTCTTTCTGCACGCGCGTGATGTAAACGACATTTGCTGATTCGATACTGCCGCCGAGATGATCGCTTTCGCGGTACTCGATGTTCATCTCTTTCAGCATGTCGATGTACTTCGGGGGCAGCTTCAGCTCCGGCGGTGAGATGAGATCGAAGGAAACATCCTGCCGATAGAGGCCGAAGAGCGGAAGCAGCGAGTGGATGGTGCGTCCGTTGCGCAGGTCGCCGACTAGAGCGATGCGTAGACCGCCGAGACGACCGAGCTCTTTCTGAATGGTGTAAAGATCGATCAGCGCTTGGGTGGGGTGTTCGCCGGGCCCGTCGCCAGCGTTGATGACGGGCACCGGCGAAAGACGCGCTGCTTCGGCAGCAGTTCCCTCTTCGTAGTGTCGAATAGCGATGACATCCGCGTAACCGCTGACTACTCGTATGGTGTCGGAAATGCTTTCGCCCTTCGCGGCTGAAGAGCTTTCGCGCATATTCTCTGCTGTCAGTACGCCGCCGCCGAGCTTCTGCATCGCGGCTTCGAAGGAGAAGCGCGTGCGAGTGCTGGGCTCGTAGAAAAGGGTGGCGAGGATGCGACCGCCGAGCGGATGGAGCAGGCAACGGCCGATGTCATCCTGCTCCATGTGCCGTGCGGATAGGAATAGGTCCTGTAAGAACTGACGGTCAGTGAACTGGCGCGAGCTGATGATGTGTTGAAGCTTTCTCATGATGCGATCCAGCGCCCTACCGTGTGTAGACCTTGCCGCGAAGCACCGTGTGACGGACACAGCCCGGAAATGTGAAGCCCTCGAAGGGAGACCAACCGCATTTCGTGAGGATCGTTTCGCGCGTGACTTTGTACGGCTTAGTGAGATCGATGATGGTGAGAGAGCCGAGATATCCGGGCGCAATGCTGCCGTAGCCGTTGCCGTAGCCGTTGCCGTTGCCGGATGAAAGAAATTCGCGCACCCATTTGCCTGGGTTGTGCGCGCACACGCGGGCGATCTCCTGGGGTGTGAAGTTGTGCTCAGCCATGAGCCATGTCGCAAACGCGCCGTAGGTATCGAGATGCGGAACGCCGCTGACGCCTTGGAGCTTTTCGGCAATGGTATGCGGAGCGTGATCCGTGGCGATGTAATCGATGTCTCCGCGCTGAAGTGCGGCAATCATCTCGAGCCGATCCTCCGGGCTGCGTAGTGGAGGATTCATCTGCAGCCAAAGCCGGTTGTCCTCGGTGAGCATGCTGTCGTCGAAGAAGAGATGATGTGGTGTCACTTCGCACGTGACGTTGACGCCGCGCTTCTTTGCAGCGATGACTTTCTTCAAGCCATCGCGGGTGGAGTAGTGGCAGAGCTTGCCGACGAGCTCGTACTTCTCGATCAGGTGCAGCGCGAATTCTGTCGCTGTCATTTCCGCTGCTGCGGGCCTGCGTGCCTCGTGCGTAGCCGCTCCGCGATGTGCATTGAGGATCTCCGGATCCTCGCAGTGGAAACTTACATTTTGGCCGCGATAGTTGGCGATCGCTTTTTTGAGTTGTTCCTGCGAGGCGAAGAAGAGATCGCCCACTGACGGTCCCATGAAGGCTTTATATGGAACATGACGCGCGAGCGGAGTCGTGCCCGGTCCAATGCCGCCGTATAGCGTGATGTGCACCGGAGACGCTGTTGTGAGGTGCTCCTTCGCGCTGTACCTAGCGTCGTCCACCGGAGCGACGACGTTGTTCGGCATGTCCGCGACGTGCGTCACACCGCCGTGTATCGCCGCTGTAGCGAGGGTGGTGAAGTCTTCTTTGTAGTTCTGCAGGCCTGTTACATCTTCTCGCGCGTGGACGTGCAGATCGCCGAAGCCGGGAAAGATGATGCAGCCAGTCGTGTCAACGTCACTGTGGCCGGTTGAAGGGCCGACGTTCAGGATGAGTCCTGTGCCGGTGTCGATCTCAAGGGAGCCCTGGAAATCAGCGTCGTGATTGACGATTCTGCCCTCAATGCGAAGCATGCAGGCTCCTCGCATCATTGATTTCGTTACGCAGCTTGCGCGCTTCGGCTGCGGGTTCGATGGCGAACAGAATGCTGCGCGAAGCCGAGATGATGAGACCTTTGCCCTCGGAGTCCAAGCCGGCGGAGACAACTGCAGCAACATCGCCGCCCTGTGCGCCGATGCCAGGCACGAGGAAGGTGACGTCTGGAGCGACGGCGCGTACGGTGCGCATTTCGTCCGGGTAGGTTGCGCCGACGACGAGCATGCAGTTGCCGCGGGCGTTCCATTTGCCGTTTACGTGCTCAGCGACTGCGTGCCAAAGCGGTTTGCCGTTTGCGCTGATGTCTTGGAATTCACCAGCGCCGGCATTCGATGTTCGGCAAAGAATGATGCTTGCCTTGTCCTCACGTTCGAGGAAGGGCTGCAGCGCCTCGCCTCCTAGATAGGGATGAAGCGTGACAGCATCGAAGCCCATACGATCGAAGATCCATTCGACGTAACCGCGATTGGTGTTGCCAATGTCGGCGCGCTTGGCATCGCAGATCGTCACGATCTCGGGGTATTCAGTGCGTATGTATTGCATCGTCTGTTCAAGTTCGATGAGACCCTGCACGCCGCGTGCCTCGTAGAAGGCAATGTTGGGCTTGAAAGCAGCGGTGTAGTCTCCGGTCTGGTCGATGATCCAGCGATTGAAATCGTATTGTGGTGTCTGGAACTTCTGAAAGCGCTCCGGTAGCAGGTTTAGTTCAGAATCGAGACCGACGCAGAGTAGCGAGTTCGCTGCGTCGGCGCGCTGATTGAATTTTTCTACGATGGCGTTCTTCACGATGCTAAGCCTCGTCGAGCCGCCCAGCCATGTGGGTCTTGCAACCAGTCGCGCACGACTTCTGCACCAGCGTCGTCGATGGCCTTTGCGCTCAATGCCTCACTTAGAACTTCTTCGAACGTCGTGAGGGCGTGGAGCTTGACATGCGAAGCAGCGAATTGTTGTTCAGTTTCGGCGAAGCCGTACGTGATGATGGCGGCGCAATCGCGAACGATCGCCCCTTCGGCTCGGAGCGCTTCCACGCCAGAAAGACTGCTGCCGCCTGTGGTCACCAAGTCTTCGATGAGCAGCACGACCTTTCCATTTACGTCGCCGCCTTCGACGCGGCGCTTGGTGCCGTGTTCTTTGGCTGCTTTGCGGATGAAGATCGACGGGTGCGCATCGGCGTAAGCGAACGCGGCACTATGCGGGATGCCGGCCGCTTCAATACCACCAACTACGTCGAAAGTGAGGTTGCGTTCGCGCACCATGCGCTGCAGGCCTTCAATGACCAAGCGCCACTGTGCCGGCCAGAAGGGCAGACGGCGATTGTCGCAATAGACGGGTGACTTGATGCCGGACTTGAACGTGACGGGATCATGCGGGCGGAAGCCCACACCGCCGACAGCTACCAGCGCTGCTGCCACTTCAGAACTCATGCGAGTGTTCCTTCACTTCCTGTGCGAGGCGGGGGTTCCACATCGCTCCGGTCGCCGACATCACAGCATCAGCGCCAGCACGGCGATAGTCATCGAAGTCCTGCACGCTGCAGACTCCGCCAGTTCCGACGACTTCGAATTTATGTCCCAGATCCTCACGGAGCTCCACTAATCGACGCGTCATCTCGAGGCCGGCCCACTTGATCGAAGCTCCGCACACGCCACTTTGCAGACGGCCCTCACCCGGGAGAGCCTGGTTGCCGGCATCGTCCACAACTTCGGCGGGCACGGTGTTGATGGCGACAATGGCATCCACTAAGCCGCCAATCTCATGTATCAGTCCGCGCAGGCGCTCGTTATCGTTGAAGTAGGCACACTTCACCATAAGCGGAAGATCAGCGATCTCGTGACGAATTGCTTGGAGAACTCGGCGGCCGGTGTGTTTATCGAAGCATAGAAGATTCGCCGTGCCTTCGTTCGGGCAGCTCAGGTTGGCTTCAATGATCTTGACGCCGGTTTCCTTCAAAAGTCTCGCGGCCAGCGCGAAGTCCGCGATGTAAGCGTCTACGTTGCCGTGACCGGAGAGTGTTCCCTGGAAGCTTGCGATCACGACTTGGCCGATACGTGCGTGCTTCACTGAGGCTGCGAGGTCCGGTTGCCAGAAGTCGGGATCGTAAGACGGCACGCCGAAGGAATTGGTGATGGAGAGCGGCGAACCGTAGTTCTGGTGGCCGACAAGGCGTCTTCCCGGCTGCAGATCGCCTTCGACAGTGACTGCTAAGACATTGGGCCAGGGGTGGCTAGCGTATTGGCGTGTGCGTACGGTCTTGTACACTGGCAGGTCGAACCCGGCGTCGAGCGCTGCATTGACGAATTTGCCATTGAGCAATGGGCCGGCTGCAATGCCGAAAGGTGTATGGACCTTATAGCCAAGAAAAGTGTGTTTTGGCTCGTCTGCGGGAACTGCAAAGGTGTTGTCGGCGAAGAGGCCGAACGGCCCGTGCTCGAAGTTGTCCCCATAGGACCGGGCCGGATCGTAGAACGGCTCGGGAGTCCCGCTGGCAGGGCTCATAGGTTGAACATATCACGCAGGCATGTGATTTTCGGGCGGCGGAAAACGAAGTCCCGGCTCGCGCCGGGACTTCTACTGCTTACTGGGTTAGGCGTGAACGCGCTGTTCGCGCTGAACAAAGTGGTACGGCGGCCACGGGCCGGAAAGCTGCATGTTGCAATCCTTCATTTGCAGCGTGGCGGAGCTGTACTTGTTCTGATAGCGCTCAACGGTCTTTTTGTCCACAAGGTGAGCAATATCCAGCAGCATCTTGCCGGAATCCATGCGTTTGCATGTGATCTCTTCTGCAATCGGAAGGAACATGCGATGCATCTGGAGGGAAAGAGCGCGGGCGCGGGACTGACGCTCGCGCTGCCGGGTTGCGGATACGCGCAACTGGGAGAGATACTGCTGCCCCGCTGCCATCGACGCCGCAACACTGCCCTTTGCCTCGGCGCAGATGTCATCCACCAAGATTTTCAAATGCATCTCGGCTTTGCCGCGCAGACGCTCGACGTTTGCCATGAAATGGCGCTGGTTTGAACGGACGGAACGGCGCAGCGCCTCGTCATCCTCAAACGTGGTGCCAAAGCGAAATGGCAGCACCGTTGACTGAGCGAAGCATCCTGCGATCACGCGCGCGTGATCACGGGCTGCCGAATTGGCTTCGGGCTTAGATAAACGAGCCGAATCCTCAGGGAGATGTTCCGAAACGACGACTGCAAGGTCTGCTGCGGGGAAAAGAAAGGTTTGATTGCCAAAAAGACCCGTTACCCCGGTGAGGGGTACGGGACGCCGGTGACGTGCAAGTTCCGGGAAAGCGTTACGTTCTGCGATGCAGTAGGCATACCATGCCATAGGTTCTTGTTGCTCCCGAGGATCGCTGTAACAAAGGGCGATCGCCTAAATCTCTTCAACGAACATCAACTACGCACAAGCGTGCGCAACCTGGCGCGTGCCTCAAAATAGGTGCACTGTACTGATTGCGAGGGCGATATTATGCCCACGGCTACACGGTTGGCAAGAGTGGCTAAGTCATAACGAGCAGGTGACTTCGGTGTAGTCAGCGCCGGCAGACTTTGTACGCGTTTTCATTTGGGTTTCCGACGACGGACTTACCTTCACGGGCTCATTGATGCGGCTGGTAAACTAGAACTACCCGCCGCCTGTGGGCCTGGCGATCTCTTAGCTTTTTTGAAGGAACAAAACTTCGTGGACAATATCAAGCTTCAAACCGGTCGCTCAGACCAGTTCGTCAATGCGACGGAGCAGGGTCTTAACTGGGCTAATCGAAATCGCCGCACCGCCATCAACTATGCCGTTACCGCTGTCGTATTGATCCTGGTTCTTGTGGGTGGATACCTCCTGTATCAGCAGCGCACCAACAGCGCCGCTACGGCGTTTGGCCAGGCGATGACTACCTATCAGACCCCCATCGCTCTTCCGGGACAGCCAGTGCCTCCCGGCACGAAGACCTTCAACACAAATGAAGAGCGAGCGAAGGCCTCAAACAGCCAATTTCTCGAGGTAGCAAGTCGCTACGGAATGACGCGTCCCGGCAAACTTGCCCTTTACTTCGCAGGCATCACCTATATGGAAGCGGGGCAGAACAGCTCTGCGGAGGACACGTTGAAGAAGGTAGCTGAAAGCTGGAATAGCGATGTCGCCGCACTTGGGAAGGTGGCCCTTGCCCAGCTGTATCAGCAAACCGGGCGAGATTCCCAGGCTGTGGATTTGTACAACGAGTTGACGAAGACGAACGCATCCAGCGTTCCTGCCGGGCTGGCGCAGATTCAATTGGCCGAGATGTACAGCGCGGAAGGCAAGCAGGACAAGGCACGCGAGATCTACGCCAAGCTGAAGGATAGCGACAAGGACCCCAAGGGAAATCCTGGTCCCGTTGCCGCACTTGCCGGCGAGAAGCTGAATCCGACGCCGGCATCGGCGCCCGGCTTGCAACAATAAGGTCTCGACTTTTTCCAAGTAAGAAAGGCCGTCTTTTGACGGCCTTTCTTCATCTCCGGTGCGATTCGTCGTCGTGCAGGCGGGAAGCAGCCGATTGTGAACTGATGTGCGTCCCAAGCCGCTCGCTCAGGGCCGCGGGCGCGCGCAAACCAGCGAGCGCCGCCCAGGTGTCGCCCTTCTTTTTTGGATCGGCGGGTGATGGTATCCAGAGCGGGAGTTCCAGGTGGAGATACTCAGCCAGCGCGCAGGCATGTGGCTCATAAAGCTTGCGGATGCCGTCGAGCCGCTCGCGTACAGCATCATCGAAGCAGAGGGAGACTCCGGCCCCTTTCAGCGAGTCACACAACCGCGCAAACTCCTGATCGGGTAGCCGCTGCGGAGGCGACTGACGAAGCTGCTGTTCTGCGGGTTCCAATCGAAACACATGCCCAAAATCGACAAGCATGTGGCGCGCCATGGCAAACGTTAGTTGTGCCTGGCGCGTGGTCGGGCCTTCAATGGCCGTAATAAGCAGAGCGCAGGTGTCGAGCACAGCCGTCACCGCGGAAAGCCAGCTTTGGTTGTCGTGCTGCGAGCGGTAGTAGCAAAGGATTGGATAAGAGACGTGGGTTTCCAGCATTTCCGCGGACCAGCGTTCCCACTCTGCAAGAACCGCAGTCAGCGCATGCTGTCCGCCGTTGAAGTTGTGACGAAGAATCAATTCTCCAGCAGTAGGCGGCGAGCCGGCGCGTGAGTCCAGGAGCGCTACAGTGACTTCACGGTGCGAGAACGTGGTGTAAAGCACTGGAACATACCCGATGACCAGCGCCACATACGCCAAGCCCACGCCTGCTTCAGCAACGACGAGAAACCGCCCGTAGTGCGTTGTCGGCAAGATGTCGCCAAGACCCAGCGTAAATAGTGTCGTTCCGCTTGCATAAAGGCACGTCCTAAGTTGTGAGAGCGCTGAGCTTCCATGCATGACGCCGGTTAGAGGTGTACCGAGACCAAACAAAAGCAGCGCGAATCCCACCAGGAGCATCGCGGCCCACAATGCGATCAACATCAATAGAGCGATCGGTCCATAGGAACTGAAGAACTGCTCCCGAGCGCTTGCTTTCCGGAGGAAGCCGGCGGCGAAGCGCCAGGGCTTCCAAGTCGCAAGAAAGAATATTCGAGTGATGCGGAACCGGCGGACCGGCCGGCGCGGAAGGATGATGGTCTGGTAGGCGTCCAGCATAACGACAGCCAGAAAGAAGAGTCCAAAGATCAGCACGAGGACGTGCATTGTTCACCGGCCTTCAAGAGTTGGCATCATCCGCGATATTGCAAATGACCCGTCTTACAAAAGTATTGCTAAATTACAGTGAACGGCCTAGTTTTCAGAGACATCATCCTCTAAGGTGGGTTACAACACCTAACCGACGAAGCGATTCTGTAGCTTCGTTCGAGCCTGCAAACGTCTCTCCGTTTCCGTGGCACGATGGCTCGAGGTTTTCATGAAGCAAAGAATACTGGTAGTCGATGACGACAGACTCGTGGCAGATACACTCAACATGGTGTTCCTGGCAAACGGGTTTGATTCGGAAGCAAGGTACTCGGCCGCTGATGGGCTCAACCGTGCCAGGACCTTTAGCCCCCAGTTGATGCTTTGCGACGTGACCATGCCTGAGGAGACAGGCTTGCAGTTGGTGGAGAAGGTTAGCGCGGAAATGCCGGATGTTCGTCTGCTGATGTTGACGGCATACTCCAGCAACATGGAAAAAGTAGACGCTCACGCGACGCGAACAGGACGAATGCTGAAGCTGTTGCGCAAACCCTGCCGCCCGGAGTTGCTGCTCCAGGAAGCATTCGCACTGCTGAAGACCACCCAATCCGCAGCGTAAACTCGTCCTGCCGATGGGTTCCGACAACATCCCGAGTCTTGCCAGCTTACGGCGCGGAGCAGGACGTAAGCGCTCAGCTGGTCAGCACGACCCGGCTTCACGATCACAGCCTGACAATTCACCATCGCTTTTCGATCTATTCAGCGAACCAGCCGAGCCGTTATTGCCACCAACCGCGGCAGATGTGATTGCTGAGCAGTCGCGCGCGCTGTACGGCGGAGCCACGGACGCAGCAGCGGTACCTCCACAGCCCAAAGCCACAAAGGAACCTGAAGCGCAGGTCCGCTCTCGCGTATGGAGCGTGGGTGCTTTGGTTCGCGAGGTACGCGGACTGGTTGAGAAGACCTACGGGTTGGTCACGGTTGAGGGAGAGATCTCAAACTGGCGACCGGCGGGTAGCGGGCACTGCTACTTCACGCTGAAGGATGGCGATGCGCAGCTTTCGGCTGTGATGTTTCGCCGCAATGCTTCCCTGCTGCGGTTCCGACCAAAAGATGGCGACGCTATCCGGTTGCGCGGGCAAATCAGCGTTTACGAGAACCGTGGGCAGATGCAGCTCATTGCCGAGTCGATGGAGCTTGCGGGGCAGGGTGCGCTACTGGCAACGGTGCAGGCGCTCAAGGAAAAGCTCAAGCGAGAAGGATTGTTTGAGCGCAAGCGACCGCTTCCGGCGTTCCCGAAGTGTATCGGTGTGGTGACGAGTCTGCAGGGAGCGGCGCTGCGGGACATCGTCAAAGTTTGCCGGAGGCGTCACGCGGCTGTGAATCTGCTTATCTATCCGGCCGCGGTACAGGGACCGCGCTGTTCTGCGGAAGTAATCGCCGGCCTGCGTTGGTTCAACCGGCATAAGGACCGCGCCGATGTCGTGATCGTCGCGCGCGGGGGTGGAAGCTGGGAGGATTTGCACGGCTTCGATGATGAGGGCGTGGCGCGCGCGATCGCCGGATGCGAGCTACCGGTTATCAGCGGCATCGGACACGCCACTGATACAACGATCGCCGACGCGGCGGCGGACGTCTGCGCGCCAACGCCGTCGGCTGCGGCTGAGCTTGTGACGGCTGCGCATCATCGGGTTGAAGAGCGAGTGGAGCGGCTACGTGCGCGTGTACTTCGTGCCGGCAGATATGAGGTATTGCGGTACCGGCAGCGGCTCATGGCGATGAATGCGGATAGCGTTCTGCGCCGGTTGGTGGAGACCATGCGGCGGCGGGAGCAACGGCTTGATGAAGCTGGCTTCGCTGCTGAGGCGGCGATAGAGCGGGCATTGCGGACGCGTCGTGATCGGCTTGACCGTGTCGAACGGCGCTTGCTGAAGCAGTATGTTGGACTGCGGCTGGTGGCAGACAAACAACGGTTGCAGACTCTAAGCTATCGGATGAATGCAGCGGCTTCGCGGTTCCCTGCTTCGCGAGGCCAGCAGATCGCGCAGTGCGAGTCGAGGCTCAAGGCGCTCAGTCCGCTGCGGGTGCTGGAGCGGGGCTATGCGCTGGTTTACGCACCAGGTGGGGCGCTTCTGCGTAGATCAGATGGGGTCAAGACAGGTGATGTGCTGTCGGTGCGGGTCTCGCAAGGCAGCTTGCAGGTCTCTGTACGCAGTTCCGATGCGGAGCTGAAGTCGTAGCACGAAGGTCGCGTTCGCTTGCCGCGCTGGACGTGGAATACTCACGTCGAGGAACTCAACGTGATGTCCAATCAGCCGCTTCCGCTTCCTGAAACCGTTGAAGCTCCACCTGCTGCGCCGTACGCCGTTCATCCCGCGTTAGTGACGACTGCGTTAGAACTGCCCGCCTGCCGTATTGTGCGAAACCTTGGTGTCGTTCGCGGGATTGTGGTGCGGTCGCGGTCAGTGCTCGGATCGCTGGGCGCTCGGATTCAGACAATCGTTGGCGGCGACATCACGCTCTACACCGAGCTTTGTGAGAAGACTCGGCAGGATGCCTTCGATCGCATGCTGTTGCACGCAGGCGCTGTGGGAGCGAATGCAATCATCTCGTTCCGCTACGACGCGAATGAGCTACAGGATGGTGTAACGGAAGTACTGGCGTATGGGACGGCAGTCATTGTCGAGGGCAGTACCGCCGCGAGCTGACCCTCAAATGCGGTTCAGCGCTCGTTAGTAAATCCCTGGCAGCAGGCGTTTGGTGGAGCGGCTGTAGTCGGCGTACTCGGGACCGAACGCGTGAAGCAGAGCCGCTTCTTCCACGTGAATGCGATAAAGCAGAGCGAGCGTGGGGAAAATCATCATGACAGCCAGCGAGATCCAGTTGCGGGCTTCTAATCCGATTGCAAGGAAGATGAGGAGCATGCCCGTATAGGAAGGGTGCCGAAGAACGCTGTAGACGCCCTGGCGATACACGGTTTGTGTGGAATGAATGGCGACGTTTACGCTGAAGGAACGGCCCAAGGACAGGATCGAGAACCAACGTATTGCCAATCCGAGGACTAATAGAGCGAGCCCAAGTGGACGGAACGAAGCCTGCATTCGCGGCGAGCCGTGGATCAGCAGCGTATGAGGATGGGTCGCGCCGTATTGCATTGCGAACCAAATCGAGAAGAAAATGACCGGCCAGAGCAGGAGAATGGAGCCGCGATCACGCGTTTCGCCGGTACTGCGGCGCGTGCGCGTGACGATGACAAGGCCGATTTCCGAAGCCACCCAAACCCAGTAGAAGATCTGCCAAAGCGTCGAGACGATCACGGTCGTTCCTCTGGATGATGGATTGATTGTGACAGATGTGGCGAGTAGTGAGTGACGAGGGGATGGTATATGGCTGGGCTGAAGCAAATACAGGAGTCACTCCACTGCGTCCGCACAAGCGCGGACTTCGGTCGAGATGACAGTACGTGGGGCGGCGCTTGGGAGCGGCTTCGTGAAGCTATAACGCAGCAGCGAGTTCCAGTTGTTCGCTACCGTGTTCGTCGACCCAAGGTTTGAAGTGGGCGCGGCAGCGGGCTTCGTAGATACCAGTGGCGCCGACCACGACCAGTTCCTGGCTGGCGCCGAGACGTTGCGTGTGGATCGCGGATTGGCCGCAGACCATGCAGACAGCAGACAGCTTTGTGACTTTGTCGGCGAGGGCCATGAGCGCCGGAACGGGGCCGAAGGGCTCGTTGGCGAAGGTGGTGTCGAGGCCGGCCATAAGAACGCGCTTGCCGAGGGCGACTAGTTCGAGCGCGAGCGGAATAATCTCCGGAGAGAGAAATTGAACTTCGTCGATGCCGACGACTTCGACATCCGCGAGTTGCGGGTAGAGATCTTCGCGGAGATGTTCGACGTTGGTGACCGGGCATGCATCGTGTGTTTGCGAGGAATGCGACGCAATGGACGTGCGGTGGTAGCGGAGGTCAATGTCGGGCTTGTAGCATGCCACGCGCTGACGAGCGATGCGCGCACGCTTGAGGCGGCGGATCAGCTCTTCGGACTTGCCGGAGAACATGGGACCCGTGATGACTTCGAGGAGGCCGGGAAGGGAGTAACTCGTGGCGAGTGGCGAGTGACCAGTTGCCTGCGGCGTGGTGGCGTTGGTGTCGTGTGGCATGTCTGTGTTCGCACTAGCGTATCGCTTTGGCGGCGGTGGATAATCGGTGCCTAACACACCCCACGTCGGCGAACTCCTTCGAGAGCCGAAGGAAAATGTTCCAAGACGATGAGCGCGCAGTATTCTGCAGTTGGCTTAGAGGAGACGAAAATGAAAGCTTTGCTGACGAGGATTTGCTTTTTTGTTTTTGCGACAGGCTATGTTTCTGCGCAAACAGTGAGTGGCTCTGTGGATGGAAATGCGGCACCGATGAAGCCGGTGAAGTCGCTGAAGGTAACGTTCACCACGCACGATGGGCAGCCCGGCGGGACGGCGACGCTAAAGGCGGAGAAAGATGGCAGTGTGAAGGTGAAGCTAGAGCTGAAGAACATTCCGTTTGGACCGCATGGCGTGCACATTCATCAGAACGCGGTTTGTGAAGCGCCGGACTTCAAGTCAGCCGGTGGACATTTCAATCCAACAGGGAAGAAGCATGGCTTCGAGAATCCGGAGGGCCATCACGCGGGCGACATTCCTGTCAATGTGAACGTCGGTGAAGACCACACGGGATCTGCCAGTTTCGTTCTGAATGATGTGACGCTGACACACAGTGTGCCCAACTCCCTGTTCGCGAACGGTGGCACTTCCATCGTTGTGCACGAGAAAGCGGACGATATGAAGACCGATCCGAGTGGAGCATCAGGGAACCGGATTGCTTGTGCGGTGGTGAAGCAGTGAGCAGTGAGCAGTAAGCGAGGCGCGACATGCTCGCGCCTCGCGCTTGCAATCCCAAATACGGGGCTTTCCGCTCCGCTAGGCTCCGGTTGAGATGACGAATTCGAGGTTAGCTCCTCGTACGGAACCGTCAGCGAGTGGACTGCGTATGAGACACCATGGCGGCGGCTCCCATCCCGGCGGTGTTTTCGAAAGGCATGAGCCTTGCGTGGGGTGCTGAAGCTGTCCGGCGTGGCGATGCGCAACTGGTGTCCAGGCAGGGGATTGGACGGCAAATGTCTGGGCGTTTGGAGAGTGCTCCCTTGAGCGATGTGCGGCAAGCGCCAGAAGAGCCGCAAATTCCGGTGAGCGCAGACCGCGCGAAGGCTATGGCCGAGCAAGCGGCGCTGGCGGAACTTGCCGCGCGGTGCCTGGCGGGTGACGCCCAAGCTTGGGAGCAGTTAGCGCGCACGCAGCATCGCAAGATCTACGGGCTTTGCTATCGGTTTACCGGATCAGCCACGGAGGCTGAAGACCTTACCCAGGAAGTATTTCTCAGGATGTATCGCAATTTATCCAGCTTCGACCCGGCGAAGGGTGGCTTTAGCACGTGGTTGACGACGATGACGCGTAATCTGCTGGTCGACAACTATCGCCGAAGCCGGATGGACCGTTCGAGCGAGTCTCTGGACGAGACATACGACGGCGAAGACGAAGGGCCGACCAGGGCTGAGAAGCTGGCCGACAAAGGGCCAAGTCAGGAGCATCATGTTGCGGGTCTTGAGCTACGCGCGCAGATCCAGATGGCTCTGGCAAAGGTTTCTCCAGAGTTGCGCGAGGCGGTCATTCTGCGCGACCTGGAAGATATGGATTACAAGGAGATTGCCGAAGTGCTGGGCGTACCGCAGGGCACGGTGAAGAGCCGTATCAGCCGTGGGCGCGCAGAACTGGCGAAGTTGCTGAAACGTATAGAAGGGCAGGTGATGTAGGCGTGGCAAGGCAAACGGAAAACAACGAATGGGATAGCCCGCAGGCGAAGAGGCTCACTGAGTGCATGGTATGCGAGGCCATGTTGCCCGACGCCGCGGACGGGCTGCTCAGCGAAGTGGAGCAGACGGCGTTCGACAAACATCTGGCGACCTGCACGCAGTGCTCGCAGGAACTGGAAGAGGCGCAGCGCGGCGCGGCCTGGCTGCAAATGCTGAAGGGCAGCTCGCCTGAGCCATCGCCGCTGCTGCTGAGCAAGATTTTGGCGCAAACGACGGGCGCGGAGAGTGCGAGTTCCCCAGTCATGCGCGATGAAGCTGCGCATAAATTGGCCACCCCGGTGTCTTCTAGCACCCAGGGCTCGCCGCTGCAGATGATCCCGGATGGGACGATCGGTCCACGGGTCAGTGTTCCAGCGCAGCGCGAGAGCGTGATGGCGTTTGTGGGCCGTAAACTGGTGGATATCTTCAGCATCCAGAAGGCCACCATGCATTTTCAGCCACGGCTCGCGATGACGGCAGCGATGGCGTTCTTTTCCGTCGCGCTGACGCTGAACATGACGGGTATCAAGCTCGGAAGTCTGAAGACCTCGAACCTTCGGCCTTCGGCGCTGCGGCGCTCGGTGGCGGATACCAGTGCTTCGGCCGTGCGATCGTTCCAGAACATGCGCGTGGTGTACCAGTTCGAATCGAAGCTGGAAGACATTCGCGACACCAGCTCGATGAACCAGCGAACGGCTCCAGCAGAGCCTGCCACACCGCAGGATAACGGTTCGGACAACAAAGATAAGCAGCACGGCGCAGGCCAGGACGGTACAGGTCCGGAACACTCCGGGCAAAACCCGCATGGTCACAGCGCACTTGAGTTTCCGTTGGCGCGTAGAAACGCCACCGAAGAGGGGGTTTAGTCATGGCAGACGAGCATATGTATCAAAGTCAGCCGGTTCCGGAAGGCGAACGTGTGGGATTCTGCCAGGACTGTGGCAGGCCACTTACGGCGACAACGATCCGAACAGTGGGACCAGGCGTTTTTTGTGAGGCCTGCCTGGAGCGACGCATCGCTGCCGGTCCGGCAGCAAGCATGCCAGGGGCGAGTGCCGCAGGTGGTTACACAGCAGGCCAAGCCGGCCCCGCGCCACAGGGTGCATGGCAGCCGACCGGTGGCTACCCGCCTCCACCGCCCGTGTCACCTCCGCCTGGGTCCATTTACACGGGTGTTCTTACGCCCTGGCTTGCCGGGTTGCTGGGGTTCATTCCAGGTGTGGGCGCGATGTACAACGGGCAGTTCGCAAAAGGCGTCGTCCACCTTATTGTCTTTGCCGTGCTCGTGTCGTTGTCAGATCACGTCAACGGGATATTTGGGCTGTTTGTGGCCGGGTGGATCTTCTTCATGGCCTTTGAGGCCTACCACACAGCTAGGGCGCGTCGGGATGGTCTGCCATTGCCGGATCCGTTTGGCTGGAACAACATCGGCGAACGCCTTGGCTTTGGAAGAAATTGGCCGGGCGGCTTTACGAGCACCGGGCCGCCAGTGCAGGCAAATGCCACATGGCATCAGCCGCCTCCGCCTGCTACACAGCCCGGTGCGGATTGGGTTGGGTATGTACCGCCGACAAACTATGCTACGGTACCTGGCGCTCCAGTTCCTCCGGCTGCGGTGCCGGTCGACCCTTTTGCAGCGGCAGCATCCGTACCGCCAGTGCCTTCGACAGCGTCGTACCAAGCTGTGGCGCCCCCCGTTTATGGATCAACCAGCGTTCCTTATTCCGCAGTGGGTGCAGGCGTGGCGGCACCCCCGGTCGTTGTGCCGACGCGCAAGTTCCCGGTGGGTGCGATGTGGTTGATCGGCTTGGGCGTGCTCTTCTTGCTAGGCAATCTGGACCGCTCGCTGCACCTGAGCTGGCGGTGGCTTGCGCCGCTCATCATCGCGGGCTTTGCAGTATACCTGTTGGCTTCGCGCCTCAAAACAGCAGCGGCCGCTGACACACTGGGCAGGCCTTACGAGAACAGGATCATGCTGTTTCGCGGGCCGGTGATGATGCTGACAGTCGCTGTCCTTCTCGCATTGCAGTCGTTCGATGTGTTCACGTTTGGGCAGACATGGCCGGTTTTGCTGGTCATTTTCGGTGCATTGCTACTCTTAGAGCGCAGTGCGGCTCGCACAGTTGTGACGGGTCCGATGC
Organism: Verrucomicrobia bacterium Tous-C9LFEB; assembly: GCA_903970445.1. Lineage (GTDB taxonomy): Bacteria > Acidobacteriota > Terriglobia > Terriglobales > Acidobacteriaceae > Granulicella. The sequence continues at coordinate 3,813 of CAJCIP010000042.1, read as the reverse complement.
CTGTAGTTGATTCCGACATAAACGCTTCGCCTGCCTCATGGGATGCGGCGAAAGGTGGGCATTAAGATGAGCGCCTACCCGCCACCTCCGCCACTGGGGCCGAACCCCGCTTATGATAAGCGCGCCTGGAAGATGCAGGAGCGCGCGTTGAAAGATCAAGCCAGGCTGCAACGCCAGCAGATGCGCTGGCAGATGCAAGCGCGGCGTCGCACGTCTCTAGTTGGCCCGGTCATTTTGCTTGCTCTTGGCATTGTCTTCCTGCTCGCGCAGCTGGGGAAAATTGCCTGGTCCAGCATTCTGGACTGGTACGGAAGCTGGTGGCCGTTGATTCTTATCGGCGCAGGTCTTCTGTTGCTTGTGGAGTGGATGTTTGACCAGCGCCGCGAGTACGCAGACGGGCAGCGCCCGGCACGCTTCGTGGGCGGCGGAATCATCTTTCTATTGATAGTTCTCGCGATTACTGGTGCTTCGTCGCACGGTGCGAGCCGTGCGCTCGCCTGGAAGAACGAAAACTTGGGACCTGATCTGCCCTTCATGACGTTTTTCCGCGGCGACGAGCATGACGTAGACGATGTACTCACTGGTCCGATCACGGACGGTGGCACATTGCTGATACGCGCACCTTATGGCGATGTGACGGTGACCGGTTCAAGCGACGACGGGCAGGTGCACGTAAGCGTGCACAAGAACATTCGCGCGCATAACGACGAAGAAGTGGAAAGCAGACGGCAGCGGCTGCAGCCAGTTTTTTCAGGTTCCGGCGGCAGTATTGTGTTGACCGCGCCTGCGATCGAAGGTGGGCATGACGACCTGACCGTGCAGGTGCCTCGGAATGTGGTGCTGACTGTGAATTCGGAGCATGGCTCGATCAACGTGCAGGAGATTCACGCGCCGGTCACGGTGACGAGTTCCGGCTCGGGCGAAGTGAACGTCAGCGGGATCGGCGGCACTGTTAGTGCCCATCTGAACAATTCGGACGCGTCGTTCTCCGCGCACAGTGTTAGCGGCGGCGTGTCTATTGAAGGGCATGCGGGCGACATCAGCTTGTCCGACATCAGCGGGCCCGTCACTGTGCAGGGGGAGTTTTTTGGGACAACGAGTGTAGCTCACGCGGCGAACGCCGTGAGCTTCCACACCAAGCGCACGCAGTTTGACGCTGCAAGGATCGACGGAGAGCTATCCATCGAGAATGGGTCGGACCTTGAAGCGAATACAGTGCTGGGTCCCGTTACGTTGAATACGTCCTACCGCAACATCACGCTTAGTCGTGTGCAGGGCAGCGTGAAAGTGACGAATCGGGATGGTTCCGTGACGGTGACAAACGCGCCGCCCATGGGTGCAATCGACATCACAAATCAACATGGCGCCGTCGATGTGGGCCTGCCTGACAAAGCTGGATTCGTCTTGAACGCGCAGACCAATCATGGTGACATCGAGAACGACTTCGGACTGTCTGACTTGGAAAATAACAATGTCAATGTACTCACGGGTACGATTGCTGGAGGCGGACCTTCGGTTCGCATTCAGACGAGCGATGGCGATGTGACCGTGCGGAAGACTAGTGTGGAACCACTGCCGCCTGCTCCACCAGCGTCACCGAAGATCACCACGGGACCGACAGTCAAAGCACCTGCTGCACCCAATGCTCCGAAAGCACCGCATAGCAAAACTCCTTCTGCTCCTGCGGCACCACCTGCTCTTGGAAACGGCTAGGCTATTTGCGGTAAATGAAGGGCAGCCCTAGAGGCTGCCCTTCATTTGTTGTGCATGCTGCTGGTGAGTGTATCGCTTAGGAGAGCAACGGTTCTCCTTCGGCAAGCCAATTGTTTGCAATGCATGTGAAGAGCAACATTGGCACGAGAAGCATGAGGAAGAAGTACCCATCGACGATGGAGTTCAGCAGCACAAAGACCGTGAGCGCAGCGATGCTGCAGCGGAGTGTGTCCGCAACGGTGGTGCATCGACCGCGCAGAAACGCCCATACGAAGATCGCGATCATAAGTACTGCTTGCAAACGCAGTAACTTATCTGGGCCAATGACGTACGTCGCCCAGTAAGACAGGTTCATGGGATCAGCGAGCGCGTGGCCCATGTTGCCCCACTGTCCGACGGCGTTGTGCGCAATGCGCTGGAGTGCAGAGCCAAGAAATGGACTTGCTATCAAGAGGGCACCGACGACCGCAATCAGCAGGAGCTTCGCGGGTTCGTGCCAGCCTCTTCGGCGATACGCATTCAGCAGAAAGAATGGGAAAAGTATCCAACTGAACTGGTATACCGCCATGCTTATGCCGAAGATCAGCGCAGCCCAGGCGAAGTGCTTTCGCTGCATCAGCACATAAGCGGCGCACAAGGTCAGCCAGTGTGGTTCAAGATAAAGATCGTGGCGATATTGGAGAAATGGTTCAACCAGAAACAGCCCTATAAGAGCAGCAACTTGCAGCTTATGCTTTTGGCGTGCCGCCGAGAACAGGAGAGCTGCGAGAGCGAGCAGGTAGCAGAGCGATCCCCATCGGATATCGAGGTGAGCGGCGACGAACGGCAGGTATGCCACGATCATTCCGGGAAGATACGGAAAGTCGTAAAGGCGCGCGCCCACATGCATTGTGGCGTAGGGGCTGAGGTGATGGAGTACGTTGGCGTCGGCCCACAAAATGACCGGCAGCATATCGGAGCGAAGGTAGTTCAGCGGAAAGTCTGCGATGGCGAAGATGAGGCCGGCTGCGCTGCAGGCCAGGCCGCAGGCCAGAAGCACCGTTGGGCTTCTCGGCCAGATTGCGACAGCAATAAGCAGTGCGATCAGTGGACTGAAGACCAAGGCCGCTGTAGCGGCACTCAGATGGTAGCCGAACCCAGCAAAGTGCTGGCCTTCGTAAACGAAGAGCGCAACCGACGCGACCTGCAGTAGGATGATCAGCCAGATCGCGCGTTCCGCAGTCCAGACTACGTTACGCATCACCCTTTCGTCTGTGCGTCCACTCGGGTTTGCCGCAAGCAAACGGCAAGAAAAGTAGATGAAGATCGCGGTAACCGGCAGAAGTAAAAGCTGGTGTGCTAAGGGCGAAGGTCTACCTGACCAGCCATCACCTACAGCGTTCACGATGAGCAGAATGGCAGTGAAGTAGCTGGCGCGGCGTAGCTCCGGAATAGCGGAGCTAGTCAGAAGATATCTCCGGCGGGTAAGCATATAGTAGCGTCGTCATTCTGCTCCATTGTAGCTTCGGGTTGCGGAGTTTCGTTTCCGTTCAGACGCAGAAAAGCCCGTCGCGAGGACGGGCTTTCCTTGAATTATGCCGGCGATCACCTAATCTCCCACACACTTGCGCGTGCAGTACCATCGGCCCAACGAGGCTTAACTTCCGTGTTCGAGATGGGAACGGGTGGGACCCTCGCAGTAAACTCACCGGCAAACTGTCAAACGAATCGCAGCGCGATTGTTCACAACTGAATAGATTGAGTAGACATATACCTTGTGGAATCTTGAAGACATTCCACTGTCTTATAACTACTAGGCTTGTGTTGGATATTCTCTAGAGCAACGGATCAACGTTGCGCAGAGTAAATTCTATGGACAAGCCAAACGGGCGATTAGTACTGGTAAGCTACACGCATTACTGCGCTTCTACCTCCAGCCTATCAACCTGGTCGTCTTCCAGGGCCCTTCATTACCCTTACGGGTTGGGAGATCTCATCTTAGAGCGTGCTTCCCGCTTATATGCATTCAGCGGTTATCACAACCGAACTTCGCTACCCAGCCGTGCCATTGGCATGACAACTGGAACACAAGAGGTTCGTCCATCCCGGTCCTCTCGTACT
>CAJCIP010000041.1 GCA_903970445.1 Verrucomicrobia bacterium Tous-C9LFEB | reverse complement strand
TGCGTGCGCGGCTATTCTTTCTGTCGCAGTGCGGGTGCCTGGCCTGGTGGGAATGATGTTTTCCGCGATGATCCAGGAGTGCCAACGCGGACTTGGCGGATGGCAGGCCGAGTGGGAGACGCTGCCGGAGATATGCACCCTCACCACCGGCGCCATGGAAACCCTGCTGGGCATTCTGCCCGGCCTGGTGGTGTCGAGCGAAACCATGTCTCGCAACCTTGCCATCACGGGTGGTCTCGCGCAAGCCGAGGCCGTGAGCATGGCATTGGCGAACCATGTAGGCCGTGCGACCGCGCATCGCATTCTAGAAGAAGCCAGCCGGCAAGCGACGACAGAGCAAACTACACTCGGCTCGGTTCTACATGGAGACAGTGAAGTCCGAAAGCATCTTGCAGCGGAGGAAATCGACGCCCTTCTGCGCCCCGAAAATTATCTGGGTAGCGCCGCACAAATGGTGGATGCTGTTCTGGTGCAGTACCGCCGCTCGCGGAGCAATGAGGGGAGGGCCTGATGCGGGGCTACTTCCAGCGCAATGTCTTAAAGACGCACTATGAGTTTCTGCCCGCTCCTGGCAAGCCTGTCCTGGTGCTCTCCAACTCGCTGGGAACGGACCTGTCCATGTGGTCGTCACAGATGTCCGTACTTTCTGAACAGGCAGCCGTGCTTCGCTACGATACGCGGGGGCATGGGGCCTCTTTGTGTCCCACTGGTCCATACAGTATCAAAGACCTGGGACATGATCTGCTTGGCCTCATGGACTATCTAGAGATCGAAGATGCGCACATCTGCGGTCTTTCTATGGGCGGCCTGATCGCGCAATGGGTCGCCATCCATGCACGGGATCGTGTTCGATCGCTTGTACTGGCCAACACAGCGGCGAAAATCGGCACCGCCGACGGCTGGAACGAGCGCATTCGCACCGTACTGCAGAGCGGGATGGAAATGATTGTTCCCGGGGCGCTGCAACGCTGGTATACCCCTCAGTTCCTTGCGAGGGATCGTTCCGTCGCGGACCGCACGGCCTCTATGCTGCGAAGCACTAACCCCGCAGGCTATGCTGCTTGTTGCGAAGCCCTGAAAGACGCGGACTTCCGCAGCGAGCTTCATTCCATCAGCGCACCGACGCTTGTGTTGTACGGTGTGCATGACACTGTCACGACCGCATCTGACGCAGCCTTTCTGAACCACGGCATATTGAAGTCAGAGTGCGTGGCGCTCGATGCTGCCCATCTATCCGCCATTGAGGCTGCACGTGTCTTCACGGAAGCAGTTTCCAGATTTCTCACCAGATGCGAGGTAAGTGCATGACCGATGAGCAACGTACCGAACAGGGCATGAAGCTCCGACGCGAGGTCCTCGGAGACGCGCATGTCGACCGGGCTGTGGCGAAGCAGACCGAGTTCAACCGCCCATTTCAGGAATTCATTACACGCTACGCATGGGGGGATATCTGGTCGCGTCCGGGAATGCCTAGACCAACCCGGAGCCTGATCACGCTAGGCATGTTGATCGCGCTCAATCGCGAAGAGGAGTTTCGCATGCACGTCCGCGCGGCGGTGCGGAATGGAGTCACCCATGATGAGCTGCAGGAATTGCTCCTGCAGTCTGCCCTGTACTGCGGCTTGCCGGCAGCCAACAATGCGTTTGCCTGGGCAGGCGAAGTTTTCGCAGAGATGGACGAGGCTGCGGCGCGACCTGTGGAAGGTAGCCAGTCGTGAAGACGCAGGTGGGCATCGTCGGTGCAGGACCGGCTGGCCTCATGCTGGCGCATTTGCTTCATCTGCGGGGCATTGAGTCGGTTGTGCTCGAATCCCGCGATCGTCCCTATGTCGAGAAACGTATCCGTGCCGGGGTCCTCGAGCAAGGCTCTGTGGAGATGCTCGAAGAACTTGGCGTCGCCGACCGCATGCATCAGCTTGGGCTGGTCCACCATGGGATTGAATTAGGCTTCCAGCACACACGCCATCGAATCGACTTCCCAACGTTGACCGGAAGATCAGTCACCGTTTACGGGCAGCACGAAGTCGTCAAGGATCTGTTAGCCGCCGCCGACCAGCGTGGCCTGCCCGTAATGTTCGATGTGACGGATGTGACGCTGCACGGGCTCGACACTGACGCCCCCTGCATCACATTCATGCACGAAGGCGAAGCAGGGAGGCTGGAATGCGACTTCATTGCCGGCTGCGATGGCTTCCATGGCATCTGTCGGCCTTCAGTACCAAAGGGCGTGCTCACCACGTATGACCGCGTTTATCCCTTCTCGTGGCTCGGTATCCTGGCGGACGCTGCTCCATCGCAAAATGCACTGGTGTACATGAACAGCGATCGAGGGTTTGCGCTGTTCAGTATGCGTTCACCTACCGTCACCCGGCTGTACCTGCAGTGCAGAAATGGCGAGTCCATTGACGATTGGTCCGACGATCGCATCTGGAACGAGTTGCACACACGCCTGCAGTGCAGCGACGGCTGGAAGCCGAACGAAGGGCATATCACTCAAAAAGGAGTGACACCCATGCGTAGCTTCGTCACCGAGCCGATGCAACACGGCCGCCTCTACCTGGCAGGCGACGCGGTTCACATCGTGCCGCCGACCGGCGCGAAGGGAATGAACCTCGCCTTGTCGGACGTGAAGGTACTAGCTGAAGCTCTGTCGCGATTCTTCAGCAGAGGTTCTGTCGAGATGCTCGCGAACTACAGCGCCATCTGCCTGCGCCGTGTCTGGAAAACGCAGCGGTTTTCCTGGTGGATGACCTCCATGTTGCATCGCGATCCGGATGGCACTGAATTCGATCACCGGCGCCAGATGGCGGAACTGGATTACGTCACCAGCTCGACCGCGGCGGCCACGGCGCTTGCTGAGAACTACGTCGGACTCCCGATTCTCTTTTCATAAGCCGATTACCGGCTGGCCAACGCCACCATCCCGCATCGGCCGACAGTTGTTCAAGCCTTCCCGCCATGGAGTATGCTGGTCTGGCTTTGACGATGAAACAGGTATCGTCGATAAAGGAAATCGAATATGTTTGAATACTTTCCCGGTAATTACGTCTGGAACGTCGGGGTGAATATCGTCTTGGGAAACGGCGGGTGGATCGGCGAGGTGGATGCCGCATGCCGGCCTGCTTTAGAAGCCGCGAGGGGGGGCGCGGATGCCGGCGCGCAGACGCTGATCGAATCCTGGACGAAGGTTGCAGATTCCGTCACCAAATTAGGCGATGCTGACTCTGATCGAGGGAGATCGTTCAGCGCCGCCGCGAAATACCGGCGTGCCTCCGCCTATTATGCGAGCGCCGAGCGGATGTGCGCACCGCATTCGCCGGGGAGGGATGTGCTCTATTCCACTCTCCGCGAGGTGTTCGGCAAGTTCATGCACCACGGCAAGATTTGCCGCCGCGTCGAGTTCCCCTATGGCGACAAGGGTAAGACGCTCTCCGCACTCTTCGTTCCGGTGCCGGGAGCCACGGGTCCAACGCCGTGCATGATCCACTTCGATGGGTTTGATGTTCAAAAGGAAACGATCTTCCTCACCGGTCTGCCGGAAGAGTTAGGGCGTCGCGGAATCGCAACGTTGATCGTCGATCATCCCGGAGTGGGCGAAGCTTTACGGCTTCACGGCATGACCGTCGAGCCGAAAAGTGAGAAGCCCGCTGCGGCAGCGATCGACTACCTGGAGACGTTACCGGAAGTAAACCCCGAGCGCATCGGGATGATGGCACTGAGCATGGGCGGTTACTACGCTCCCCGCGCGACCGCCTTCGAGCCCCGGATCAAAGTCTGCGTGTCTTGGGGCGGGAACTACGATTGGGGTGCCGTTCAGCGCATGCGTTTTGAAAACAGCCAGGCCGGCAAGCCGATTCCGCACTTCTGGGAACACCTCATGTGGGCGACCGGCACGTCCACGGTTGAAGAAGGTCTGGCGTTTGCAGATCAGATTAATCTGCGCGGGGTTCTGGGCAGAATCACTTGTCCTATTCTCATCACCCATGGTGAAGGGGACCGCCAAATTCCAATCAAGTATGCCCATATGACGTACGACGATTGCATCAACAGCTCCGATCGTGAGTTGAAGATTCACACCCGGGCCGAAGGTGCGGCGGAACACTGCAGTCTCGACGGAACGCCGTTGGCGGTAGATTACATGGCAGATTGGATCGCGGAACATCTTGACGGACACACCGCTTGATTTAGCGGTAGACAAGCGTAGCTGTCTTGCACTACAAGTTATCGACAAAGAAGATATCGTCGATTTTCAACTTCAATGAACCAAAGGAACTTATGGCTACGCGCTTACTGTCTCACCTGGCGCACGTTGAATTGAACGTGCCGAAACTGGAAGAATCGACGAAGTTTTTCAAAGAAGTCCTTGGGCTCACCGAAGTGAGCCGTGACGGCAATTCGGTTTACCTGCGTTGCTGGGGTGACTACTACGTTTACAGTCTCATCCTCACGCAGGCTGAGCAGCCGGCCTTGGCGCACGCAGCCTGGCGAACCCACGGGCCCGAGGAGTTGAAGGAGGCCGTTGCTCGCATCGAAGCTTCGGGCGTCAAGGGCACTTGGATTGAGAAATCTCCTCATCATGGGCCGGCATACGCGTTCAAGGGCCCCGGCGGCCATCCCGTGGAGATTTTCTGGGAAGTGGAGCGGTACAAAGCGCCGGATGAACTGAAGTCCACGTTTCCGGATCGCCCCCAAAAGATGACCAACCACGGTATCGCACCGCGCCAATTGGATCACCTCACCGTGGCGACACAGGATGTCGTCAAGATGGGCAACTGGTTCTGCGACACGCTTGGCTTCCGCTTCATGGCGACGACGTCGATCGAACGTGATCCCAGCCGCATCGTCTTCGGCGTAATTACGACCAATGAGAAATCACATGATCTCGGCATTGGGATCGACTTCTCTCCACTGCCGGGACGGTTGCATCATCTGGCCTTTTGGGTCGAGTCGCACGATGAACTTCTAACCTCAGCCGACCTGCTCATCGAGAACGGTGTTCCTATCGAGTTCGGTCCTGGAAAGCATGGCATCGGCGAACAGGGCTATCTCTACTTCCGTGAACCCAGCGGCCTTCGCATCGAGGTGAATACAGGCGGGTACCGCAACTACGTGCCGGATTGGAAGCCGGTTCACTGGGTGCCAACCGCTGGATCGAACACGATGTATCGCAACCTCGACATGCCGCACGCCATGATGGACGCCTTTCCTCTTGCAGCGCAGGGCGCTGTACCGGATGCTGACTTGCCCGATGCAAATCCCTGGGCGAAGCAAAGCGGCGGCCGCGGCTAGTACGCGCGGTTCAGCACGTTTCGGAAGCTGCATGCCCGTCGGGGCGGAATTATAAGGATGCTTCGCGTTGAAATTAGCGACCTACAATGACGGCTCGCCGGACGGCCGGTTGATGATCGTCTCACGCGACCTGCGGCATGCGGTTGGTGCCGACGACATCGCTCCGAATCTCCTTGCGGCTCTGCAGTCCTGGGAAGTTCTGCGCCCTGCGTTACGGGATCGCTACGATCAGCTAAATTCCGGCAACCATCCTCGAGCAACCGCCTTCGACTGCACTGCAGCGATCGCGCCTTTGCCACGCGCTGCCCAATGGCTGGACGGCTCAGCCTTTCCTTCTCATGGTCAGCGGATGGTGAAGGCGTTTGACTTGACCGACGCCAAGTCAAATGCTCCGCTGATGTACCAGGGCTGTCCGAATTTCCTGCCCGCCTGCGCCCCGGTTGAATTGCCGCGCGAAGCGGAAGGCATCGACTTTGAAGCCGAGCTTGCCGTAATCACAGGGCCGGTTCCTATGGGTGCCTTGCCCTCCGAGTCCGAAGAAGCTATTCGACTTCTGGCATTGATAGATGACGTCAGCTTGCGCGCCTTGCAGCCGGCAGAGATGAAGCTCGGCTTTGGCATGATCCACTCCAAACCGGCGTCTGTGTGTTCGCCCGTATGCGTCACTCCAGACGAGCTTGGCGCTGCCTGGCGCAATGGCAAGACTTCACTTTGCATGACAATCCGCGTCAACGGATACCAGGTTGGCCGACTTGCTGGAGATGAGATGCAGTTCACCTTCGGCGAACTCATTACGCACGCCGCGTACACCCGGTCCCTGGGTAGCGGCACAGTCGTCGGGTCCGGCACGTTTTCCAATGCCGACGAATCGCGTGGCGTTGGCTGCCTGGCAGAGAAGCGGGCGCTCGAGAAAATACGCACTGGCGTCATTTCGTCCAGCTGGATGCGGTTCGGGGACGCTGTCCAGATCGAGATGCTCGATGATGCCGGCAAGTCGATCTTTGGCAGCATTGACCACACCTATGTCGCGCAGTCGGCGCAAGGCGTGAAGGACAAGAAGCAGGCTTAGCAGGCGGAGGCGTTTCATGAAGTGCTTAATTGTAGGTGGCGGTATCGCGGGACTCTGCCTGGCCAAAGCTTTACGCGACATCCATGCAGAGGTCGACCTGCTCGAGCTAAACGAGAAGTGGACAGTGTATGGAGTCGGCATCATTCAGCAGTCGAACGTGGTGCGCGCGATGGCGCAGCTCGGGCTCCTGGATCAATACCTGAACGTATCGTCGCCGTTCGAGCAGGTTCGTTTGTTTGAGGCAGATGGCAGCCCACGCGCAACGATCCCTCTGCCGCGCCTGGCAGGACCGGAATATCCGGCAAGCCTTGGCGTATCGCGCCTGGCACTGCACAACGTCCTGCTGGCGGCCGCACGTGCCAGTGGCGCCAACATTCGCAATGGCCTCTCTGTCGAGACACTGGAGAATGTCGGCGATCATGTCGATGTCACGCTGTCCGATGGATCGCACGCAGCCTACGACCTGGTTGTCGGGTGTGACGGAGCACACTCTCGTGTGCGCCGCCTGATGCTTGGGGAGGAGTTACAACCGCGCCTCACCGGTCAAGGTGTTTGGCGGTACAACATCCCTCGCCCGGACGATGCAAACTACCTTGGCGTCTACTACGGCCCTCGCGGCAACGCCGGTGTAGTACCCATGTCTAGTGAACTGAGTTATCTCTTTGTGACCACTACCGAAGACCCGGGAAAGAGAATTCCGAGGGATGAACTCGCAGCAACAATGCGAAGTCGCCTGGATGGTTTCGGCGGCCCCGTTGCGGCCATACGCGACACCATTACTGACGATGACGGAGTCGTGTACCGTCCGCTGGAAACGATCTTCGCGCCGGTCTGGAATAAGGGCCGCATTCTGATTCTCGGTGACGCCGCGCACACCATGACCCCACACCTGGGGCAGGGTGCCGGCATGGCTATCGAGGATACGGTCGTGCTTCGTGAGGAACTCGCGAAGGATCAACCGATCAAAGAGCAGATCGCCTCATTCCTCGACCGCCGTGTTGAGCGCTGCCGCAAAGTAACATATCTCTCTGTCCAGACAGGGGAGTGGGAGCTCGACAACAGCCATCACGGCGAGCGCATGGGCATGATCCGAGAGGTTCAGGAACTCACAGCGCAACCCATCTAGCGTCGCGGAGGCAAGCCTGAAGCGTCGAGAGCTATCCGGTGTGTACACGAATGCGGCCACCGCGCTGATGCAGGCCGAACCCTGCCAGCATTCTTTGGTCGATAGCGAACGAGCGGGCCTAAGTCATTTCCAGTACGAGTAGGTTCCAATCCATCAAGCCTTTGTGGCTGAGGGCTGTGGCCAGTTCTCGCTCTCTGAAGACGGCGATTGTTGAGGCTACGCCTGAAGCGGTCAATCCAGCTAACATCGCAGCTTGGAATAACGCCCAGTCTGGTCCCCCGCTTAATGCGTATCCATCCCAATGAAGCGCCTGACATCGCAGAGGCCCGCGGATTCAACGGATTTGCAACATAGGGCAAGTGGGCGACATGTCCAGACACCATTTCGACTTCTATTGCACCTAGCGCACTCCATACACCCTTGTCATGGCTGCTTGGAATGCCGATTATCAGAACGAATTTCTCTTTGCAATCTCGCCTAGCACAGTAGCGCTCGGCTTCAACGTCCTGCGAAACGTACTCCGATCCACCGATGCCAACCCATACTTTGGAACGTATCCCCGCGCCCATTCGAAGTTGTCCAACAGCGACCAGTGTATGTAGCCCAGAACAGGGACGCCTTCCGCGATCGCTTCTTGCAGATGCGTCAGTGCTGCGGGTATCAATTCAGCTCGCGGCAAATCGTCCTCGTTGGCGATCCCATGCTCCGTGACCAGGACGGGACGGCCCGTAACTTTGTGGACATAACGTGCGCAGTTCGCCAGCGAGGCGGGATAGAACTCATTTCCGATCTGGTCTAACCGGGCTCCCGCAGGCGCGGATAACGCGCCCTTCGCGTCCCAACGTCGACGAGTGTAATTCTGAATTCCTATGTAGTCGTCCTGCTTGGCCGTATTGAGCCATGGACCGTAAAATCTCTCCCGTGCGGTGTCGCGCATCGCCGTATCTTCACCCGCCGCCTGCTCGTCGACAATCGCAAGTGAGAAGCCAACTGGTAGGAGGCTCCGCTCTGCTCTAATTGCACTCGACGCATCCCGGTGCCCTTTGAGCAAATTCGGCTGCATCTGCTCGGCCTCCGCAAAGGCCGGCCCTCCCACAAAATCTGTCGACCCTGTTACTCGGTTCGCCTCGGCAAACATCGTCGCCTGGGCGCGCATCACGCTCTCCGGCAACGAAGACTTTTCCATGACCAGACCGTTCGGCTCGTTGAGGGTGAGGGCCCGTTCGATGCCATCCCCCAGATGCCTAGCTGCGCGGCCGCAGAAGCGGGCAAAGAGCGCAGGCGAATCCGGGTTGGTCCAGTTGCCCCGCTCAGCGAACCACAGGGGCATCGTCCAATGGCTAAACGTCACCACTGGCTTCAAGCCTCGCGTATGGCAGCCTTCCACAATCGCCTTATAGTGATCGAGCATTGCCATCGAAAAGAGGCCTGGCTCCGGCTCTATTCTTGACCACTCCAGACTGAACCGATAGGTGTTCAACCCAATCCTGCGTGCGAGGTCCAGATCGCCAGCCCAAAGCTCGAAGCTGTTGCAGCCATCCAATACCGGTTCGGAGAACATGGTGGGTTTAATATTTTCCAGAAGCCAGAAATCACTGTTTATGTCATTGCCTTCAATCTGATGTCCGGCAGTTGCTGCTCCCCATAGAAAGCCTGTCGGGAAAAACCTGGGCTGCGTAGCATGGGCGATGCTGGGAGCGGCGCTCCAAGCCGCCGCAGACATCGCGGATTTTGCGAATTCCCGCCGGGTCACCTTCATCTGAATTCCTCAAGAACGTCTACGGATCGCGTATGTCTTACTCGGGTCATGTTCGCCGACGCAAGTCTATCTGCTGAAATGGCAATTTCCGAACGACAGTAGTAGCTAAGTCCAGTTACAGCAGAGGCGAGAATGCCGCAGGTACAGACACCGACCTTTGTCGAGTTGATGGCCATGATTTCTCCTCTCACACCCCCGTCTCCGACGGGATTGCGAGAGGACTTAGAACAAGATCTTGAGCGCGAACTGCAGGGTACGGGCCTGCTGAGCATACTGCGCCATGCCGAAATTCGGCACATTCAATGAATTGGAAATAGCGTAGTAGTTGGGATGATTGATCACGTTGAAGGCCTCCGCGCGGAAGAGGACGCCTACCCTTTCTGTCACGGGGAACGTCTTCATCAGGCCCGTATCGACATTGAAGTAGTACGGTGCACGAAAACCATTACGCGGTGTGTTGCCGAGCGTTCCCGCTGAATTCTCTGCAAAAGCGAGTGGATTCAGTCTGCCGTTCTTGTACGTCGGTTGACCTGTTACATAGTCAGCACGGTCAAGGTCAGTTCCCGTAAAGGAGTTGTCTTGGCCCCCCGGCTCGATGCTGAACGGCTGACCTGAGTCGACGATGGCGTTGGTAGTTGCCGTCCACTTCCCTAAAACAAACTGTGCCGCTTTGTTGAACTGCTTCAGCGCCGGCGTGTTGTAAACGATGGTTGTACGGAAGTTATAGGGCTGATCGAAGTCGCAACGACCGTTATTGAAATTCTTATGTGCCGGGTCATATGAAAGGTCGCCACCCACGGTGTCACCCGTGTTGCCCGGATTCGATCCGTTGTCAAAACACTTTGACCACGTGAAATTAGAGAGCACAGTTAAACCGTATGCCGTCCGATGACGATAGGTCACCTGTCCGCTGTTGTACTTGGAGAAACCGACAGGCGTCTCCGTACTAATCACGGCGAAGTTGGCGCCGTACGGCCGAGCGGCCTGCTCGCCTCCCGTGGTCGTAGCGCCGATGGGCTCGTTCGCATCGTAGCTCTGCGGCAGGAAGACACCCTTCGTACCGACGTAGGCGAGCTCGATCGAGTCATTTGGCGTGAACTGGTTCTGGATGGAGAGCGAATACTGCTGAACGTAGGCCGGGCGGAAGTTTGGTGCAAAGTTCGACTCGTTCTGCACCGCTGTCGGAAAAGCGAGGTTGGCGGGCGGCTGATAACCGAAGCCGTTGAATCCGGACAGATAGGGGTTCGACTGTCCATTGGAACCATAGACGTCCGTCGTCGATTGAAACGGATTCGTAAATTGCGTCTGCCGTACGAAGGGCCAGGATTCGAAGCCGGTAAAGGCATTAAGCGGAACCTGGATGCTGTAAATACCATAGCCTGCACGTAAGGTCTCGGTGCCCGCCTTGTTGAGCTGGTAGGCCAGACCTACTCTTGGCTCAAAGATATTCATCTTCGAGTTGGTTCCGCCGTCCGGGCATCCGGTGTCTCCCGGAAATATCAGACCGGTTGGGGCATTCGCAAAGACATGCGACTGCGATCCAGGACGGAAGCAGTCAACCGCATTCCGCTCCGGCTTGTAGGAAAGATAGGGGTCCCAACGCAAACCATAGGTCGCGGTGAGCCGGTCCGTCAGGCGCCACTTGTCTTGTCCGTAGAGACCAAACAGCTTTGCATGTATCGACTGGTAGAACCCGTCACCCTGGATAAATGCGATGGGGTGGCCCAGATAGAAGTCGGCGAAGGGCGCGTCCTGGAGCGTATAGCCCGGATAAAAGATACCCGTAAGGATGGGTGTATACACTCCGACGAAGACGGCGACTCCGGGTTGACCTTCGGGATTGGAGATACCACTGTGGACATAGTTGAAATCGCCGCCGAAGGTGACGTCGTGCCTCCCACGCAGATAGTCCACGTCTTCTGTCAAGCCGAAGCTGCTGCGAGGATACTTCGCCGTGCCATATGGTGCGGGCGGGATGAGGCCTGAAATCACCGTGGTGGCTTCACCTGCGGGGTTCGGCTCGGCGTAGTTCTGCGCACCGAGCGCAGCGTAATTGACAAAGCTATTCGAGGCCGGCGCAGCCTGGTTTGAAACAATATTGAGGTATGACACGCGTGTCTCAAACACGAAGTGTTGGTTGGGAGTGTAGGTGTGGCCGAGCACGGAGGTGTCGAAGAACTCCGTGTTCCCCGCGGCGGTTCTGAGAATGTTGTAGGGTGCGGAGGTTGCGAACGGCACGTTGGCAAGGGTGTAGTGATCGCTCAGGTAACGAGCAAAAACACGCTGATGCGGCGTGAGTTGATAATCCACGCGGCCAACATACTGTTCATCCACGGAACGCGCCGGAACGCCGACGTTGTAAGTCGTCGCTCCGCTATTGGCTAAGGGAAGAAGTGAATTACCGCTGCCCATGTAATTGAAGAAGTTGGACGCGATCGGACTTTCCGTGTTCGGCCCAAAGATGGGAGGCAGAGAGCTGACATTGATTGTCTTGCTGTTAGCCGCTGTACATGTTTGTCCGTTGGGGCAAAGGGTATAGTTGCCCGAGCGCTCAGCGGGTGTGGGTACGGAGAAACTCTGAGGAATCTGATCCGAAATGCGAGTGCCTTGATAGGAGAAGAAGAAGAACAACTTGTCCTTCACTACTGGACCGCCAATGGTCCCGCCAAACTGATTCCGCTTCAGGATATCCGGCGTAGCTAGGATAGCGTTTTCGCCATTCACAGCACCGTTGCGGATGAACTCGAAGACGGTTCCATGAAACTTGTTGCCGCCGGCATTGGTCACGATGTTGATAGCTCCGCCAGGTGCTGAAACGTAGCGTGCGCCATAGGTGCCTGTTACGGCTTCAAACTCCTGCGTCGCGTCGGGATCCGGGAACGGCAGCCCGATGACAGCAAGAGGGTCGACATTCGACGCGCCATCGAGAGAGAAGTACGTTCCGCCCGCGCGCACGCCGTTGACCGCGGGAGCGATCGAACCCGGTATCGTGATCCCCGACGGCGTGATCTCAGACTGCGCGGCAAGCTGCCCGGTCTGGACCTGACCACGCTGCGAATCCACGGCGCCCGCTACATCAAACACAAGGCGCGCCGGATTTCTTCCATCAAGAGGCAGATTCACAACCGAGCTTTGCTCAATCGTATTTTCAATCGTCGCGCTGGTAGCATCGATCAGCGGAGCTGCGGTCGATACGGTGACGGTTTGCTGATCTCCTACAGAGAGCTGGATACGTAAGTTCGCCACCTGTCCGACGGTAAGGTCTAGCCCGGATTCTTGCTTGGTCCCAAACCCGGGTGCACTCACGTTCAGCGTGTAAGGACCTACTGGCAGAGCGGGGAGGGAAAAATTGCCAGCTCCATCGGAGTGAACCGTTGAACTCGCGTTCGTCTTTGTCTGGGTGGCGACGACGATTGCGCCCGGCACTACCGCGCCTGACACATCTTGCACGACGCCCGTGATGGAAGCCGTCGAGACCTGAGCGCTGGCGATCAGGCTGATGGCGAAGAGAGCAAGGATGAGCGAGGCTGTTCGGAATAGGCAGATGATTGACTTCAACATTCGGTGTACTCTCTCGAAGCGATCACATCCAGATCCTGAAGATGGTTGCATCTTCATCGCTGGAAGTTTCTTTATCGACAATCTGTGTACACTGTGGTTCACAGGGCTGTCAACCAATACATAAATCATTTCACTAGAGGGTTGATGGTTGACTTCAGCATCCGAAACTCCGTTCCATCTCATCCCCGTTGGGACACTCTCGCGCGCTAAAAATCCTCACCGCTTTACAAGGCGGGGATGCCGGCGCACAGGAAACTCCCTGTTGGGAACGACGAGAGTTTTATGGCCCCTGGTCCCTCCCCATCACAATGACAGCAGCGGCTTGAAGTTGTGATCGCCTTCACGATTTCTCGCATCGTCACGGAGCACAGGGATGGAAAAGGCCGTGGTCTCGATGGATGCATCCGCCCAGCCTTGGCATGCCCCGGCCCACCAGCAACGTTCTTCTTCAGACCACCTGCGGCACTCTGCTCACACGCACGGTAAAAAGTGGACTTGAGGCCTTGAATCCGTCGCAAGCGCTTTACCGCAGGCATTGGAGCAGAAGCAGGTACCTGGAAGGATGCCTTGGCGGCTTTCCTTTGCACTCACACCCTACACTTGATACGTGCTCCATACTCGTCAAAAGCTCTTGTTCTCGCTTCCGTGTTCGCTGCTTCTGATTGGCTGCGGTAGTAGGCCGTCGATCGATGTACCGCCCACTCTCACCACCATCGGTCAGGAAACGCGAGTGCAAGTGCATGTGCACAGTTCTCATGGGTTGCGGGAGTTGGTCGCCACTCTGTCGCAGAACGGAGCGCAATATCGCGTGTGGACTTTGGCCTCGCCAACTCACGACGATGAGGGCACGTTTACTTTCACGGCGGGAGCCAGGAGCACGCCTCAAGTGCAGGATGGACGCGCGACTCTGATTCTCGACGCGAAGTCCGGCGGAGCGTTTCCTGGCAGCACTCATTTCGAGCGAGAAGTCGATGTGGTTACGAAGCCTCCTATTGTGACTGCTGACTCGGAGCAGCATTACCTCTATCGCGGCATGGCCGATGTCGCAACACTGAACATTACAGGTGGATATGCTTCCGCGGGCATCCGAGTCGGGAATCAAACCTTCCGCGCCTGGCCGATGCCCGCGGGCAAGCCTGGCATGTTTTCTCTGTTTGCGTTCGCCTGGAACATGCCGCTTGAGACGGTCCCCGTGGTGTACGCGGCCGACGCTGCCAGCAATGAAGTGACGACTCCTCTCACGGTCATCTTTCCAAAGAAAGAGCAGCCTGTTTACACACAACACCAGATTCAGGTCACCGAGCAGTTCTTGCAGAAGGTTATCAGTGAGCTTGATCCGAACGGTTCTGGTACGCCTATCGATCGCTTTAGGAAGATCAACAACCAGATGAGGCAGGCGAACAACAAGACGCTTTCGGAGTTGCGTCTGAAGACAGCCGATCATTTCCTGTGGAGCCAGCCATTCATGCGCCAGGAGCATTCAGCAGCAGAGGCGACCTTTGCGGACGTGCGCAGCTACATGTATCAGGGCGCCAAGATTGATGAGCAGGTTCACCTGGGCTACGATCTCGCGGTCACTCAACATGTTGGTGTTCAGGCCTCCAACGACGGCATCATCGTGTACGCCGCTCCGCTTGGTATTTACGGTAACTGCATTGTTGTCGATCACGGATATGGTTTGCAGAGCATCTACGGGCATCTGAGCCGGATCGACGTGCATGTGGGCGATGCGGTCAAGCGCGGTCAGGTGATGGGACTCAGCGGGATGACCGGTATGGCCGGTGGGGACCATATTCACTTCGCGATGCAATTAGACGGCATCCAAATCGACCCCAAAGAATGGTGGGATGCGCATTGGATTCACGATCACGTGAGCCGTCGCATTGATCTGCCGACAGCGTAAAGCTAGGCCCGAAAGCCATCAAAAAAACTTTTGAAGTCGCTTGCCTCGTGCCCGCATCAACGCGCACACTGCTTAGAAATCTTTCTTCGCGAACATTATGTCCGACTCGACCACAGTAAATGCGCATCTTGAAATCGTGTTTCCTGATCGCCCCATTCAGACTATTCCGATGACGCAGTTTCCCTTTCTCATCGGGAGAGGCAAGGAGAACGGGAACCATTTGTCGATCAATGACATGCGCATTTCGCGAAGCTGCGCTGCCATTGTGCTTCGTGATGCTGCGCTGTTTGTTGAGGACCGCGGCCAGCGCGAAGGTGTTTTCGTCAACGGCTTAGCTGCGAAATCACGTCCACTTGTTCATGGGGACCGCATACGTCTCGGCATTGACGATGCGTGCCAGCTCGTTTTTCGCCAGGTCCCGGAAGCACTTTCTCAAGAGCAAGCGCAAACCAAGCTGCGGACCATTCTCGGATCCATGGGAACGGGCTCATCGGAAGAACTAAACGGGCTAAAGGTCCTTTTGGAAGCGACGTCCCTGATGGGTTCTCAGCTTCCGCTCGAGTCCGTGCTGTCCACGATGCTCGATCATGCAATCGTGATTACGCGCGCCGACCGGGGCATGCTCCTGGAGCCGGACGCCTCCGGAACATTGCAGGTTAAGCTTGCACGCGGGAAGAATGCTGAAAGTCTTGCGCCTGAGGCGATGAACCCAAGCCGGTCGGTTCTCGGCAGCGCCATTGACCTCGAGTCAGCAGTGGTCAACGAGGACCTGAACTTAGCGGAGCTGAATGTGCAAAGCGCACAGAGCGTTGTACGTCAGCTTCTCCGATCTTCCGTTGTCATCCCGCTGTTTGGTGCTTCTAGCCGCCAAACAGATTCTTCTTCCGAGTCGCAGCGACGCGACCTCTTGGGTGCTGTTTATCTCGACTCAAAACGGACCTCAACATTTTCCGCGTTGGATCGCCAGATTCTCGACGCGCTCGGAGCGCAGGCTGGGAGCATCCTTGAGAATGCGCGGCTGATTGAACGTGAGCGGGAACGGGAACGTTTCGAGCAGGAACTAAACATTGCCCGCGAAATTCAGCAAGGTCTCATTCCGCAAGGAGCCCGGGATTATCCGCATTATTCGATCACCGGCATTCATCGGCCGTGCAACGAAGTTGGTGGCGATTACTTTGACATCTTCCCGCTCCCGGACGGTCGCCTGGCCGTTTTGATCGCCGATGTTGCCGGTAAGGGCCTCGGCGCTGCTCTTGTTACGACCATGCTGCAAGGCGCGCTTTCGGGAATGACTCTCGGAGTGGATCCGGTTAAGGTTTTTAACCACCTCAATCAGTTCCTCTGTGCTCGCGAATCGGTGGTTCGTTGTGCAACGATGTTTTTTGCGTTGTTCGGTTCCGATGGCGCCGTCGAGTTTGTTCGTGCTGGCCACCCGGCGCCGTTGCTGTTGCGCCGGGGCAAAGTGTGTGAACTCTACTCAGAAGGATCTCTGCCCATCGGTCTTTCCGAAGAAGAGTCATACACGTCTGCCGCACTCCAACTCGAAACAGGAGACACCCTTTTGCTCTACACCGATGGCGTCACTGAGGCCGAGGACAAAGGAAGGAACCTGTTTCAAGAAGAGCGGCTCAAGAAAGCGTTCAGCGAGCACGGAAGCGCGTCGTTAGCACACCTTCTGAATGGAATACTCGGTGCCGTAGAGCAATTCACTGAAGGCGCGAGCCAATCGGACGATATCACTCTACTTGCACTGAGCTATCGAGGTCCCCTGAACATCAAGGGCGACAAGCATGACACAAGCTCTCTCGTTGCAGTGAAAAGCGGTACAGCACATCTGCCGCAAGACAGGATTCTTCCGGTGGCATCGCAAACAAGTCGCAAGGAATGAGACTTGGCCGCAGCAATTCAACGACACCGCTCGCGAAGAAGCGCGAATTCAAGGTAAGTGGATTATTTTGGCAGTCTTCCGCCGACTTCAGACAGAGCGTTTTGTGGACTTTGTGAGGCTCGCGGCAACTTACAAGACTTGGTGCTAATCGTCAGAGTCGTCATCCTTTGTGGTTGGAGGTGGGGGCGCGGTGAAGTCGATGGTGTGGGCGTACATTCTTATCTCGTTGGGCCAGGCTCCCTTATGTTTGGCGAAGCTCTGGACTGCGGTGCCGTCATTGAAGTTGTGGGCGCCGGCTTGAATGGTTTCAGGGCCGTCCTTTGCGAGTGCGGACGCAGATTTGACCGCAGGGCGCACAATGGCGATGTGGCCGGGCACGTGGTCGTTGGGGTTGATGAAATCGAGCACGACGAGTTCGCCTTGGTTCGCGAGCGTCTGAGCGTCAGCCGGGGTGTAGACGGGTCGCCAGCCATCGCGGTAGCCGCTTTCACTCCCTAGCCAGCGGCCTTGGGCGCTGGCGAGAAGCTCGGAGCTGTGCGCGGGCGGACGGAGGAGATAGATATTCAGGCGATCTGCGGCGGCGGCTGCAAATGCGCTGCAATGAGTGTGTCCGTGGCCTGGACGAGGAAGTCCTGATCGCCAGTGAACCTTTGTCTTGGCTTGCCAAAGGTGTTCGACGTCCATGCTAAGCAGCACTTGAAGAAGGTGTTGGCCGCCGGGTGTTATGGGGCCGCAGCAGCCCGTATCGGCAGACGCGGTCGACTGCGCCAAGATTCCGGCGGTGCAAATCGCGATAAATAGTGCGAAAACGCTGCCGAGGACGCTACGGTTGGGGCGCTGGGGTGACATGGGGCTATGGTATGAGCTCGGCGTTTGCATGTGTCACGGACGCGGGTATTCATCCATGATCATCATGTCGGAGATGAGCCATTGCCCGTGCTCCTTCACGAGCACTTCGAGATAGTGCGAGTAGCGCGGCGCCATCTTCTTGCCAGTGCTGTCGTCGACCTGGCCCTCGCTTTTTTCCTCGCTCCAGACGACGGCCGTGGTGGGCGAGAGGATACGGACGTCGGTGATGCGCGCAGGTGCAGTCACCTTGGCTGAGCGATAGCCGGGACGATTCATCAGGTTCGTGAGGAATCGTTTGAGCTCGATGCGGCTGTGAAGGCGGACACCGAACGGGTTCTGCCAGGTCGCGTTTGCGGTGTAGCAGATGCTGACAGCGTCGGCATCGAACCTAGCCCAGCCATTGATTTCGCGCTGCACGGCGGCATGGATCGCGGCTTCGTCCATGGACGGTTCAGGTGCTTGGGCGGACAAAGCGCTCGGCAGAGTGGCGGCAGCGAGAAAGAGAACAGCAGTAGCGAATCGCACGAGCTTCTCCCAGTTCAGAAGTTGTGACGTAGCAGGCCCGTGAAGCACGATGCGAGGGTACGTCGGAGGCGTGCAGCGGTCAAGGTATTTCGAGGCAGAGAGTCTCTTTTGCGCGGACTATTTGTCGCGGCGCTCACTCGTCGTATTCCTGCTGTGGGGCGAGGTCACCTAGCTCGGTGTCGTTTGTGATGTCCGAGATTGGTGGTTCTTCTCTGTATTTCTTGGACCGCGGGCGATTGTCTGTGCGGCAATCTGGTGGCCGTAGAGGACAAGGCCAGCGCTCTTCGGATCGAGTTCGCTTGAGACCAGTTTCTGGATGACCAGATGAAGCGAGCTGGATGGACTTTTCATCCTCTGGAATCGGCAGGGCGTAGCCGCGGCTACGGCGTTGCGGAAGGCGAGCCGGGCGGCGGCTCCGCGTGTGTTGTGGTGGTAGTAGCAGAACTGTTCGTTGCGCAGGCTTGGACTGCCACATTGGCGTCCGTCGATGAAGATGTGGCGGCAGTAGTAGCGTTTGGCTGTCTTCGTGGGCATAAGTACCCCTCCCCCAAACTTTCGGGCTAAAGTCTTCGAAACATTATGGATAGGTTCGGCCAAAGTACCCGAAAAGTCTGGACTTCGGCGGTTAACAACGAAAGCCCGGCGGGTAGCCGGGCTGCGGTTGCTCTTCTGTCTTAATTGTATCGGGCGTGTCAAGAGATGCGGTCTGGATCGAAGAATGCAACTCAGTCGTCGCACCCTGCGGGCTTCACTCGATTGCTCGCCCAACGGGGCAAAGCTGGTCGGGGATCCCGGACCTGCAGCAGCAAGGAAGCGCGTCTTTGGCGCGTGTTGACGGTGCCCTGCGAGATCGTAGAGCGCTGGGGAGCTTCGCACGAAGTGGGTATTTTGCAGCAGATCGGTGCTATGAAGCCGGTAGCTCATCTGGACGAAGCGGCCAATCTCACAGCCCCGACTTCTGCCGGCGTTATATAAGTCAATTCATCTACAAGAAAGGCTTCCACTGCGCTGCCGTGGGAGCCTTTTCTCGTTGGCTTGGTTGTCGTGTTGGCATCGCGGTGTTCTTTTGTCCTCCGGGCTAAACTCGGACTGCGGCAGCGAGGAAGCGTGCTTTGTCGCGCGGTTTGTGGGCTCCTTCGACTTCGCTCAGGACGGGCTTTGAAGATGGGCCCTTCCGGTTCTTGCCTCAGGTTGGTGTGTTGGTGGTGTGGGCGTTCTGCGAACCCATGGCTCAGGAGCGGCCATGAGGCATCCGGTCAGCTATCGCTGAAGGATGAGAACCTCTGCGACCAGGACAATGATGAAGATGAATGTGATGGGCTGCAGGCGTTTGTATCTGCTCGGTAACTGACCGCCGGGATGCTGCTGCTCATAGTCTTTGACGACATTCCTCAGCGCCGTTTCGACCGTTGTTTTTGGTAGGCGCTGCCAATCGGGACTTGTCTCCATTGCTTGTAGAGCTTCATCTCCAATCCTCCAGCGGCGAATGCGCCAAGCAGAGTAGGGATTTAGATGAGGGCGTGCACGGGCCGATTCTACTGCTTTCCAGCAGACTCGGCTTTGCGGGCATCGAAAGAGGTCGTTACGGCTTCGCCTTCACTCGAGCCTTCGGCAGAGCGGAAACGCGTCTGAGACACGTGTTTATGGCACGGCTGAAGCCGTGCCCCTTCAAAGCTGGAGGAGGTGCGCCTTGGACGCGCGGTGGCCTCCTTCGGCTTCGCTCAGGACAGGCTCTTGAAGATGGGCCCTTCCGGTTCTTGCCTCAGGTTGGTGTGTTGGTGGTGTGAGTGTCCTCGAACCCATGTCTCGGGAGCGAGACATGGGTTTTGTGTTGCATAATTCCTCTGGCGCGGAGCGTAACAGCGTGAGCATCGGCGTCTGGGAGTTACGGTGGCGGATGAGGTAATGAGTCGTTCGGAAGAGCGTGCGGCTGGGTGGAAGGGTGAAGACCGGAAGATACTCACAACGACCTATGTGCTCATAACGCTGAACGTGCTCGTATTTGTGGCGATGGTGGCAAGTGGCGTATCTATCCTGTCACCCACGTTGGCAGAAGCTGTGGCGTGGGGCGCGGATTATGGGCCGCTCACGAGTGGAGCAGGGCAGTGGTGGCGCTTGCTTACCGCGTGCTTCGTGCACTTCGGCATCGTGCACATCGCGTTGAATATGTATGTGCTCTACCAGATCGGGCCATTCGTTGACAGAATGTTCGGACGCGCGCGCTACGTCTTCATTATTTGTTCGCTGGTGTGGGCGGCAGTCTCGTCAGCGTCTGGATACATCCACGATCTGTGGGTGCAGGCGCTTCCGGCGCGATTTTCGGGTTATACGGAGCCATCTTCGGATTTCTTGCGGTGCACAGGGTAACGCTAGGTCCTGTAGCGACGAAGAACATAGCTCGGTATGCAGGGATGTTTGTCCTCTTCAACCTTGTCTACAGTGTGTTCAGTAGCACAACCGATATGTCGGCGCATGTCGGTGGTCTGATCGCCGGTTTTCTGTTCGGACTGATGTTGGTGAGGCCGGTTGGGTCGTGGAGCCTACCGACGGCAGCGGTTTAGAGAAGAGTTGGGTCGTTGCGCCCTTCGGGCTTCACGACGGCCTGCGGCAGCAAGGAACGTGGGGCCCATTCATCGCGCTTTTGCGATGATTGGGTATCACTAAGGATTGGTGGCTGGGATGAGTTCTTGATTGGAGGCCGTGTCGGCGGTTGGTGGTGTTCCCCACTCATGCACAATGAAGCTGTGCATGAGTGAGCCACCCGCCTCAGGACAGGCTCTTGAAGATGGGTCCTTCCGGTCCTTGCCGCAGGTTGGTGTGTTGGTGGTATGGGCGTTCTCGAACCCATGTCTCGGGAGCGAGACATGGGGCACCCGGCATGCGAGGGGGGTTGTTCTTTCCATGGAGTCCTGAGGTGGTGTGAAAACCCTCACCCCGCTCATGACGGTGATGCTGTCATGAACGGGGCACCCAGAGTGTCCACTCCATGGACTTCCTCGGTAAGGTGGAAACCCTCACCCCGCTCATGACGGTGAAGCTGTCATGAACGGGGCACCCGTTCGCGGTGGGTTGGTGTTGTTGCTCGCTGGTCGAAGGTCCAGTGGGATTCGATTTCGACGATTCCGCGTTCACCTGTGAGCCAGTGGCGGTAGCTGCTCCATGGCCAGTCTTCGGGTTTATCGACGAGGCCGCGCTTGACGGGATTGCGGTGGATGTAGCGAAGTTTCTCGGTGAACTTCCGCTGCGTGAAGACGTTGAAATCGTAGTAGCGCTCTTTCCAGAAATGCTCGCGGTCGCCTCTGAGTCGTTTGGAGGTCTCTGTTTTCAGTGCGCGGAAGACGCTTTGCAGTTCCGTCCCTTTAGGCTCGTCTATAAGGAGATGGACGTGCTCGGGCATAAGCACGTAGCCGAATATGTGGAAGCGGTGACGGGAGCGCGTGCGTTCGAGAAGTTCAAGGAAGACTGTTTGGGAGTGGTCGTCGTTGAGGAAGGGAAGACGCTCAAAGCAACTGAAGGTGATGAAGTGGTCGTGTCCGAAGGAGTGGAAGCGCTTCAGTCTGCTCGGCATTGCTCCGAGGATACCGAAAGTTTCCCCACCTGAATATTGTGGGTGCCCCGTTCATGCGTTCTTTGCATGGGCGGGTTTGTCCGCTCCATTGAGTTCTGGGGTACGGTCGAGACCCTCACCCCGCTCATGACGATAAGACTGTCATGAACGGGGCACCCGGAGTGTCCGCTCCATGGAGTTCTGAGGTAGTGTGGAGACCTTCACTCCGGTCACGACGGTGAGACTGTCATGAACGAGGCACCCATGATGGGACCACCCGACCACTCGTCCTTTCACAACCATTTTCATCGCATGCACCGCAACCCGCACAAATGTAATATCCACATGGCTGATACCCACCATCTTTGAGTTTGAATACAGAGCACCGCTCCGCGTCAGGCTCTCGACTGTCAACTCTCTGGGCAGTTCCAGCAATCACTTGAGTACCACTGATTTCGGCACAAAGGATTTTGACACTCGTGAAATTTCCTACCGGATCGAGTGATTATCCCGCAGCTAAGACACGCATGCTGCATACCTGCGCAATGCCGAATTCCAGTGGGGTCACATACATACTTCTGCCTTAAGTTTTCTAAATATAAGAGGTATTCCTCGTGCGCTTGCCTCTGCTTCTCTTGCATTACGCGAATCGCTTCACGTCGATCAGACTCGTTCTTGCTCCTGATGAGCTGTTGTCGGTGTTGCTGTCTTAGTTGCAGATCAGTACGTGAAAGCAGAAGCTCTGAAATGAGGCGTGAATCTTCGTGCTTGTGGTCTGACACTTCGTCGACTTCAGCCCAAGCTTTCTCCACACCCTCCTCAAGAGCGATTTGAGACCCGATCGTTGGATTAAGCGCAGCATAGAAGTTCTCCAAATTGCTTATGTGACGTCGGAACTCCGATCGGCTCAGCCGTAGTAAAAAAGGGGTGAATCGCTCGTTCGCTTGGATAATATGTACAAGGAATTCAATGTCTTTCTTTGAATGACTTCCTTTCCACTCCGCAACTCTAGCAACGTGTTGTTCCGTGAAACTTTTGAGATGCTCACTCACCTGAGACAAGCGGTAGAAATCGACTCTATGAGCATGCAGTTTATTGCTGTTCCTCCCTGTCTGGTAAACAAGAAGCCATTTAGGGTAGTCGCTGGTTGGGCGAGTGAGGAGTCGTTGTTGAACATCGGGCGAACAATCCGCGAACCTGAAGGTTGAGACAGCACCATCAGCAATTGCATGAAGACTGCCTCGGCGACTTCTATACACCTCAATCCTGCCTACATCGATACTCATCAAGAGCTCGTCAGACAAACAAGAATTCTTTCGTCCGCAATTCTTTCACCTGATCTCTTAGCTTGGCGGCCCTTTCAAACTCGAATTTTTTGGCGGCTTCGCGCATGTCGGATTCTAGTTTGTTGATGTAGGTGTCTAGTTCGGCCTGGTTGGCAAAGTCGAGAGGTTGGTCGCCTGCTTCTTCGGTTAGGTCGGCGTAGTCGGCTTTGAGGATGGTGGCGAGGGAGTCGTTGATGGCACGGATGACGGTGGTGGGCGTGATGCCGTGCTCTTCGTTGTAGGCGACCTGTTTTTCGCGGCGTCTGTCGGTTTCGTCGATGGCGCGGCGCATGGAGTCGGTCATTTTGTCGGCGTAGAGGATGGCGCGGCCTTCGAGGTGGCGGGCGGCGCGGCCGATGGTCTGGATGAGCGAGCCCTGGGAGCGGAGGAAGCCTTCCTTGTCGGCATCCAAAATTGCAACAAGCGACACCTCCGGAAGATCGAGGCCTTCGCGGAGGAGGTTGATGCCGATGAGGACGTCGTACTCGCCTTTGCGGAGGTCGCGGAGGAGGCGGATGCGTTCGAGGGTGTCGATTTCGGAGTGCATGTAGCGGCAGCGGACGCCGACCTCGGTGTAATAGTTGGCTAGGTCTTCAGCCATCCTCTTCGTCAAGGTCGTAACCAGGACGCGCTGATTGGCGGCAGCGC
>CAJCIP010000040.1 GCA_903970445.1 Verrucomicrobia bacterium Tous-C9LFEB | reverse complement strand
ATCGTTCTATAGATTCACGCCAGGCAGCAAAGGTGTTTTCCACGTCCTCCGGATGGACGCGTTCCCGCCACAAGGGGACATCAGCCTCGCCCGCTACGAGCCCGAAGTACTCAAAGACACGAGGATTGCAATATGTGGTCTCACCCTTGGAGTTCGCCATCCAGATAAGTTGAGGCAGGCTCTCCGCCAAGGCACGAAAGCGCTCCTCCCGTTCTCGCAGCTCGCGCTCTGCCTGCTTTTGTTCGCTAAGATCCAGCACGAAACCGACGTACTCATCCTCGGACTCCTCCAAGAGCGCATAGCCGCACAAAATCGGTACACGAGAGCCATCCTTGCGGATGTACTCCTTCTCGTAAGGCGTGCAACTTCCACGCTTGGCGGCCTCCCGGATGTGCACACGGTCCAGTTCGGCATACTCAGGAGGCGTCATCCTGTCCCAGCGCACTAGGCCCGCTTCCTGGTCCTCACGCGTGTAACTGGTCATTCTAAGGAGTTCATCATTGCTCTCGCGGAAGGCGCCAAATCGGTCTGGAATGGCAACTCCCATCATGTCCGACTCGAAGAGTTTGCGGAAACGCGACTCGCTGACCCGAAGAGCTCGCTCCGTTTTTTTCTTTTCAGTCACATCCCGGAAGTAGATGGAAACACCATGCTCAGAGGGATAGCAGTGACATTCAAACCAGGTGTTCAGCGGTTCCGGATAGAAGTTGTCGAAGTGGCGCGGTACCCCGGTTTCTACAGCCTCGCGGTATTGCCTGCCAAACTCCGACTCCGCTGCATGCGGAAAGAGCTCCCACTGCGCCCTGCCAATCATCTCCTCAGGCCGCAACGCAACGATCCGCGCCGCCTGCTCGTTCACATAGGTGTACCGGCCCTGCTTGTCCAAAACAACCAGTCCATCGGTCGTGCTCTCCAGCACGTTCTTGAGGTTAGCGGCGATGCTGTCGCGCTCGCGTTCAGCTTTCAGCTTCGCCGTAACATCGTGGGAGACGACAAGAATGCCGCAAACCGCGCCCAACGCGTCGCGAACGGGACTATAGCTGTATGTCCAGTAGAAATCCGTCAGGGACCCCCGGTGTAAAATCGGAATGAGTTCGTTCTCGAAGTAAAGTTTCGCTCCCTGTTCCAGAACTGACCTCAGCTTCGGTGAAAGAATGTGCCAGGCCTCCGGCCAACAGTCTTGCGCGGTTCGCCCCAACGCATCAGGATGCCTCTCCCCCTCCAGCGGTATGCACGCATCGTTGTAGAGTACAACCATCTCCCGCCCCCAGATGAGCAGCATGGGAAACTGGGTCTCAAGCATCATATTGACAGCGCAGAGAAGCGTTCCGGACCATCCGGATATCGCGCCGATTGCCGTTGTTTCCCATGCGTGCCGGCGTATCCGCTCGGCCATCTCCCCGTCGGCAAAGATCCGTGCAATGTTCGGTTTCAGCGGATTTTCGTCAACCTGTAATGCCGAGGCTCGCCGCGTGAGCATGACGGCTCCAATCAAACATGTTGCGGAAGTTACCCGTAGATTCTATCGAGGAAGTACGGCTGTGGGTCAAGCGCTGGACGGACTTGCTGCCCTTATGTATGCCATCGAACAATAAAAGTGTGGCCTTTCCACAAGGCAAATAGCAAGCGATGGACGCCATATCCGTGACGTCGCTATGATATCGATCCTGCTCGGCTGCGGTCTGCGCCGAGCCGAGCTGTCGGCCTTGCGGAGAGAAGACGTACAGATTCGACAAGGTTATTGGGCTATTGTTGATCTGGTCGGCAAGGGCAATCACGTTCGGACCGTACCCATGCCGATGTGGGTGAAGGAAGCCGTGGACAGGTGGCTGAGCGCTGCATCAGTTGCATCGGGTTACGTGTTCAGAGCAGTCAGCCGTCACGGAACCGCCCTGGGAAACCGGCATTTCCGAGAACGCGGTCTGGTATGTCGTCCTTAGCTGTGCCCGACGCCTAGAGCTCGACCACCTTTCGCCTCATGATCTTCGGCGCACCTGCGCAAAGCTCTGTCATGTGAATGGTGGCGAACTGGAGCAAATACAGTTTTTGCTCGGGCACGCCTCCGTTCTAACAACCGAGCGTTACCTCGGTTGCAAACAGAACTTGGAAGAGCCCGTAAACGACCGCCTTGGCTGTCTGTTCTCCAGAGGTCACGATTCGCGATAAGGCCTGCTCTCGTCACGTGAGCTCTTCGTTGATTGGTCAGAGAGAAGGCGACCTGACCTACTTTTCCGTGGGAGCAGCACTGAATTGCTAGGCAAGGCTATGGAGCGCTGCACTGTAGGGTGCCGGTCAAGCTTGAGGGGGCCGGTCACACTCAAAATACTATGGAGAGCAGAAGGGTCACCCGAGAGCGTCGTCAAGCGCTCTTCTTTCGGGACCACGTAACTGAGACGACGGTAATGTCGTCCTCCTGGCCAAAGCTGCAGGCCGCTTGCGCCACCTGTTGAGCGCTGGGTCGTGCGCGCATGAGGTCCGAAACGCGTTCAAATCCATACAGCTCGCCTTTGTTGCTCTGTGCTTCCAACACGCCATCAGTAATCAGCATGACGTTCTCCCCCTCTTGCAGATACGCACTCACTTCTTCGTACTCCGCATCTACAGCCAAGCCCAGCGGAAGTGAAGCTGGCATTTCCCACTCGGCACCACTACGGAACGGAAAAAGGTGTCCCGCGTTGGCCAGGGTTGCACTGCCGTCTACACCGATTCGCAAGACAAGACAGGTGACAAAGCCGCCCTGCATACGACCCAGCAGGCGCCGGTTCAGACCGGCCAGGATCTCAGCGGGGTTGCGGGTCATTTCGGCCAGCGTGCGGAGGGTGCCGCAAATGAGAGAGACCATCATTGCAGCTTTGAGTCCCTTCCCGCTCACATCGCCAACCACGATCAG
>CAJCIP010000039.1 GCA_903970445.1 Verrucomicrobia bacterium Tous-C9LFEB | reverse complement strand
CAAGCACGGAGGCGCACTCGTTCCAGAACCCTAACCGCCGCACGTTCCTGATCACCGCGGCGGGTGTTGTAGGCGTCGCTGGTCTCGCGGCATGGCATAGGTCGTTTGCGGTCGCGGCAGGCAGCGGCGCAGGCACCCCCGGCAACGTCACAATCGTGCAGTTTTCTGACGCCGGTAAAGCGATTGGCAAGGTTACCGTGCCCAAGGTCATCCGGTCCGACGCAGAGTGGAAGCAGAAGCTTGCGCCTATCTCCTACGACGTGGCTCGGCGCGAAGGCACAGAACGTCCGTACAGCGGAAGCACCTGGAACAACCACGATCACGGCTTCTACCGCTGCATTTGCTGTGACAACGCCCTTTTTAGTTCCCAGACCAAGTTCGAATCCGGTACCGGATGGCCCAGTTTCTGGCAGCCGATAGCCAAGGAAAACATCGTCGAAAATCGAGACATGAGTCTTGGTATGGAACGCACCGCAGTCTCCTGCCGCGAATGTGATGCGCACCTTGGCCACGTCTTCGATGACGGTCCTCAGCCAACGGGCTTGCGCTACTGCATGAATTCCGCCGCCATGCGCTTCGTGAAGACTGCCTAGAGGCTCCCACCTGGAACTCAAAGATTGCGCGGCTCCGCCAGCATCGGGCATCCGCTGAGTGTTCTGCCGGCACACTCGGTTACAGTGCCTGCGAGTTGCACGTCATGATGCTCGTCCTGAAAGTTCTGGCCCGATCGCGTCAATCCTTTCTCCGGACCATGCAAGCCGCGACCCATCCGGGATTTGCATGCCTCATCAACATAGTTGCTCCGCATTCCTGCATCAGATTCCGCATGCCCCGACTTCCTAAGGCCCTCTGCGCACGAAGACCGCTGCGACCGAAGCAACTGATGGCGTTTCTTCTAAGAGCAAGGTCGACGCAGGCGCGTTGAACGGCTACTGTCATCCCATACAAATTTCGCAAGCTGCCATGCCTTCGGAAGCGCTTCCGGGCTGGCCGGAGCGAGAGAGGGCAAGCGAAGATGCTGTTTACTCAAGAGCGTGAAGGAGCAGGAAACACGGACAATCTTGAGCAGCGCATTGCGGAGCTCGGACCATGGTTCCATAATCTGCGCTTGCATGGCGTGCAGACCGCACCTCGCCACTTCCTTGGCGATTACCCGGAGGTGAAGTACGCTTCCTTCCGCACGGTGCTCCCTGAGGACATGCGCGGAATGTCTGTGCTGGATATTGGCTGCAACGCAGGCTTCTACTCGCTGGAGATGAAACGCCGCGGCGCGGACCGCGTGCTGGGCATTGATGCCGATGAGCACTATCTGCGGCAGGCGCGCTTTGCCGCTGAAGTTTCCGGAATCAATGTCGAGTTTCGTCACATGGCTGTCTGGGACGTGGCGAAGCTACGTGAGACGTTCGATCTCGTGATCTTCATGGGTGTGCTGTATCACCTTCGCCATCCGCTGCTCGCCTTGGACTTGATCCATGAGCATGTGTCGCGCGATCTGTTTCTGTTCCAGAGCATGCAGCGAGGCAGCAAGGACATCGCAGAGATTGAGGAGGACTACGACATCACCGCGCCGGCACCATTCGATGAGCCCGGATACCCCAAACTGCACTTTATCGAGCAGCGCTACTCGAAAGACCCCACTAACTGGTGGATTCCAAACCGGGCATGCACCGAGGCGATGCTGCGCTCGGCAGGCTTCGCCATTGAAGCACGACCGGAGCACGAGGTGTATCTGTGCCGCTGGCAGCCTGTGCCCGTGCCCGCTGATGGTCCGCACTGCGTCTACCCGGCGAAGGATGTTTGATGCACAGCTCCCACGCTGACGCGCTTCTCGCAGAAGCTGAAACGTTTCTTCGCCTCCGTGAGGCTTACCCCGCGCTGGCGAGATTCCAGGTGGCTGAAGCGGCTGGGGCAGATCCGGACCGTTGCGCCTCAGGAAGATGGACGGCGTACATGCTGCTGGGAAACTTCGAGGGAGCTTGGCGCGAAAGTGATGCCATCCGCGCACGCGGCGCCCCTGATCCGCATCGCTTCTGGCTAGGGGAGTCGGTTGACGGAAAGCGCGTCATGCTGCGCGGTCTCCACGGCTTCGGAGACACTGTTCAGGCGCTCCGCTATGCTCCGGTACTACGACGGCGTGCGGCCAAGCTGACCGTGGAGGTAGCACCGGAGTTCGTTGAACTAGCCCGTTATTTCGACGGCGTTGATGAGGTAATTACGTGGGGTAAGGATGCGCCGGCCTTTACGCCGCAGTGGGATGTGCAGATGGAAGTTGCGGAGCTTCCGTACGTCTTCCGCACGCAGATGCGCGATCTTCCACTCGCAGAACGCTATCTGCGTGTGCCTCATGACAACGACTCAGCAATCAACGCAGGCTCCAGCACTTCACTGCGCGTAGGCATCGTGTGGGCAAGCGGCGAGTGGAACGCGTCGCGCTCGGTACCTCTGGAACTCCTGCGGCCGCTCCTCCAGACGCGCGATTGCGAGTTCTGGAATTTGCAGGGCGGCGCTGCGTGGATGCAGCTCAGCACGTTATGCGACATAGCCAACGTTCATACGGACCCGCGCTGCGCGCATAGCCTGCTCCATCTGGCACAAAGCATAGCCGGCTTAGACTTAGTAATCACGCCCGACACGCTGGCCGCCCATCTGGCTGGAGCTATAGGAACGCCAGCCTGGGTGATGCTGCAACATGCGTCGGACTGGAGATGGATGCTGGATCGTGACGACAGCCCCTGGTATCCATCGCTGCGCTTGTTCCGACAGTGCATGGAAGGTGACTGGCGGAGTGTCATTGACGCGGTACAGGCGGATCTCGTTACTCTGCGTGATACGCGCAACGAAGCACGATTGGTCTCTTCGCTTTGATGACATCGCCGAATACTCTTCCTCGCGCATGGGACGGCTTCGACGCCTACCTCTTCGACATCGACGGAACCCTCATCGAGTGCACCGATGCAACGCACTACTTCGCATTTTGCGACGCCCTAAAAACTTTGAGTGGCCGCGAGTTGAATTTAGACGGCGTCGTCGCCCACGGCAACACCGATATCGGCATTCTCCGAGACGCTCTGGCGCTGGCCGAAGTTCCTGATGCTGACTGGCGAGCCAGGCTTCCCGAAATCCGCGCAACCATGGGCAGCTTCGTGGAAGCCCGCAAGGAGCAGCTTTGCACGACCGTGCTGCCGCGGGTGCAGGATGTCCTGCAGCACCTCCAACGGCGAGGGGCCAGGCTCGGTGTCGCCACGGGAAACCTGGAACAGATCGGCAAGCTCAAGCTGAAGCAAACTGGTCTGCTTCAGTACTTCGATTTCGCTGGATGGAGCGACAATGACGAGTACCGCACCGATGTCTTCCGTGGAGCTGTCGAACAAGCGCTCGCATTATGCGGCTCGCACGCGGCACTGTGCGTGCTGGGTGATACACCGGCAGACATACTGGCAGCGCATGCCAACGGCTTGCCCGTGATTGCTGTGGCTACAGGCATATTCTCCTTCGAGCGGCTCATGGAGGAGAAGCCCGAACTCTGCCTGCACTCGTTCGAAGATCTCTAAGCGAACCTAGACCGCTTCTCCTATCGGTGCAACACCGTTCGTGAATGGCAAAACTCCGCCATGATGAGAACGTCAACTGACCCCCGCAGCGCATCGCTCCACAATCTGTTCAAACTCTTTCGCACGATGCGCAGACGTATGTTCGGCGAGGATGCGTTCGCGCGCGCGCTGTCCCAGGCGAATACGCTCCCCTTCGGAGAGATGAACCAGGATATCGGCGGTTTCTGCGGCGTCGCGAGGCAGAAGAACCTCTTCGCCGGGTGTAAGAAACCCCGCAAGCCCTGGCCAGTCGTCAGAGAGTATTGCCGCGCCACACGCCGAAGCTTCGAAGAGCCGCACCGAAGGCGAGTACCCGGCCTCAACCATATCCGCGCGCGTGAGGTTCAGTGTGAAGCGCGCAGAAGAGTAGAAGCCCGGGTGATCGGGCGGCGCGACATGTGTGAGCCGCTTCACGTTGGAAGCCCACAAAACGTCATCCGGATACATCGCGCCTGCAACAAGAAAGCGTCGCTCAGGCAGCAGCGTGGCTGCGCCCTGAAGCAGCTCAAGCAGCTTCGCCTGCCGGTCGCTCGCATAGGTGCCGAGATAGCTCATGTCGCAGCGGTACTCCGTGCAGACAGGCTGCGGCTTGTAGAGATCAGGGTCTACCGAGCAATACAGTGGCACCGCTCGCGGAGAGCCGAAGCGAGTTTCAAGCTCGCGGAGCATGGGCCCGCCGTTGAAACTGAGATACGCCGCGTACTTTGGAATCAGCGACGCTTCAATATACTCGCAGTGTCCGTGCGCGCGCAGTTGCGACAAAGTAATCGGAGTGTCGATGTCATAGAAGAGCACCGAACACTTTGCCTCGGCAAAGAGCGATCGAGAAGCATCGATGGCGTCAGGGAAATACGATCCGATGACAATGGCATCCGCGTCGGCAGCTTCTGCAATCAGAGCAGCTTCCTCCAGTCTCCAGTTTTCATAAAGCCGCACACTGCAAAAATCTGGCGAGGGCATGTCGCGGTTATTGCGATACCACTCAACGTCTTTCTCGATGAACGTGCTGCGATGGCCGAGGCGAGCGAGCGCTTTGATGAGCGAGCGGTAGGTCGTTGCATGCCCATTGCCCCACGCGGACGTGATGGTGAGGCCATAGAAAACGATCTTCATGCGAAAGCTTCCTCGACATGCGCGGCTGCAAAGCCCGGAACGTGCGCCCAGTCTGCCATGATCGCTGCCGAATACGTCTGTGGACCCGTCTCGCCACGGCGGCGAGCAAGACATTCGCGAAATGCAAAATCTGCTTGCGATGCACGAAAAGCATACGTGTGATTGCGCAGCGCGCGAGCATGGAAAGCGTCGCCGATGCGGCACCTGGCTGCGGCGTCATGACGATGCAAAGCCGAAGCAACATCTTCCGCATTGCGCACGACGAGGATTTCACTGTCAGGCTCAAAGCAGTCGTCAAGGCCGGCCCAAGCATCACAAAGCATGCATGTACCGGCTCCGGCGACTTCGAACACGCGCGTCGGCGGGGAGTAGCCAAAGTCTGCCATGGAATTTCGATTGATGTTCAGCACCATGCCGGCAGAGCAGTTCACGCGATTGTGATCGGCAGTCGGTACATGGCCAATCCACCGAACATTCGCTGGCAGGCGCTTGCCTCCCCAGCCTTCGCCACCGAGCAGGAAGCGCTGATCCGGTGCAAGTTCAGCAGCCCTTAGAAACAGCTCTTCCACGCGCGCCTCACGGTCGGGCAGGCGATTCCCAAGAAACGCAGTGTCGCATTCCAGCGAGGCATCGGGTGGGACGCGGTGATGCGTTTCCGGATCGAGTCCGTTGTACATGCTGTAGTAAGCGCGCGCGCCAAACTCCAGAAACCCATCACGCGCTTTGGGCCCTCCGCCATAACTGAGGATTGCGTCATAGCCGGAGCAAGACTGCGCGAGTGCGTCCGCCTGTGGGTTCGCGCGCATGCGGTGAATGGTTGCAGGCGAGTCCACATCCCAGATGAAGGTCATCGCATTTGCGGAGCACTCCGCCGGAACGCGCTTCTCCAGTTCCGCATCATCGACGCCAATCCCGGAGTGCTTGATGACGATGTCTGCTTTGCTCGCGAGCCTCAGCATGCGGTCCAGATCGGCAGAGCCGAGGTCTTCTCCGCGCTCATTATTGTGCGGCTGGTACACGAGCGACGTGACGTAGTGAAAGTCATCGGAGTCACGATGTTGCTGGCGTCCGTAGGCCTCGGGCTCAGCAAAGGTGATGTCGTAGCCGAGACGCGCGAGGTACTTGTAGCAGCCGCGATAGTACGTGGCCGCTCCGTTCCAGTACGACGAAATGATGCTGGAGCCAATGGCAAATATCTTCATTGGAGAACCTCTTCGCAGATCACAGTCAGTTCCCGCGCACGATGGTCGCAAGTGTGACGCCGTAGAACTGTTTCCAAGCCGCGCTGCGCCTGCGCTTCACCGGCCGCAGGATCAAGCAAGAGCTTCTTCAGAACCTCGGTCATCTCCGCCCCGCTTGTCGCCCACTGGAAATCTCCCGCGCGGAACAGGCCTTCTGTGTCCTGCCAGGGCGCTGACACCAGCGGTATACCGCAGGCAAGAGCTTCAAAGACGCGAATGGTTGGAATGCCCGTCATCGCCCGCGTGTACTGCTGTCGTGGCACGTGGACCGTTGCGCGGGCCTGAGCGTAGACATGAGGAGCATCGAGGTTTGCAAGATAGCCACCGTAAGAAACGCCAGCCCCGTGCAAAGCGGCCATGCCTTGCAGCGGATAGCGCACGCCATAGATCGTCGTGCAGGCAAGCTCTCGCAGAGCTGCGGCAGGCCCGAGAAGATACTCCTGGATCTCTGCCGAACGCTCGCCCTCACCCCAGTTCCCAATCCAGACAAGAGCTTGTTGGCGCTGGATTTCGGGGCATGGGGTGAAGACAGAAACATCGGCAGCTTCATGCAGCGTCCACACCTTCCCGACTCCGAAACTCTCGCGGTACATACGACGCAACGCTTCACCAAACGCAAGAATGCCATCGAAGCGATGCAGGCCGAAACGTTCCATCTGTTTGGGTGATGAAGACGCGCGATGGTGCGTATCGTGAAACAGCAGCTTGTAGCCGAGCTCATCCCGCAACCGCAGCAGTATTTGCGCGAGCTCAGGCGGATTCCACTCATGCAGGATCACGAGCTCCAAGCCGCGCAAGCGTTCGCGCCAAAGCTCCTCGGTCTCGTCCAGTGCATAGGTCTGTACATCGAGCTCGGAATACACTTCAATGAACTTCTGGAGCGAAGCAGCGCCGTCGGCTTCCGCGCGCAGGTTGTCAATCGACCACTCGGCTTCGGGCTCAAACGCCGTCACTTCGTGGCCAAGCTTCCCTAAAGCTCGCACCAGGCCGCGCAAAAAGTGAGCATTGCCATTGTTCCAATCGGATCTCAGCGTGTGTGCAAAGTAGGCGAGGCGAAGCTTACGCGGCATGGGACGCGAGCTCCTCGCTGACATTCGTGAGCGACGTTCCGCATCCGATCAGGCCTTCGTAGACAGCAAGGTACGAGGCCGTCATTCTTGCAGCAGTAAACGCCTCAGCACGGTGCTTCGCGGCATCTTGCGCCGCTGCTAGCGACGCTGGCGCTGCGAACAGCGCTTGAAGCTGCTGCTCTAGCTCACCCGCTGTGCAGAAGTAGAGTGCAGCATCACCCCAGACTTCGCGAAAGGAAGGAATGTCGCGCGCAAGAACAGCGCATCCGCAGAGTGCGGCTTCCAGCGGTGCTAGGCCAAACGGCTCGTAAATCGACGAAGCGATGTACACGCTGCTCTGACGAAATAACTCGAGAAGAGCATCTTCCGAGAGTAGGCCGAGGGACCTCACCTGAGAGGTCATTATCCCAGCAGATGCAGCTTCAAACTTTTCTTCGCCCGCAATCAGGATCGGCACTGGCGAATTCAGTTCGAGCAGCGTAGTCAGTCCCTTCGCCTCGTCCCAAAATCTGCCCACCGACACCGCTTGCTGTAACCGCCCCTGTGTTCCGTTTGCATGAGACAGAGTCCGGCCATTCGGGACGAAACAACTTGGACAACGCACGCTGAAATGCTGCGTCAGCCCGGCTAGCATCTGCGCGGTGGGAGCCACAACGACGTCCGCACCATCAAGCCCCGTCTGTACAAGAGAGATATAGCTATCCAGCCAAGGTGAAGCTTCGAGCTCGTCAGATCGACACGCCGAAGCCCAACTTAGTACGTCACTGTGGGCTGTGATGAGCTTCGGAACAGATGCTGGAAGTCTGCCGAAGCAGAACTGATTGCTATGAATCACATCGGGCTTGAAGCGCCGCATCAGCGCCAGCAGTGCAGGAGCTGCCGCGTCGAACGCTTGCTCATTGTCTTGCATCCACTCGAGCGGAACGAGCGACGCTTCGTAGTGGAAGCTACCACCGTGAGTACAGGCTGTGCCATCCACCCAAGAGTCTTGCTCCGCCGAAGGCGCTCGACCAAAGCTGACGAGCGCCACAGCTTGGCCGTCGTTCAGTAATCCTTCGGTCAGCTCACGAGTGAAGGTCCAAACGCCGCCAATTGTGTCCGTCGTCAGCAGGACGCGCATGCCAAGTCCTCGGGCTGCGCTTCCAACTCCGTCAGCCGGAGCGGTCT
Organism: Verrucomicrobia bacterium Tous-C9LFEB; assembly: GCA_903970445.1. Lineage (GTDB taxonomy): Bacteria > Acidobacteriota > Terriglobia > Terriglobales > Acidobacteriaceae > Granulicella. Next base: position 13,694 of record CAJCIP010000039.1, on the reverse strand, counting down.
CTGCTCCTGGACATCGCTCCACCCTTTGTCTGTAAAGCTTTGCAGATAGTGCGCATGGGCGCGCTCCCACGCAGCTTCATCCGGCTGCGCACCAAACGTAGTCACGTACTCCGGACTGCCGGGGAATGGAAACATCGGAACGGGCTCGGACACCCAAACGCCATGCGCCTTCAAGTTGGCTTGCCACGCGGCCACTTGCTGTGGATCATCTTCCGCAACCTTGATAAGATTCGCCTGCACCCAGGGGATGCGCTGCCTCGCGTACAGCAGCAGCTCGGTGATTCGGTCCGTCGATATACGGCAGTTCTTGTTCATGGCATCGCGGCCTTCGTCAGTGATCGACTCAATCCCGCACTCAAAGGAAACACAATGCGCCCGCGCCAAAAGATCGAGACCCGCTTCGTCCCACAAATCGATGCGCGACTGAAATCCAATGGAAACAGGACGCTTCGCGATTTCTTCCAATAGCTGCCGCACCTGCTTTCCAACGCCGAAAATCTCGTCGATGAAGTAGATGTAGTCGACGCCACGCGCAATCAGCTGATCAATCTCCGCAATTACGGCATCAAGCCTGCGCTCGCGATACTTGTTGCGAAACAGCGTCTTGTTGCAGAAGGTGCAGGAGTAAGGACATCCACGCGCGAACTCGACCTCGGCGCCGTGATGCAGGTGGTCCGCACCGTTGTTGGCAAAGATGTGGTGCAGGTGGTGGTGACGTTCCACCGGATAGTCGGAGTAGTCGAGCGTCGGTACCGCTTGCATGTCAACGACGCCAAGCCCCGGAGCGCTGCAGTACGCTCCCGTTTGTGCATCGCGCCAGCAGCACCCGGCGATCATGTCCCACGGCAGCGATGCTAGCTGCGGCAGCGTCTGGTCAGGCTCACCACGCAACACGATGTCAGCGCCGGTTTTCTCGAGCGTCGACTGCGGGGTCACCGAGCCATGCGGCCCAATCGCAACGATCTTGCTCCGGCGGTCGAGCGCCGCGACCCATTGCCGAGGAACGCGAAGTTCAGGCTGAGGGCAGCGCCAGAAGAGATACGAAGGCGCGGTTGGAATCACCAGAAAGTCTTCGCCGAACGCGTCGAGCCGCGGCGTGACCTGCTCCGGAGACAGGTTCTCCATCAGCGCATCGATCAGGAACACCTCATGTCCAGCAGCGCGGAGAAACTCACGCGCAGACAGAAGCTCCAGCGGGAAGTGCGCTTGAGTACATCCGAAATATGTCGAGCCTTCGAAGGTCCAGCGTGGATTTAGAAGCGCGTACTTCACGCGACCTCCTGTTCCAGCAAAGCGGCATTTGCGGCCTGTGACGGCTCAGCCGCAATGCGCTCGCGGTTCTCGTGCCAGAAGGCTTCGATCGAATCCAAAATGTCCGTAAGCGACCGCCGCGGCTTCCAGCCGGTGTGTGCTTCCAGCTTGGCTGTGCTGGAGATATACAGCGGCTGGTCGCCAGGACGAACCGCCGTGTAGTCCAGGTGCAGCGGAAGCCCTGTGCGGCGCTCGCATTCACGCAGCAGCTCGATCACGGAAATCGTGCGCACCATGCCTCCACCCAGGTTGTACACCTCACCACGCACACAGGTTCTCACTGCGCGCGCGGCCATCATCGCGTCGATCAAATCGTGCACATGGAGCACGTCACGGACTTGGAACCCGTCCCCGCAAACCGTGATCGTACGGCCTTGCAGAACCGAATACAGGAAATGTGCGACCCATCCCTGATCCTCATTGCCGAACTGCCTTGGCCCCGCGACGCACGACATGCGAAACACCGCGGTATCCAGGTTGTAGATTCTTGCGTAGTCACGAACGTATTGATCGGCCGCGCCTTTGGAGCATCCATACGGCGAGTGAAAATCCAGCGGTTCGCTTTCGGTCACACCGCGAAAGCCGGCTCGGTGCGCCACGTAGCGCGAGCCTTGCACGCTCACAGGAATGCCATCCAGAGAGCCGTAGACCTTGTTCGTCGACGTGAATAGGACGAACGGATTGCGGCTACTGAGCCGGGCCGCTTCAAGCACATTGAACGTTCCCACCGCGTTCACTTCAAAGTCGGTCGCTGGGTCGTCCACAGAAGTCGTCACCGCAACCTGCGCGGCGAGGTGATAGATCTCATTCGCATCACGGGCTGCTTTGCGTACAGCAGCTGTGTCTCGCACATCCCCCTCAATGATCTCCAGGCGGTTGTTTCCGGCGAGTGTGCGCAGCCATTCGTAGTTGTGCATCACGCCGCGCCGCGAGAAATTGTCCAGCAAGCGCACCCGCGTGTCCGGCTCATCGAGCAGACGCTCTACCAGATTGGAGCCGATAAAACCGGCACCACCGGTTACGAGAACGATGTTCCTGCTTGCGGCTCCCATTGGGCTCCTTTCCTCTTGTGGCGCGGTTGTGCGCTCGTGGGCCAACATGGTTCTACGCCGTCAGGCCGTAGGTGCTCAGCTCTTTGAGCATGGTGTCTGCTTTGTCTTCCGCTTGCTGCCCACTCAGCCATTCGGCCAGCTCCTGGAAGCCTTCCTCGTGATTCACCTGTGGCTCGTAGCCAAGCAAGCGGCGGGCCTTGGAAATGTCCGCATAGCAGTGGCGAATGTCACCGGCGCGAAACTTGTTTGTAATCACCGGCCGCACGTCTTTGCCAAGCGCTTCCGCAAGCAGCTCGCCCACGCGACGAATGGTGATTGGCTTTCCGCAACCAATGTTGATGACTTCACCATTGGATTCCGGCCGCTCCATCGCGAGCATGTTGGCGCGCACGATGTCATGCACGCTGACGAAGTCGCGCATCTGCTCGCCGTCTTCGAAGACCATCGGCGCATTCCCGTTCATCATCCGCGACGCAAATACGGCAGCCACGCCCGTATACGGATTCGACAACGCCTGGCGCGTCCCGTAGATATTGAAGAACCGCAAAGCCGTGACCGGCAGGCCGTAGGTGCGGCCATAGATGAGGCACAGCTCCTCCTGATCCCGCTTCGACAGCGCATACATGGAGTTGATCTCGGACGGCTTGTCTTCCGCTGTGGCCAACGGCTTCAGCACTCCACCGCATGCAGCGCAGTGCAGGTCCCACTGCCCCGATTTCAACTGCGCAAGTGAGCGCACGGGCGGCGAAGCCGCTTTTCCGCAGTCGGAACACGCGTAACGACCTTCACCGTAGATCGACATCGACGAAGCAACAACGAGCTTCTCAAGTTGCGTCTTGGAATCCAGAATCGCTTGCAGAAGCTCTGCGGTGCCTTGCGTGTTCACGCTCATGTAGCGGCTGATCTCATACATCGACTGGCCGACACCAACAGTCGCGGCGAAGTGGTACACGGCATCCGTTCCGGTGAGCACTTCCTTCAGCAGGTTGGGATCGCGCACGTCGCCCCGCACCAGTTCAACGTCAGGCGACAGGTAATCGGGCCGGCCCGCAGGATGCACCTGCGGCGTCAAGTCATCAAGCACGCGAACACTGTGCCCGGCTGCGAGCAGTCCATCCGCAAGATGCGACCCAACGAAACCCGCACCTCCCGTGATCAAAATCTGTTTACTCATAGAAGCACCACTTCCTCTTCGCATCGCTGTGCAGTCGAAACTGCGGAGGCAGGCGCATAGCGTTCAATGGCCCAGGCTGCAAATTCGGCAAACTGCCGGTTGTCTTTGGGCGGACTGGTATGGTGCTCTTCCAATCCCAGATGCGCTGGCGTAAAGCACAGCGTAAGAGAAACATCGAACGTCTCCAATGCGGCCATCATGCGATCGAACCAGGCTTCGGCATTCGGGCGGTACGAGTCCGCCCAGCTGAGGCCCGTGCGCACATGGCGCACACCCAGCTCCTTCATGCGGCGAACCGCATCGTCCAATCGATGGTCTTCGAAGTGAAACCACTGGCAGAAGCCTGCAGAGCCGTCGCGCGGGAAAACATCAGCCGCAAGCTTCGGTGTTCCATCATCGCGATACAGGCCGAGGTAATAGTGGCGATAGTAGGACGAACCCTCCGCTTCCTTGTGGCGCGTCTCGGCCGGCCACGCGGCCGGAAGATCAAACAGGCTGTACCAATGGACGCGCTCGGCTTTTCCATGCAGCAGCTTCAGCGTGCGCTCTAATCCGAACGCCTGTACTTCCTCTGCTCCGAACGATGAGACGCCGACCTCCAGCACCCACACGGGTTTGCCGGAGACTTCTGCCGCTTCATCGATGCGGCTTGGCCAATCATTGATCTGCCAATGGTTCCAATCAAGCGGAAAACCGTGTACGCCGACGACGTCCACGTGGTCGAGTGTTCCTTGTGCTTTCATCAAGCGAAGGAAGTCGCAATCACATGCCGACGCTCCGCCGAGAACGACGGGCAAATGAGGATTGGCTGTTCTTATGGCGGTTGATCCGAGGCGGATCATCTCGCCGAATCGTTCCCACCCCGCATCCAGGTGGAAGTTCCAATGCGACAGATTATTCGGCTCGTTCCAGAGCACGACGGCTTCAACCATAGGAGGATCGCATCCAAAATGAGGGTGTCGAGCTTCCGCCGTGACGTGCGTGACGGGTATGTAGCTGTGAATCTACTCAGATGGTTTAGGTTGCCTGCGAACCGGTGGGCCAGCCTAACGCAGCCTGTCCGAATCCTTCGCAGTGCAGAACGTGCATACACTCCGGCCGCATGTAATGTCGAACCGTAGAACAGAGTACTGCTTCACTCCCGAAGCGCCCAGAAAGCGCTCTTCGCACCAGGGAGCTATGGTGTCTGATATAACTTCACTCGAATAACGGGTTGATCGGGCTTGTCCCTTATGCCTTCCTGACGCTGGCTCTTGGACACTCTGACAGAGTGCGGCCATGTCGCGGTATCGTGCGCGCGCCACGCGCTTCTTCGTATGCCCAGTGCAGCATCCATGAAGACACCATAGACGGGAGATCATGACCCAGCCTACCTCTATCTCCAAGTTCGTCATTCCCGCTACGGTCATGTTGTCCTTCGTATCTTTTTGGCGAGCCTCCGCCATCGTTCTGTGCGATTTAGGCTCGTCGGCGTACTACGTCGGCGGCATTGCTGAAAAGGCCATCGGCAAGGCAGCTCCGTGGTTTGTTCTCGCCATCATGCTGTTCTCCTATGCGGTGCGTGCGATCTATATCGAAAGCTGCAGCATGTTTGTGCGCGGAGGTGTCTACCGCGTCGTGCGCGAAGCAATGGGCGGCACAGCCGCGAAGTTTTCAGTGTCCGCTCTCATGTTCGACTACGTGCTGACCGGCCCGATCAGTGGAGTCAGCGCAGGCCTGTACTTGGCCGCGCTTATCAATGAGCTTGGCGAACACTTTGATCTCGCCTGGATGCACGTTCCGTCCGCCTGGTTCGCCGCCGCATTCGCCGTTATCGTTACGGTCTACTTTTGGTACACAAATCGCGTCGGCGTCCCGTTCTCCAGTACAAGAGCGCTCCGCATCATGCAGGCTACAACCGTCATGGTCGTCATTCTGATTGGTTGGTGCCTGTACACAATCGTCACGAAAGGCTATCGTCCGGTCCCATTGCCTGCGCCGTCAAACTTCCATTTCAGCGATTCCGCTCTTGGATGGCTCAAAGGCACGGCGCTTCCCGGTTTCACCGCGGTCGCTGTGGCCATCGGTCTTGGGCATTCCGTGCTGGCGCTCAGCGGCGAAGAAACGCTCGCGCAGGTCAATCGCGAGATCGAGGCGCCGAAGCAAAAGAACCTCGAACGCACGGGCTTCATTATCTTCATCTACAGCGTGCTGTTTACTTCTCTCGTGTCCTTCTTCGCCGTCATGCTGATTCCGGATGCGCAGCGCACGCAGTACCTGGACGATTTGATTGGTGGTTTGTCCATGTTTCTGGCCGGCCCATTCGCGCTGCGGCTCGCCTTCCATGGCTTTGTCGTAATCGTCGGCGTAATGATCCTGTCCGGAGCGGTGAACACCGCCATTCTTGGATCCAACGGCGTGCTGAGCCGCGTGGCGGAAGACGGTGTTCTGCCGCCCTGGTTTCGCGAGCTGCACCCGAAGTACGGCACCTCACACCACATCATTGGCATCATCGTTGGCCTGCAGATCATCACGATTCTTCTCAGCCGCGGCAACGTGGACATGCTCGGCGAAGCCTATGCGTTTGGCGTGGTCTGGAGCTTCGCGATGAAAGGACTCGCTGTCGTTGTGCTGCGTTTCAAGAAGCCCGACGCGCGCAGGTGGAAGTTCCCGCTCAATCTGCATGTCGGCTCGCATGAGATACCCGTCGGCCTGATCGCAACAACGGCCATTCTGTTTCTGCTTGCGTTCATCAACCTCTTCACGAAGAAGGCAGCGACGATCTCGGGTGTGATCTTCACGCTCGTCTTCTTCGTGATCTTCACGGTATCTGAACGCAAGTTCGCAAAGCAGCAGAAGGCGACGCAAATAGCTGTGGAACCCGACCCTGACGATCCATTCCGGGAGACCTCGCGTGAGCGTTTCCGCTTTGAGGTACGGGACGGGCTATCGCCACAGTCATTGGATATGAAGCCGGGATGCGTAGTTGTCGGTGTAGGCGATCCTAACGATCGGCGCGCGGTAGAGAAGGTGTTGTCGGACGAGAATGGCGCGGCCTCCCAGGTGGTTGCCATCTGCGTCAGCGATCTCTCCATCGACCGCATACAGGCTGCACCGAACGACGAGTCAACTGTCGATGACAATCTGAAGGATGTATTAAGCGAAGTGGTGTTCTCCGCGGAGAAGCTGGGCAGGCCGCTGCGGCTGCTGGCGCTGCCGGGCAAAGATACCGTGAGCACGCTGTTGCAAGCGGCAACCTGCCTGCAGGCTTCACAGCTCTGGCTAGGTGTCTCGTGCTCCAAAGGCGCCGAACAGCAAGCATCCGACCTGAGCGAGAAGTGGCACGCGATCTCTGCTCCGCAGCGAGAGCTGCAAGTTCGTCTCGTAGAACGTCCCGACGAAGCTCCCAAAGCAGTCTTGCTGACACGCTAGGGCGAGTGGCTCAGGAATTTGTCACAGGCAGGTGAACGACAAACTCGGTTTCGCCTGGAGAAGATGTAAAGCGAATCGTCCCGCCGCACTGCTCGACGATACGGAAGACAATCCCGAGCCCGAGCCCCGTGCCCACACCAACCGGCTTCGTCGTGAAGAATGGATCAAAAATGCGGGACTGAAGTTCCGGGGGAATGCCTGGACCGTTATCGCGAAACATCGCGCAAAGGAACGTGCGCGGCTCCGCGTGGGCGGACGTGTTGATGGTCTCGGACCATGTGCGGATACCGATGGTGCCAGATTGCGGAACGGCGTCAATCGCGTTGTCTAAGAGGTTGGTCCAGATCTGATTTACGCCCTGGCATTTCGTTTGAAGGCAGGCCAGGTTCGGCGCGAAGCTCTTTTCCAGCTTGATCTGTTTCTCACGAAACTTGTGGCTCAGAATCACGAGCGTGGCATGGATGCTCGCATTCAAGTCGATGGTCTGCTTTTCCCCGATGCCTTCATACGCATAGCTCTTCACCGCGTGTACCAGATCGGTCACCCGCGAGATACTCTCTTCAACGATGCCGACAAGCTGCATGGAAGACACCAGCGCCTCAAGCCAGTTGAGTGTGTCTGAGAACATCTCGCTCGGGAACGAGTCTCGCGCTACCTCTAGATCTTGTTCCGTGAGGCCAATCGAAACCAGTGTTGACGCGAGCTTCCACGCATCTTCCACGTGGGCCTCATCCATCCAGGTGGTGAGTGCGTCCTCGGCGTCGGCTTGCTCAATCGAATTGAGAGGCGCAGGCAGCGAGGCACTCAGCGCCCGCTCCTGAAGCGCAAACATGCACTGCTTTTGTTCGTGCTTCATGTCCGTCTTCGTAAACTTCGCCGTCAGCGCATGCATGCGCAGCACGTTGTCGCGAAGCCTCGAAGCAGCACGTTGTGCCGCGGAACCGGGATTGTTCAGCTCGTGCATCAGGCCGGCCGCCAGTGTTCCGAGCGACGCCATCTTTTCCTGCTGGAATGTGACGGCCTGCATCTTGGCAAGGCGCATCGCCATGTTGCCGAGGATGGCTTCACGCACTCTCGGGCAATGCGTCATCAAGGACCAGAAGTGCTCCTCATCCAGCTGCAGAATGCTGCAATCCGCTGCCGCTGAAACTGTCATCGCGGATGGAATGTTCGCCAGCAGCGGAACTTCGCCGAATGCGGTCCCCTCATGCATCGTGTAGATCATGCTTTCGTGCCCGTCGCTCGAGTTGTTCGCCATGCGCAGCGAGCCGGACAGAAGTATCCAGAAGAAGCGCGCTGTTTCACCTTGCCGCACCAGCACGGTCTCCGCTGCAAGGTGTAGCTCTGTCGCGCCGTCAAGGTAATGGAGCGACGTCTCATCCAGCGACGTCAGAATGGAAACGCTTCCGAGGCGTGCGATGGTGTCAGGAGAAAGCGTGGATGCAGCCGGGTTGATGGTTGGCGTAAGTGTTGGCACGTGATTGCCTCGTTAGAGCGTAGCTAGGTACTGATGAACAAACTGGATCGCAATGGATCCCTCTCCTACAGATGAAGCAACACGCTTCACCGACCCAAAACGAACGTCTCCGGCAACAAAAATCCCAGGAACGGTCGTTTCCAGAAGATAGGGATCGCGCTCGTACTTCCAGAGATTTCCGGCTTTCGTTTTGAGGTCCGGGCCTGCGAGAACAAAGCCCTTCGCATCGCGTGCGATCCGCTCCGGCAGCCATTCTGTCTTTGGCGCAGCGCCGATAAACGCAAATACCGAATGTGCGCGACGACTTTCCCGGCCGGCCGGTGTCTCGACCGAAATCTCACTGAGACTCCCGTTGCCCATCAGGCCCTTCAGTTGCGTGTTGGTCTCCACCGAGATATTTGGCGTCTGTTGAATCTGCTCGATCAGGTATCGCGACATGCTACGGTCCAGCGAATCACCGCGAACCAGCATGCGAACCTGCGCAGCAGATCGCGCGAAATACATCGCTGCTTGTCCCGCGGAGTTGGCCCCACCAACGATGTGCACGATCTGATCCGCACACAGATTCGCTTCCGTCAGCGCCGCACCGTAAAACAGCCCCGAACCGAAATACTCCATCTCTCCTGGAATATCCAGTCGGCGGTATTCAACGCCGGTCGCGATGATGCACACCCTGCATGAAACCTCCTGGCCATCAGCCAGCCTGACGATGTGATAACGGTTCTCAGAACGGATCGAGCAAACCCGCTGCGTCATGAACTCCGCGCCTAGACGAATCGCCTGGATGTATGCCTCTTTGGCCAGCCGCTCACCGCTGATGCCTTGCGAGAACCCCAGATAATTCTCGATCTTCGACGAAGACCCCGCCTGCCCGCCCGGCGCGAGCGAATCGATGATCAGCGTCCTCAATCCTTCTGAAGCGCCGTATACCGCAGCCGCTAGACCTGCCGGCCCTGCTCCGGCAATAACTACGTCATAGCTTTCCTGCCGCGCCTGGGTTCGGAGCCCTACCTTCGACGCAATCTCCGTCACCGACGGCTGAACCAGCGAGGAGCCATCTGGAAACAGCAGCACCGGAAGCTTGCTGTCATCGAGTCGCTGATCGCAAAGCAACTGCAGGCATTCCGGGTTTCGTTCCGGGTCGAGCCACTTGAAAGGAATGAGATTGCGCGAAAGAAAATTCCGAGCCTCGTGATCACCGATACCCCATCGATTGCTGATCAGCCGCAGCCCGTCATACAACGGTGTTCGGCCCTCGTTCCAGGCCACGAGCAGATCATCCAGCACCGGGTACAGCTTCTCCTCCGGCGGATCCCACGGCTTCGTAAGGTAATAGTGAATGCGTGCCGAGTTGATTGCTCGGATAGCCGCTTCGGTGTCGGTATAGGCCGTCAGCAGAACGCGCTTGGCGTCCGGGTAAATGGCCATAACCTTCGCGAGAAAGTCCACCCCGGTCAGGCCGGGCATACGCTGATCCGACAGGAACAACGCCACAACATCGCCGCGGTTCTTCAGCTCCTCGCATATGTCGAGCGCAGCCTGCCCCGAAGCCGCCCGCAGGATCCGGTAATCCTTTCCGTATTGCCGGCGCAGGTCCTGGACGACTGTCTCCAGAACACTGACGTCATCATCTACGGCGAGGAGGATCGGCTTTGCCATCGCTCCATTATCGGCTCTTCGCCATCAGTGCGTGTGTGCGAGTCTTCCCTAACCTCATGCCCAGCCCGCGAAGCATACAAAATGAAAGCCGCCGCACCCGTGTGGAGGCGGCGGCTCAAAGAAGAACAACTAGCAGCTAGAAGTCATACCGCAGCGAGAACTGCATGCGCCGAGGATTTCCGAGTAGACCTGTCGCGACACCGAGATTGCCACCTGTCAGCCCTGCACCAATCGAGAACGGGTCAAACCGGACTGTGTTAGTCACGTTGTAAACTTCCCACGCGAAGCGCAGCTTTCCGTAGTCACTAAGAGTCCATGCTTTGTTCAGGCCGCTGTCCCAGTTGAAGTAGCCATCGCCACGGAAGTTGTTTCGCTCGCCTGCCTCGCCCGGATAGGGCAAGCGCACTGGACCGCCGGTATAGACACCATTGTTTATCGCGTCGGCGTTCGCAAAGAACTGCGGATTTCCGTTGCTGTCAAAGTGCCTGCTGGTTCGCGCGGCCTGTTTGTCCGTAACGACCGCAAAGCTCTCGAACTCCCAATTGGTCGTCCAGCCGGGTTCGAATAGAGAGAAGGGAAGGCCGCTTGTCGCACGCACGATGCCGGCCAACTGCCATCCGCCAACAAAAGCATCGACCAGGTGGTTGGTGTTACCGAGCAATGCCTTACCTCTACCAACAGGAAGCTGGTATAGGTAGTTTGTCGTCAGGATATGTCGCGTATCGAAGTCCGACGGCGCACGGTTGTACTCAGGGTGCCACGCATTCAGGATCGCGCTGTTTTCCGAGGCCACGAGGGCATTGGAAGTAGATGCTCTCTCTGCGTCTGACCCCATGTCGATTGACTTAGAGAAGGTATAGCTGAGGTCGGCCTCGAAGCCGTGCTTCAGAGGATGCCGCAACGTCACCTCGGCGGCGTTGTAATAGCTTTGGCCTATAGTGGCGAGCGCATACAACGAAGAGAACTGATCCTGCCAGAACTTCGATTGATACCCGGTAGGACAGCCGTAGTAGCAGTAGTAGTCGATGTCCGCAATCGAAGTCGTTGCGCCGTAAGTAGCGCGATACGGGGCCCACTCATTCGTGTAGATAGCCTGGGTTGCGCTTTCTCCCGGGTAATCGATGCCAGCCATGAAAGGAAACACATGTTCAAAATAAGGAATCGGCTGAACATTCGCCTTAGGATTCTGTCCATTCGCATCAGTAATCTTCGACAACAGGGTGCCTGCCGAGAAGTAGTCGCCGCCGCCCTGCGGATCGGTGTAGTCAGTTGGTTGCGCCAGATCGATCGTTTGAATGAGGTGCTTGGCAAAGCGACCGACATAAGCCACTTCCACCGTGAAGCCTCCCGGCAATTCGTGCTGAACAGACAAATCCAACGCTTCGCTATAAGGAGTCTTCAGCTTGTTGTCGAGTCCATGCGTGATCGCAAAAGCATTGTTGGGATAGAGGTATGGAAAGCTAGCGGTCGGTGAAGCCGCGCCATTGCTGAACGGAAAGGTATGCTGATTGACGAAGCGGGGCGAAGTCTCATCGCTCAGCTCGCCTGGAGGGCTCGTGATCTGCGAAGAGAGTCCAAACGAGCCGGACTGGGTGTATGTGTTTACAAGACCTTCACCGTAGTGATCAAAGTAGAGCCCGGCACCCGCGCGAATGGAAGTCTTCGGCGAGGGGGAATACGCGATCGCCACGCGCGGAGCGATGTTGAGCTTCTGCTTCGGCCAATAGCCAGGCTTGTTGTAGTATGGGCCGTTTGGAGCAAACGTCAGGTCTTGTTCATACACTTGGCCTGCGACAGCCGCCGCTTCACGTTGCCGGAACCACGCGTCCGTATCGATGGTGGGTGCCACCTGCTGGCCCTTGGTCTCCCATGGTGTCTGAAGAATCGTATGGCGAATGCCATACGTAAGCGTCAGATTCGACTGGATGCGCCACGAATCTTGCAAATAGTACTCATACTCGTTCGCCTTGTAATGACGCGGAATGGCTGCTCCATCGGCGAGCAGCGTTCCGGTAGTGGGACTGCTTACGGCGTAGTTGTAGGAGTTCGTTACAGATGGAACTGTACCGATCAGATTTGCATACGCGATCAAATACGAGTTCGCAAATCCGCCATCAACGTCCGGCAAGCCAACTAGCGTCGGACTTGGCGGGTTCCCGGATAACCAGTATGGATTCGTGGACGCAGAGTTATACGAATTCGCGTCAGTCGTCAGGTTTTGATGAACCAGTCGCCAGTTCGCACCAAGGCCGATAGTATGGCGGCCATGCACAAAATTCAGATTGTCGATGATGTTGTTGACGGGAACACTGACAATTGTGGAACGACTTTCTGAGGTCGGAGTAGAAATGAAGCGGAAGTTCACGTAATCGCCGGAACCGACACCGCTGTTTCCATAACCCTGGCGAATGTACCCGTAGCGGAGATCGTTGACCAGATTCGAAGAGATGGTCCACGTATCGCCAAACGTCATGCCCTTCGTGTTGTCTACCAGGCTGCTGGACGGTCCTTGCCCTGGAAAATCTTCCAGTCCACCGGTGAAGTCTTTCTGCAGATTTCCGCGAGCGAAAATTCTGTGCTTTGTGCCCGGTGCCCAGTCCAGCTTCACGATGGTGGTGTTCAAGCGAATGGGATGCGGCGAGGAAAAGGTGTATGACCCGGTGTTCAACCCATCGCCCAATTGCGTGCCGTTCGCCGCCGGAAATGAGTTCAGGTACTTGAGTGCATTTGGGTTTGCACCAGCGCCATAAGGGTAAGCCGCCGTTCCGCAGACATCGCATCCATTTGCAGCATCGAGAGCGGTGAAGTTCGCCGGGGAAATCGCCTGCACGCCCCCGCTTACCGTCGTGTACTGAATAATTCCTTGCTGATACAGGGCTGTCGGCACGGTTTCCTGCACCGTCGCGCTTTCCGCTTGTCTCTGTCCTTCGTAGTTCACGAAGAAGAACAGTTTGTCCTTCAGGATCGGGCCACCCACATCACCGCCAAAGATATTGCGGATCAGCTTGGATGGCCGATTTGCCGCTCCGGAACTCAGTTGCGCCGCTTTGAGGAAGAAGTCGTTCGCCACTGTAAACGTCGGTCGGTGGTACTCGTAAAGCGCGCCGTGAAAGTGGTTCGTGCCCGATTTCGTTACCAGCGAGACTTGTGCGCCCGAGGAACGGCCCGCATCTGCGTTTGCCCCGGCGGTCGTCACGCGGAACTCTTCAGTCGAATCCTGCGTAGAACGCAGCACACCTGTAAAAGCGAGTCCGCGAACTTGGTCATTGTCGTCCACACCATCAAGCGTCACATTGCTCTGGTCGGAGCGTCCACCGTTCACAGCGCCGCTGCGGCTGTCCTGAAAAGCTGGGTCTGCACCCTGCTGGAGCGGAAGAAAGAAAACGCCAGGGTTCAGCGACAGCAGATCAGGAATATTTCGGGTCTCGCTGGGGATCGCTTGAATTGTCGCGTTGTCAGTAGAGTTGCCGATCGTCGCGTCGGTAGAGTTGATCGTCTGCGCTGTTGCCGTAACGTCAACTTCAATATTGGTGGCTTGCACGCCGAGCGCAAAGTTCACCGTGGCCGGTTGATTCACCAGCAACTCAGCGGTTTTTGTTGTGCTGCCAAA
>CAJCIP010000038.1 GCA_903970445.1 Verrucomicrobia bacterium Tous-C9LFEB | reverse complement strand
TCACCTGTTTACGGCGCCCGTACTCCGATTTTCCGAGCTTCGCAGGGCTATTCCCGGCGTCTCGCAGAAGATGCTTATCCAGCAGCTACGTGATCTGGAGAGGGATGGCGTAATCAGCCGGACGGTCTACCCTGAAGTGCCGCCCAAGGTGGAATATGGCCTTACAAAAGAAGGGCGGGCTCTACAATCCGCGCTTAAATCTCTACAGAAGTGGGCTGCACAACGTCAGAATACGGGGCCGGTCGAAAAGACATCTGCTTCGTGAGTCGGCGGCACGATGGAAAGGAATCCTCGAAATCGGCGTACTTTAATACTTTTTAAAAATCATAGGTATGCATCGCTGATGCAATATTCTCTCATTGCACACATAGCTAAGGAAATTGTGAGTCCAATAACCAAGGCAGTCTTATTCGACTTCGATCTCACCCTGGCAGATTCCACAGTAGCGATCGTCGAATGCGTGCAGTACTCGCTTCGCACCATGGGTCGTCCAGTCCCGACTGCTGAAGTCATCCAGAAGTCAATTGGATTGACGCTGGCGGATACATTCGCATTCCTAAGTTCAAGCCACGACCCGAAACTCATCGCCACGTTTTCTGATCTATTTATCAGCCACGCGGATCGGGTAATGGTTGCACTCACTACTCTTTACCCGGGGGTGGCCACTCTGCTTCGGTCACTACGTTCTTTGGGAATCTCAACCGCTATCGTTTCTACGAAGTATCGATATAGGATTGAAGCCATTCTTGCTCAGGCAGGGCTGCAATCTTGCGTAGAGGTGATTGTAGGAGGGGAAGACGTTAAGCAACATAAGCCACACCCAGAAGGTCTGTTGAAGGCACTTGAAATTTTAAATGTCGAGGCAATCCATGCGCTTTATGTCGGTGACCACCCAATTGATGCGCAAGCAGCGCGTGGCGCCGGTGTTGCTTTCGTGGGTGCAGTGACTGGTCTGACAGACGCAAAAGGCTGGCAACGTCTTGGACATAGTTCATTGGGAACTAACATCAGCCAAGTCCTCGGTCACCTACACGGCTAGCTTGTCCTGCCCGAATCCATGCTCACTTGCTGCCGGCCGGCAATCCGGCTAAGCAGAGGCACGCCGACAAGTTCCCCCAATTCCTGATGCCGGAGTGAGCGACTGAGCAGAGGCTGACCCCAGACGGTCTATCGTGGCATCCGGCGCGTCGACCAGCACTTCAAACTGACGATGGTTGCGAGCAATCTGACCGGCATGGCCCGAATGCCAGGCGTGGTGCCGCAAGGAGCGGCGCGGTGAGCCGCCACGGCGCGAAGACTGCGTGCCAGAAGGGTTGCATGCGTGCGCATGCCCCGCGCGGATCGCGCGGCAAACCGGTAATTCAGCGGGAAATTGCACGAGCAAGTCTCCTGAACATAGCTTCGGTCGTCATTACGGGGCGCTTTTCAACAGCCTGCTAGGCTGCGTAATGCCCTACACCGGAGAGGATCACGGCTTCTCTCGCCAGCACGGTGCCCCCTCTCGCGCTCAGCACGGTGTATGCCCACCACAACCGTCGAGCCCTGAAGTGCCATGTGGACTCACGGTTTTCCGTAACCCGCATAAGCGTGTTGGGGTATCGTTCGCGATGCCGAGGCGCGTCGGTAATGCGCACCGGAAGGACCGCGAGCAATCGCTCCTTTGTCACCTGTTGCGGTTTTCCCGGCCTAGCGAGCATCGCAACGGCGGTCTCGTCAACGAGTGCGGCGAGGCGCTCGTCGTCTGGAGAAACAGTTTTCGTGGAAGGCTTACCTGCTCTATCTGCCGTCGAAATCGAGAGCGTTCCCTGTAACATCACGGTCATGCTCGTAGAGCCACGAGGTGACACGATATGCCTTGCGCCACAAATCCTGGATGGTCGTTCGCGGATTTCTTGACAGTTCATTTCGTATTCGGAGCCGGTGCGCTACACGCGGCGTTAAAGCCGCCGACTCGTCGGGACCTTTCGGGCCTTCCTCAACTGTCCTGGGGCGGCAGATAGCCATCTCTTCTTCGGACACACGCTTCAGGCTCAATGCGAGTTCGTCCCGCGTACCAAACAGATACATCGCTAACAGTAGGTGCCGCGTAACTGGCATATCGCATGCCGTGATGTTGCCCCTCGCGAACCGTATCCACAAGCTCATCCGCTTCGCGGCAAACGCAGGATCCACTGTAGAGAGAAACGCTTCACCTAATTCCTCGATCAAGTGGTCCTGAAAAGCTTTCGCTTGTACCCTTGCTCCCCACGTAAAGCCTAACTCTCGAATGCGGTTCTGGTACGCCATGCGCAGGCGCAAGGGATCCACCGGGCCCAAGGGACGGTCGAGCAGATCGTGAGCAAAACGCGCGTAATGAAGCAAGGTTGGTGAGCATGCCGTGTCCGCATCTTCCGCCCCCGTCACCTGCCAGCCGCAGCGGCAAGCCTGCCAAGGTTGTTTTAGCAGCCGCTGACGAAACTGGAAAGGTCGGTGGTATTGCGGGCAGCTCGAAAGCAAGTGCACACCACGCCGCCAACACACGCTCACACCCGGCACGTGGTGGGCCCGGTGCCAGTACCCCATCCCGAACACATGAATGTCCTCTCCGACGCAGGCCGCGCACAAATGCGCTTCTCGGTGAAGCCCGACTGTTGTTAGGCGGCGATGTGATCGCCGAGAACGAGCCGGAAGAGCAGCAGAAACGCCTACGCTACAATGACCTCATCGCATCGGCCGTGATCCTGCAGAACACTGCGGACATGATGCGCGCACTGCGAGACATGGTGGCTGAAGGCGAGAAAATCCGCGTGGACGATATTGAATTCTTAAGTCCATACCCGACGCACAATATCCGCCGGTTCGGACGCTACAGACTGCATCTTGATCGTACGCCAGAGAGCTGGATCAACGATGCGCTGTTTGGTCAGGCTGCACGCCCGGGTAACGAGATGAGGTAACGACTGCATGAGCGCAAGAGCCGCGGTCACCGCGACGTCCTATGGTGAGGTGGACGCCGCCGCGCTGGAAGCACTGCAATCGGGTTACGACACCACGCGCATGCTGGACGCCGTGGATAGACTCGATGAGATGCGAACCAGCCTTTACGATCCGGAAGGCCTGCGCGAGGACCTGTTGCGCCTACACCGCATCGCTCACACGCTCGTCAACGGCGCCAGGCTGACGGTCGGCACCTAGGACGAGCCTTTCGTCGATCAGGTGACGGACGTCATCGACCAGATAGATCAATACGTTGCGGATCTGCTGGGGATTCGCGACGTACTTCGGCCACTGGAGACACTTCGCCCGGAAGGCACGGATTTTTTGCAAGATAGTTGAGCCGCCTGCCAACGGATTTAACGGGAATTCGACCGCGCGAGCGGACTGCCCGCGAACGGATCGTTTGTCCAGTCTGCACCTGCAGCCGCGCGTGCGTGTGGGGACGGTGCGGCAGCTGCACCTGATGACAGCTCGAAGTGGCCAATGGACTGGCCCGCACTGAGCGCCTGCTTCAGCCATTGCGGCATCACTCCTTCACCACTCCAGCTCTCGCCATGCGCGCTGCGGTAGCGGCCCGCAGCCGGCTCAGCGGCAAGGGTTGCGGCCAGAGCATCCGGGCTGATTCCGAAGTCCTCCATGCGGTGGCGGAGGTAGGCAATCATACTGTCGCGTTTGCGTTCGTCCATGAAACGGTTTTCCAGTCAGGTAGGTATCCAGTACTTTTTGATCTGCATGCGGCAACGCGGGAACTGCAGGTGCACCCGGTCACGGGTGACGGCATCAAACTATTCGCCAGGACCGAGAATGACATCGATTGAGGCCTGGCCAGCGATCTGCGCAACGAAGTAAGCCCAACGCTCGGAAAACGGGCCCCCGCGGACCTTGATACGCTGTCCTTGCGTGGCTACTGCAAGGACTTGAGGCGGCCCTTCAATCCGAATCCACGCGTCAAACATGTCTTCAGAAGTGGGCACGAGGTCAACACAAATCTCAAACCCGCGATACTTCAGCGTTCTTTGCATAAGGTTGCTCCACACTCGGGTTCCGGCCGCTGCTTCACAGGCGCTGAACCGCACCCACGTAGCTCTTCGTCGCATCCTTGAGTTCCTGCGCCGCAGCCTGCACGTGGGTGGGCAACTCGCTCAGGGCAAGTTGCGTGACGACACCGTCCAGTCGCCTGCGGAGCTCTAGCGCAAGTTCCATGACACTGGCTTCACCGACACGCCGGCGATTGCTCTGCCGGGAACTCACCGGCGAGCAATCCACAAGGCGATCGATCCTGCGGAAGTAGGCCTGTGCCGCCAGACAGTGCCG
>CAJCIP010000037.1 GCA_903970445.1 Verrucomicrobia bacterium Tous-C9LFEB | reverse complement strand
GTTTGCGTAGGCACGTGTCACCGGTGGTCCGCTGAGCGATCCCGCGAGATAGCAGTACTGGCAATGCGCCGGGCAGCCCTGCGCGATGTGGAACTGCCAGTCAGCAGAGGGTGGAATCGGCTGCAGCTTTCGCTGCCCTGGCGGCGAGACGACGATGGCGAACGTCGTCTTCGCCAGCGCGTATTTCTTCTGCTCCGTCTCCGCCGTAATCGTAGGCAGGCGATTGTTGCTCAGCCGTGTCACTGCAGCGCCGAAGGCCTCCGCTCGCTCCACCATCGCGCGGCCAAGTGGAAGCGCCCATGCATCCGGTGTGATCAAAACGCGTCGAGGACGCCAGAGTTTGCCCTGATGCGCGAACTCCGGCGCGAGCGGAAGAGCAGGCGTTTCTCGTGGAGGCGTCGAAAACGACAAATGAGGCGCGGCAACTGTGGCTGGTAAATCGGGCACAGTCGCTTGGAGTACCTCCGGCGCAAGGAGGATGTGTCGGTGACGAACCTGGCTCTCGAACATGAGTCTGCTCCCGGCTATGTATCGCGACACGTTAGTCTTGAGTGAAAGAGATGAGACGCGTTCTGCCGGCAAGCTTCTTTTGGCAACTCGTCCTGGGCACCTTTCTCGCCCAGACGGTGCTTTTGGGCGTCTTCATCATTTACACCGTCGTGACTCAAAGCGAGATCGCCCAACAGCGAACACGCCAGCGAATCGCCCTGCAACTGAACCGGCTGGAGGCGGCCTGCGCGCAACAACTCGCGGACGGTGACATGAAATCGCTGCACAGCGTTCTCGAGCTCTCGCGGATCGCGCCCACGATCGAAGTCGCACGCATCACGGATCTTCAAGGCAACACACTGGCTGTCAGCGATGGCGGAAAGAACCGCGACCTGGATGCGTATGAACGCAAGGCGCTTGCATCCGGTGCGCAGCAGCAGGTCTTCACCATTGGAAACGGACAGATAGAGGCGGTAACGCCGGTCGTGCAGAACGGCAAGACACTTGCCCTATTGTGGCTGGAACCGAACCACGCCCTTTCACTCAACACGCTCAACACTATTGTTCAAATCTCCCTGACGTACGGCGTGTTTGCTCTGCTCGCGAATCTGGTGCCGCTCTTCCTGATTACAACCACCATGACCAGGCCATTGCAGCGGCTGCGTGAAGCGACACAGGACTTCAGCGAGGGGTCAAACCCGGCTGGGAGTTTTCCTTTGCCGGTGACCACATCCAACGAAGCCGGCGCGCTCACCACCAGTTTCAACATGATGGTCGGCAAGCTCGAGCTGCAGCGTGAAGGCCTTCTCGACACGCTTGCCTTGCTGGACTCCATGCTGGCGAATGCTCCGATTGGTTTCGCTTTTTTCGACGGCGAGCAGCGCTGTGTCCGTGTCAACGGATTTCTAGCTCGCATGTTCGGAACATCCGCGCGGCGCTCGTTAGGGCTGACAGTGATGGACATCTATCCGCAGAGCCTGGGACAACAGGTGGCTGCTTCGATCACTCGCGTGTTTGAAAAAGATGAGGCTATCCGAAATCTGGAGATGTCAGGTGTGCTTGCTGACCATCCAGACGACTCGCGCACATGGCTGATGAGCTTCTATCCGGTTCACACGCAGGAGCACGTGGTGAAGTGGGTCGGGACCGTCATCGTAGAGACGACGGAGCAAAGGAAGGCAGAAGAAGCCCTGCGCAGGACCGAGAAGCTTGCAGCTACCGGGCGCCTGGCCGCAAGCATCGCTCACGAGATCAACAACCCGCTCGAGGCCGTGACGAACTTGCTGTATCTGCTTGGCACGCACGATGCACTGGATGCGACGGCGCGAGGCTTTGTCAGTTCCGCGCAATCGGAGCTGGCGAGAGTTTCCGAAATCACGCAACAGATGCTGCGCTTTCACCGCCAGTCGACATTTCCCGGGAGCATCAGTGTCACGGACGTTCTCACTTCCGTAGTGAGCTTGTATCAGTCGAGGCTGCACACCGTTGGCGTGACTGTCACGAATCGTTTTCGCGGAGACCCGGAAGTCTTTGGCTATGGTGGAGAGCTACGGCAGGTGCTCGCGAACCTGATCGGAAACGCCATCGACGCGATGCCGTCCGGCGGTCAGCTCTTGCTGCGGGCGAGTCGTGGCTGCGGTCGTGATCTCGCCGGTACATGGTGCGAAGGCGTGCGTGTTTCTGTCACCGATACAGGAACGGGAATGGACGATGCCACTGCGGGGAAAATCTTTGAGCCCT
This sequence comes from Verrucomicrobia bacterium Tous-C9LFEB, assembly GCA_903970445.1. Taxonomy (GTDB): domain Bacteria; phylum Acidobacteriota; class Terriglobia; order Terriglobales; family Acidobacteriaceae; genus Granulicella. The sequence continues at coordinate 18,454 of CAJCIP010000037.1, read as the reverse complement.
TCTTCACGACCAAACCCGTCATAGGAACAGGACTGGGTCTCTGGGTCAGCCTGGAAATCCTACGAAAGCACGGTGCCACTGTGCGTGTGCGAAGCCGGCAAACAACGAAGAGCGGAACGACGTTCATGCTCTTCTTTCCGGACAACGCGCTCAGCGTGAGTGCTTAGGCGAGTTCATTCTGTTCCCAGAGGAACACGTCAAAACGGAGGCCGGTTGCGAACACGCAAAATCATCTCCGCCCTTTTGCTGCCTACGGCGTGTGCGATTGCTCATGCGCAGGGCCATGCAGCCTTGCCGTCTTTCGAACTGCTGCGTAAACGCATGGATGTCGATGTCGACGGTGCGCCCACCGCTTACGGTCCGCGCGGAAAGAAGACGCTTGATTACCTCCGCAGCGCGCACTACCAACGAAATCCGCACGCGGAGATCGTTGGGTATCTCACCGAGGAGGACAACCCGAACATTCCCGTCGTGCAAGGTCCCAGTGACCCCGCGCCTGGCTACTACATTTCGCAAACTGCCTTTACCGATCCAACGCGTACCAATGAGCGGGACGTTTCGCGTTATGTCGATGCGTCCAAGATCAACTACGTGGTGCTGGGCGATGATGCTCGAAGGCGCGGGGCCCGTGTTGGTGACTTCGTTGCCGTGCATTCAGGCCGCACTGGCCGCAGCGTCTTTGCCATTGTCGGGGACACAGGAAATCCAAGCGGAGACGAGGGTTCGCTGCATCTGCTGCAGGACCTCGGCTACCCGTTTCATGATGGCAAGCGGGAATCCGTGGAGCAAGCTGAAGTCGTTGTTCGCTACTATCCGAAGTCAAACCCACACCACGAATTTTTCCGGGCGCAGACAGACCTTGATGCTGCGGCCCTCAGGCATGGCTTGAGTCTCGATTTTTCCGCGCCAGCGAAGAAGCCTGCGCATCCAACTGCTAGCAGGTGATGACAATCACTCGCCACGCGCTTTTTCGAGGTTCTATTCATGGAATATCGCTTTCTTGGCCGTTCCGGCTTTCAGGTTCCCGAGCTCTGCTTCGGCACCGGCACCTTTGGTGCCGGCAATGAGTTTTTCGCCTCTTGGGGCAACACGCAGGATGAAGAAGCACGCAAGCTCATCGACATTTGCATGGAAGCTGGTTGCAATTTTTTCGATACCGCGGACATTTACTCCGAAGGCAAAAGCGAAGAAGTCCTCGGCAAAGCGATTGCGCACCTGAAGCGAGAAGATGTCCTGATCTCCACAAAGGCGACGTTCAAGTTCGGGCCTGAGCTAAACAACGTGGGCAGCTCGCGCTTCCATCTCACGCGCTCGTTGGAGAACTCACTCAAGCGCCTGAACACCGACTATGTGGACGTGTACCACATGCATGCGTTCGACGCGATGTCACCCGTCGAGGAGACGTTGCGCACACTGGACAACTTCGTGCAGCAGGGCAAGGTGCGTTACATCGCCTGCTCGAACTTTTCCGGATGGCACTTAATGAAGTCACTCTCGGCGTCGGAGCGCTACGGCTGGTCCCGCTATGTCGGCCACCAGGTGTACTACTCGCTCATCGGTCGTGACTACGAGTGGGAGCTGATGCCGCTCGCGCAGGATCAGGGCGTAGGCGCGCTCGTGTGGTCGCCGCTGGGATGGGGACGTCTTACCGGCAAAATCCGTCGGGGCCAGCCGCTGCCGAAAGACAGCCGCCTGCAGAATAAGCAGGTCACCGACGCAGGCCCGCTGCCGGATGACGAATACGTCTACAAGGTCGTCGATGCGCTGGACGAAGTGGCGGCAGAGACCGGAAAAACCGTGCCTCAAATCGCGCTGAATTGGCTGTTGCGCCAGCCCACAATCTCCACGCTCATCATCGGTGCACGCGATGAGAAGCAGTTGCGCGCGAACCTTGCTTCGGTCGGCTGGACTCTCACACCGGAGCAGATTGCGAAGCTGAATACAGCGAGTCAGCGTCCCCTTGCCTATCCGTATTGGCATCAGGTGCAGTTTGCTGAGCGGAATCCGTTCCCGGTGCCGCAGACCCACGGCTAGAACAAACTCGTTGGGTACGTGCAAGTGCCTTCCACGATGAAGGTGTAAATGGAAGTGTCATCCTGAGCCGTAGGCGAAGGACCTCTGTATTCCGTCTCACGCTGCATGTCGCTTCTCGGCGGAATACGGAAGTCCCTCCTCACTCGACTCCGCTCAGGGTCAGGATGACGAGGACGCATCTTCGACCATATGAAGCAAACGCAACACCTGTCGAAACACATCTACATCGGCACCGCGGGCTGGACGCTTCCCAAGCAGCACGGACATCATTTCCCACCCGAGGGCACACACCTCGAGCGATGCGCGGCGCGCTTGCAGTGCGTGGAGATCAACTCGAGCTTTCATCGTCCGCACATGCGCAGAACGTGGGAGCGCTGGGCAGCATCTACGCCCGATAGCTTTCGCTTTTCAGTGAAGCTCCCGAAAACGGTCACGCACACCGCAAAGCTAATCAACACCGGCGGCCTTCTACAGCAATTCCTCGATGACGTGCGCGGCCTCAATGCAGGCCCGATTGCAAAACTGGGGCCACTACTCGTGCAGCTACCGCCTAAGCTCGCCTTCGATGAAGGCGTGGCGCATGAATTCTTCACCACTTTGCGTGAGCTGCACGATGGCAGTGTTGCCTGCGAGCCTCGCCACGCAAGCTGGTTCACCGCAGCTGTGGATCGCCTTCTCCGTGATTTCGAAGTCGCTCGCGTTGCTGCCGATCCACCGAAGGGATCGCCGCTTGCCGCAAAGCCGGGCGGCTGCAATACACTGCGCTATTGGCGTCTGCATGGCGCACCGCGCACGTATTATTCGGAGTATTCAACAGAGTCGCTGAAACAATTCGCCGACTCGGCAGCATCAGGAGATCCGCGAAGAACCGCTGCTACCGAGATGTGGATTATCTTCGACAACACAGCTCTCGGCCACGCCACATCGAACGCGCTGGAACTTCAGCGAATGCTCGGGTACCACGCAGACTGACGCTTCCTGTCGAAAAGATGATGCCGAATTTGCGCCGGACTGGATTGCATTGTCTCTTCAGCAAGACTCGCGACTTTGAAAGGTCATCCCACCCTGCATGACGTCTCCGTTTGATAGCCCGTCGTCAGATCCGTTTCTCGTGTTTCACGAGTGGCTTGCCCTGGCTGAAAAGTCCGAACTCAACGACCCGACCGCTGCGGCATTGGCTACAGCGTCGAAGGCTGCGGTGCCCAGTGTCCGCATGGTTCTGGTGAAGGGCGTCGACGCGCGAGGCGTTCGCTTCTTTACCAACACTGAGAGCCAAAAGGGCAGTGAGCTCCACGAAAATCCAAAAGCAGCGGTGTGCTTTCACTGGAAGAGCCTGCGCCGGCAAGTGCGCTTCGAGGGCATCATTGAGACGCAAACTCGAAGCGAGATCGACCAGTACTTTCACAGCCGCAGCCGCGCCAGCCAGGTTGCCGCAGCTGTTTCCGCGCAGAGCCATCCTCTTACATCCCGCGCAACACTCGATGATGCCGTGCGCAAATTCACAGAGGAGCTGGGCGACGCGCCGGTTCCGCTACCGGAAACCTGGGGCGGATTCTTGCTGGTGCCGAACAGAATTGAGTTCTGGAAGGACGGCAAGGATCGCCTGCATGATCGCATGCAATTTACTCGTAGCGAATCAGGCTGGAAAACGCAGCGCCTCTATCCGTAAGAAGGCTTCTAAAACAGGCCTGCGTTCAAGGAAACCACGCCGCAGTTGACTCTGCCTGATTCCCGACTCTAGCCTTGCAGGTATGCGACTTTCTCATTCGTGCACATTCGTGTTCTTCGGTCTTGCCGCTGGTTCTGCGGTGACTGGCTGCGCGGGCTCTACCAGCGCGCTCGCCTGCACAGTCACACCGTTCATCTCGCCAACCAGCGTGACACTGGACCACACTGCGGGCGCGGCTGACGTTCAGTACTTCAGCACCGGTGACCACTACGCGGGAGACTGCGCCATTCCGGCGATTGCCGTCGCGTATCACTGGGCTGTATCTGACCCCGTGACCGCGACAGCTGCGACAGATGGTGCCGTGAGCTGCGTGGCAGCTTCACTTGCGCCGATCACCGTGAGTTCACAGCTCACGTCTATCGACGCAACAGGCAAGACGGTGTATGTGCCAACCAACCTGCCGACTGCAACGTTGTCCTGCAAGTAGTTCGCTACAAGGACGCCAAGCCTCAACTAAGTGAAGGCACGTGCGGACACTTCGCGCAGCTTCGTGAACTCCTAATGCCCGGCGCTTGCCGACGCGTTCTTCGGCGGCTTCGGAATAAAGAACAGCAGCGGAAGCATGCACGCGCAAAACACCGTCAGGTACTCGATGATGTCCACGTACGCTAGCGTCGAAGCCTGCCGGTGCAACTGGTTGTAGACAAACGCCTGCGCTTGATGGATGGCGCCGTAACTTGCGCCTCCATATGGACCGCCGCTCACTCCAGCGCCGTTGCCCGCTCTGAATGTGCCCGCAAGCGCGGTGATCTGTGCCTTGAAGCCCTGACTCGCCGGCGTGAGGTAACGCGACATGGCATTCTCATGCGCCGCGACTCGCCGCGTCAGCATGGTCGCCATAAACGCTGTGCCGCACGATCCGCCGATGTTGCGCGCAAGATTGGTGAGGCCGGAAACATCGTTGCTCTCGGTCTGCTTCACGCCCACGTACGCCAGCGTATTGATCGGAATGAAGAGGAAAGCCAGTCCAGACGCCTGGAACATGCGCATGAACACCAGTTGGCTGTAACTCAACTGGAGATTCAGCTTGCTCATGTACAGCAGGCTGAGCGTGAGCATGACGAAACCGTAGCCCAGCAGCTTTCGCGGATCGACTTTACCCGACAACACGCCAACGACAGGCATCATGGCCATCATCATGAATCCGGCAGGCGACAGCACCTTTCCGGCCAGCTCGGCCGTGTACCCCAGCAGCGTCTGCACAAACTGCGGAATAAGAATCGTCGTCCCGTAGAGCGAGAAGCCCAGCACGAACATAAGAATGAAGCTGATCGCAAAGCTTCGTCGTGTGAACAGTGTCAGGTTCAACAATGGCCGATTGCCGTCGCGAAGCTGTTTGATCTCCCACCAGATCAGCGCGATGAACGCGACGACCATCAGCCCAATGAAGAACGCGATCAGGTGTGAGCCCAGCCAGTCGTCTTCCTGTCCTTTATCGAGCACGAACTCCAGCGAGCCGAAAGTTAGCGCCACGAGCACGAAGCCAAGTAGATCGAGGCGCACACCACCGCTTTGCGCCTTCTTCACTTCTTTCTCGACCCACGGTGGGTCTTCCACGATGCGATTGACCAGAAACAGCGACAACAGGCAGATCGGTACATTCAGATAAAAGATCCAGCGCCAGTCGAAGTTATCCGTGATGTACCCGCCAAGCGTCGGCCCGATTGCCGGAGCGCACACTACCGCCAGGCCGTACATCGCGAAAGCCTGCCCGCGCTTCTCCGGCGGGAACGTGTCTGCGAGGATCGCCTGCCCGCTCGGAGCAAGACCGCCGCCACCAATGCCTTGCAGCACACGGAAAAACACCAGCAAGGGTAGCGTTGGGGCAATGCCGCACAGCGCGGAGCTCATGCCGAACAACGCCACGCAGATCATGTAGAACTTCTTGCGCCCAATGAACGTGGTCATGTAGGCGCCCGCCGGCAGAATTACAGCGTTTGCCACGAGATACGCCGTCAGCACCCAGGTCGCTTCGTCCTGCGTTGCGCCCAGGCCGCCGGCGATATGCGGCAGAGCAACGTTGGCAATGGAGCTATCCAGCACCTCCATAAACGTAGCGAGCGTAACCGTCATCGCCACAATCCAGGGATTAATGCGGGGACGCCAGGGAACGGCTACGGGGAAGGTTGCTGTTGCGGCTGCCATGGTTTGCTCGTCTTAAGATTGCCCGAGCGCTCGGAAAGACGCAATTTCTTCGCAGGTTAGCTACGCGCTTCACCGCTCATCAAAGAGCCGTGTCACTTTCCGGCTTTACCCGTATTCGCTGAGACTCAACGTGTTGCCGTCGGGATCTTTGAACCAAGCGATCTTCGCCCCATTGGGCGCGGTCCAGATTCCTGCGGCATCCTGTTCCAGGAAGCCATAGCGCTCGAATGAAACGCCTTTTGCTGCGAGGCTCTGGACGACAACCTCAACATCGGGCACTTGCCAGCCCAGCACCGTACCCGGCGTTGGCGGAAGCTCCTTGACGATTGCAAGGCGCACCATAATCCCATTTGCGTCGAGGACAAGCGCAAATGGAAGCTCCTCGCCCACCAGGCGCAGTCCGAGTTTGCCTACGTAGAAACTCTTCGCTCGTTCTACGTTGACGATGGGTACAAATCCGATGACGTTATAGCCGCCAAGTCCGCTGACTCCGCTTTGTGCGCTCATGAAGTCATCATGATTGACGAAGGGTGATGGCGCAAGAACCCTATCGCGCCATACGATACCGCTTATGCGACACGGCGGCGTCATCAAGGATTTCGATCCGAAGCGGGGCGTTTCGGTCGCGACGCTGACGTACGAATACACACCCGGCTTCAAGGTCGCGGAACACGCGCACGGATCCGATCAACTGATCTACGCCATCAGCGGTGTCATGGAAGTGGTTTCTGCCTCAAGCATGTGGCTAGTACCGCCAAGCTTTGCGTTATGGATTCCTGCGGGGACCCGTCACCGCATATCGATGCCGTGCGCTGTTTCGATGCGCACGCTATACTTCCGGCCCGGCTTGGTACGCACGCCGCCGCTGGCCAATTCTGTGTTGCACATAACGCCGTTGCTACGTGAACTCACCCTCGAAGCCGTACGCGTTGAAAAGCTTCGTGCCCGGGTCCACCACGAGCGCGCGCTGCGCGATCTATTGATTCTGCACCTGGAGTCCGGCACATCGGTACCGACATCTGTGTCGCTTCCCACCGACAAACGAGCACTGGCGCTGGCTCAGGCAGTCCTGTCAGCTCCCGGTTCCGCAAGAGCCCTCGCCTTGCTGTGTCGTGAGGCTGGCGTAAGCGTCAGGACAGTCCAGAGAATATTCCGCAAAGAACTTGGCATCGACTTCGAAGCGTGGCGGCGTCAGGTTCGGCTGACCAAGGCAGTCGAGCTGCTGGTTTCAGGCCGCTCGGTCAAAGAGATTGCTTACCTCATCGGCTACAAGCAGCCAAGCGCCTTCGTCGAAGCTTTTCGCAGGAGCTTTGGCACGACGCCAAAGGCCTGGCTCATCTCTTTGGGCAGGCGCCATCGCGAGAAATAGCGGTGCGGCAATAACCGTTATTTCGTGGCGCGGATCGCGAGAAAGTGGGCGCGGTCCTGGTTCGATCTACTCCGCCAACGCGTCGGCCTGCCTGAGATGAAGATTTAGAGCCTGCTTTGCTTCGCAATGAAGGTTAAGCGGCGCTTCGAGGGCAGATGTACGCACTGCTGGCTTGCCTCCGGCCGCGCTACTCTCTACCCTCTATCTCACTGCCTATGAACGCTGCTCTTGAACAACTCGTCACACTGCAAGCCATCGATCTGGAACTGAAGCGCCTGCGCGATCAGCTTGCCGAGGCACCAAAGCGAGTCGCGACTGCCGAGGCCGCGAAGAAGCAGGCTGAGGCATCGCTTGCGGCCACGCAGGCTTCGCTCGCAAAGGAAGACGCCTTGCGCCGCCGTCACGAGTCCGACATCGCCGACCATCGCAACAAGATTGCGCGCCTCAAGCGGCAATTGGATGCAGCGACTTCAACGCAGCAGGTCGCAGCCTATGAGCGAGAGATCGCCTTCGGTAATGATTCCATCGGCAAGCTCGAGGAAGAAGAACTCTATTCCATGGAGCGGACAGAAACCCTCGATGCAGAGTTGGTATCCCACACGAAGACCCTGGAAGCAGCGCAGGCCGCACTGGAGCGGGCGCGCGCCAACTCGGCAACCTTAGTCGAGCGCAACAAGCCTGCCATCATGGCGCTCGATGCGGAGCGCACAAAAGTTCGCGCCGATCTTGCAGCCTCCGACGCGAGCGCGGCTCCGCTCGCAACGTACGACCGCGTCTCCAAGGGCAAGGGCACGGGCATTTCCGAGGCGATCGATCACAAATGCTCCGCCTGCCAGATGATGGTCCGGCCCCAACGCTGGAATGACCTGACCGGACGCGAGCACGCCAACGACCTCTACACCTGCGAGACCTGTGGCCGGCTGCTTTTCTGGGATCCCCGACGCGACACACCAGGCCCGTGGCCGCCAGGCGAGCGGCTCGCGCAAACCAAAGCGGCTACGACTCAGTAGCGCGTTTCCGCATTGCAACCAGCCACGCAAGCCAATCGTTCGTTCGAGCGGTTACCATGAACGGCGTGAGCCGTAAGATTATCGCCGTCGACATGGATGAAGTGATTGCCGACGCACTCTCCGAACATCTGCATCGCTACAATCGCGATTTTGGAACGAAGGTCACCACCAAGGACCTGCATGGAAAATGGCTCTGGGACTACGTGCCCGCCGACCACCAGAACGCTCTCATGCAGTACATGCTTTCGGAAGACTTCTTCTCCTGTCTTGAGGTGATGCCGCATGCGCAGCGCGTGCTTGCGAAGCTCCAGACGCGTTATGACATCTTCATCGCCAGCGCGGCGATGGAAGTGCCTTCCAGCTTCAACGCGAAATACAGATGGCTGGCGGAACACTTCTCCTTTATCCCTTCCTCGCGCGTCGTGTTCTGCGGTGACAAGTCGATTCTGCAGGCGGACTACCTGATCGACGACAACCCGCGCCAGTTGCGGCTGTTTCGGGGCGAGGGCATCATGTTCACCAGTCCCGCGAACGTGTTCGTCACCGGGTTCAAACGCGTGAACGATTGGCTCGACGTCGAGAAGATGTTCCTCGAATAGCCAAGCTATCTGATCGACACGCCACCGTTCGTGGTTTGGAAAATCAGCGTCGCTCCGCCATTTCCTAATTGCGTATCAACGTTGCGGCCGTGCACGCCGCCTGCGTTGGGCAGGCCGAGGCTGACCCCGCCATTGGTCGTCGATGCAATCAGGTGCGCGGAGTAGTTGGGCGATGCCGTGACAGAGATGCCGCCGTTCGTTGTCGTCGCCGAAAGCCCGTGACCTTGCCAGCCTGAACCTTCGAGCGTTGCGCTGATGCTGCCGTTTGTTGTCATCGCACGCACGTCTCCGGCAAGGCCGCTGAACTTCAGGCTGCCATTCGTAGTCGTCGCTTCGATCGATCCTTGAAGATTATTGAGCGTGAGGCTTCCGTTTTCCGTCTTGAGTGTCGCGGCAACCTGATGCGGCACGTGCAGTCGAAAACTAACCGACCAGTTGTGAAAGGCGACCGACTTGGGACCGCGCGCATGGATTGTTCCCTGCGTGTCAATGGTGATTTCGCGCAGCATGGACTGTGCTTCGCCCTGACTCGTGCCCTGCGTGTTGACCTTCGCTTCTAGCCAGACGTCCTGTCGCGCTTCGCCGACGATCTCGATGCTGCCATTCGTCCCTTCAGCACTGACTCTGCCGTTGACGAGAGGCAAGGTTGTTTGCCGAACTTCACAAGCGCGCGCACCGGAAGAAAACCATCGGCTAAGGACACCCTGATCGTCCGAGTCGGAGCATGGTCGCGTGGAGAAGTTTTGCGCGGAAAGTGAAAACGGCGCGAAGAACAAGGCTGCGAAAGCGAGCGGACGCAGAGACATGGCAGGGCTCCTGTACATGCAGCCTCATACGCGAGGCACGATGACAAAGTTCCGCCGTAGAGAGTTACTTCTTCGGCTTGGGCTTCATCGGCACGTGCGATCCCGTGTGATTTCCGCGAAGTGCTTCCGGCATGGTGACGATCAAGGCTTTACAGGCCCCTTCGCCGGCACACTCATAGCTGTGAGTGATGCTTGCGTCGAAATACAAGGCGTCGCCTTTGTCGAAGGTGTCTTCTTTTCCGTCGTGGATCAGCTTGAGACTGCCTCCCAACACATAGAGAAACTCCATGCCTGCATGGCGATGCGACCTTGGCTGCCGAGTCTCGGTTGCCGGGAGAAACTCCGCGATGTAGGGCGTAATGCGCTTGGACGATTCTCCACGCGCGAAGCCTGGAACGTGGCCTAGGCTTTCAAAAAAATAGCCTGGATCGGCTACCCCCGTTTGCGGCTGGCGATGACGATCTTCCGCGCGCACGATCCGAAACAACTCCGGCTTCTCCGGCTCGAAGAAGAAGCTCATGTCCTTGGAAAAGACCATGGCAATGCGCGCCAGATTTCGCAGCGTGGGAACGACGCGCCCTGTTTCGAGTTGGCTTAGAAAGCTGGCCGAAAGCCCCGTGTGACGCCCGAGTTCGACAAGCCCCATCTGCTTACGCTGCCGCAGGTACTTGATGCGTTCGCCGATGCGTTTGTTCTCTATGGCATCCTCCACATCGCTGACAGAAACGCCGGCTCCGTCCGGTGCGATCGCGTCCACTGTCGCAATGCTCTCCTCGTCCGCTAACGCTGGTTCTGGCGCGTGGGTAGGATGCGCGTGCTGTTCCATTTCGTCGTGGCTCTCGACTTCTGCTTCCAGCAACGCTTCCGGCATCTTGTCTCCGAGAACCGCGGGCGCTAGCGAAGCGCCGCTTCTTTGTAGTCCCGCCAAATTGGTTTCCATCCTATAAAGGATGCCTTCTTCCGGAGAGACAGTTGCTTGTAAGTCAGTGTCGAGTTGCGCGCACCCACCTCGCGCTGAGCAGCGTGGACGCAAACTGAAGAGCTTCCAGCTCGGTTGCCGATGCTAGGCTCTTTTCCATGCCCTCTCTTGCCCGGCAACAGGCTATGTCCGTTTTCACCTTGATGGTGTGCCTGCTTGCTGGATGCGCCAACCCGGGTCCGCCTAGGCCGCCTTCGCTGCAGATTCCAGCGGCTGTCTCCGATCTCTCCGCCACACGCCGCGGCGGCGTGGTTGAGCTGCGGTTCACGCTGCCCGAGCGCACCACCGACGGTGTGTTGCTTCGGTCTGGAATAGTAAAGGCGCGTTTGTGCCGTGCAGTAGCACTGGGCTCCTGCCAACCTCTCGGCCTTGTAGCATCCAGCGACTTCGCCGTGCCGCAAGCCCCAAAAACACCAGCGCACCTGCAGGACATTCTTCCCCAGGACCTCGCCAGCGGTGTTCCACGGCTGCTGACCTATCGCGTCGCGTTATCCAACGGTCGGGGGAGCACCAGCGGCTTCTCCGGCGCAGCGTATGCGGCCGCAGGCGCCGCGCCACCGCGTGTACTCGACCTAGCTGCGCAGGGCTCACGCCTGGGTGTGGTGCTCACCTGGCAGCCCGCGGCACGAGACGCCGAGCTTCTTCTGCAGCGTGAAGATCTCAACCCGGATCGCACGCAACGTTCTGCCGACAAGCCCTTCAAAGAGGCTACGCCTCACTCAAAGAGCTCGCCTTTCAAGATGGACAAGACTCAGTCATCGCCAATCGTTCTTCTGAACGCTGCTGGAGACACGCAGGGAACGCTTCCCGACAAGAATGCAGCCGCAACGTTGGATACAACCGCAGTCGCGGACACTCCGTACCGCTACACTGCCGAGCGCCGCCGGACCGTTCAAGTCGAAGGCCATAAGCTGGAGTTGTGGAGCGTTCTTTCGGAGCCCGTGCTATTCACGCTGCACGACACATTTCCTCCACCTGCCCCAACCGAGTTGAGCGTGGCGGGATTTCTAGAGAACGGCACGAATGGCGCTGCCGCTGCCTTCGCCGTCGATCTGATTTGGGAGCCGGTGCAGGATGAGCAGCTCGCCGGCTACAACGTCTACCGGCAGATCGTCGGCGCTAACGATGCAGGCGAAAAGGTGCGGCTTACTCCTGTGCCCGTGAAGCTGCCCGCATTCCATGACACGACAGCAAGCGGCTCCAAACGCTACCGCTACAACGTGACTTCCATCGATCTGAAGGGCAACGAAAGCCCGGCGGCAACAGCAGTGTTGGAACCGCAGCGTTTCTGATGCACAGCTTGTTGGGACAGACAGGCAGACAAGAGTCGCGTCTATGTCTCGGCATGACCACGTACCGATCAAGAAGTGGCGCGAGTGGATGATCGGCGACAAGATAAGCCACTTGACGAGCCATATAGGCCTCCCCAATTCTGGGCCCCGGCTGATCGACAGTTCAGTGCTTGATCTAGTTGACTCCAACTCATATATCACCCACACTGTCATCTCGACCGGAGTCGCGAAGCGACGGAGTGGAGAGATCCGCAGGTCGTCGAGCCACGGGTGCGCGAATACAGGTTTTACGTTTACATCATGGCAAGCCGGAGCCGAACGCTATACATCGGATTCACGTCAAATATTGAGCAGCGCGTGTGGAAACACAAGAATCACGTCTACGAAGGCTTTACCCGCCGCTATCACTGCGAGCGCTTGGTCTATTACGAACGTTATACGACTGCTCAGATTGCGATTGCACGTGAGAAGCAGCTAAAGCGCTGGTCGCGACAGAAGAAGCTTGCACTAATTTTGAAAGACAATCCCGCATGGGCAGATTTGAGCGAGGGCTGGGGTGAGCCCCTGCGGTGAGCAAACTGCGGGTCTCTCCACTGCGGCACAAGCGCCTTCGGTCGAGATGACACTTCAAGAGTGACGACCGGCGGTGGTCAGCTCAACTGTCATCTTGTTCGAAGCGAGGCGTAGCGGAGATCTCTGCACTCTGGTTACCCCGCCACTCACCAACGGTATACGCTGGTACGCGTGAATCTTCCCGTCACATCGCCCGTGCTGCCAATGCTTGCCAAACGCGCAGAGGCCATCCCGTCAGGCGACACGTGGCTCTTCGAGCCGAAGTGGGACGGCTTTCGCGCCATCGTGTTTCGTGACGGTGACGACGTGCTCATCCAGAGCCGCGATACCAAGTCGCTCAACCGTTATTTTCCCGAGTTAGTCGAGACGCTGAAGGCGCAACTACCCGAGCCATGCGTGCTCGACGGAGAAGTTGTCATCGCGCGCAACGGCACGCTCGACTTCGACGCGTTGCAGTTGCGCATCCATCCCGCGGCCTCGCGCGTGAAGCTGCTCGCGGAGCAAACGCCCGCATCAATCGTGTTCTTCGATGTACTCGCGATCGGCGACAAAGATCTTCGCGAGACTCCGTTCCGTGAGCGTCGCGCGGAGTTGGAGATGCTGCTCGCGCACGCGAAGCCTCCGCTGCACATCACGCCCGCAACAGAGGATCACGCAACAGCGCAGGACTGGTTCGAGCGTTTTGAAGGAGCGGGCTTCGACGGCGTTATCGCCAAGCCGAAGAACGGAACGTATCAGCCCGACAAACGCGCGATGCTGAAGATCAAACACGAGCGCGATTGCGACTGCGTTGTCGCCGGATTTCGCTGGCACAAGAACGGCGAGGGCACACTCATCGGCTCATTGCTGCTTGGTTTGTATGACGATGCCGGCGGTTTGCAACACGTCGGTACCTGCGCCAGCTTCACCGCAAAGAAGCGCGAGGAACTTGTCGGCTTCCTCGCACCGTATCGCGAAAACGCAACCGAAGATCATCCATGGGCACGATGGGCGGAGGCCGAAGCGCATGCTGACAGCCGAATGCCCGGCGGCAAAAGCCGCTGGACGGGAGGCAAGGATCTTTCATGGAATCTGCTACGTCCGCAACTCGTCGTCGAAGTCGCCTACGAACACATGCAAGGCGACCGCTTCCGCCACCTAGCTCATTTCCGCCGCTGGCGCACGGACAAAACTCCTGGCCAATGCACCTATGCGCAGCTTGAGGTTGTGGCACCTCAGGAGTTGGCGGCGATCTTTCCTGAAAGCCGATAACGATTCCGGTTTGCTCTTTCTACGTAGTGATGCGACTCACCCAACGTCTGTCATTGTGAGCGAAGCGCAGCGGAATCGAAGAACCCCGACGCTTTGCGACGTGGAATATGCCTCTACCTGTTTCAGCCACGACGAACAATTCGCCGCGAGGAAGGCACGAAAGTCCGCGCGAGAGTAGAAGGTATCGGGGTCCTTCGACTCTGCGTCCGCAAAAGCGCGAACGCTCCGCTCAGGATGACGTCATTGGCAACGCAAAATGAAAAGTAGTTGAACCGGCTACTGCCGGTCTTCATCGCTTGAACCATCACGCCACTTGCGCGTTGGATCATCGTCCGGGTCCGGCGTCTCCTGCACAGGCCGCTGGTTTTCCGGCACATTGCGCAGGTTCACGCGAATGCGATACCAGATGTACGCGCTCCCTCGTTGCCGGTCCACCAGCACATCATCAATTGCAAGATGCTGCGCGGCTTCGGGATACTTCGCCTTCCAACGCTCCAGCCCAGCCATCGCGGCTTCTTTCTCAGGTGACTGCGCAACGATGAGCAGCGGAAACTTCGATGTACGTCCACGCTTCGGCTTCGCTGCATTTTGTGTCTCGGCGGCATCGCCGTCGCCTTCCGCCGCGTCCTTCGCGCCCTCGGCGTTCATCGTTGCCTTTGCGCCCTTCGCGTTCGCTCTTACTGACTGCCCACGAAAACGATGCGTGCCGAAGCCCTCCTTCATCTGGTCATCGAAGCTCTTATCGCTCTTTGCCTTCGAAGGCTGTACACGCTTCGGCTCTCCGGCCTGCTTGGCAAAGTGCGGTGGCCACGGCGCGTCGCCAAGACCCTCGGTTTCATCCCGCGCTGCCAGCTCCAGCAGGGAATCGAGCGAGCAGACGTGTTGGTCCATTTCCGCATGCGGATCGCCGATCTTCTCGAAGCGAGAAGGCATGGTGAACACGGTGAAGTCTCCCGGCTCGCAGGTGATGACTTCATCCCAACGCAGCGGCGCGGACACTCGCGCGTCCGGAAGCGGGCGCACGGAGTATGCGGAAGCGGTCGTGCGATCCTTCGCGTTCTGGTTGTAGTCGAGGAAGACGCCGTGCCGCTCTTCCTTCCACCACTTCGAACTGGCAAGCGCAGGCATTCGGCGCTCGACCGCGCGTGAAAGCGCAAGCGCGGCGCGACGCACTTCGGTGAATGTCCACTTCTGCGCGATGCGAACGTTGATGTGAATGCCGCGCGAGCCGCTGGTCTTGACAAACGGAACAAGCCCAAGCTCTTCGAGCAGAGCCTTTACTTCCATGGCGACGGCGCGCACATCGTTCCAGCCGACACCGGGGCCAGGGTCGAGATCGACACGCAACTCATCCGGATGATCGAGGTCAGTGGTGCGGACGGGGTGCGGGTGCAGCTCCATGCAGCCAAGATTCACACTCCAGGCGAGGCCGGCTTCGTCGTCGACGACAACTTCTTCCGCCGTGCGTCCCGATGGAAACGACAGCGTCACGGTGCGCAGCCATTCGGGGCGGTTGTCCGGTGCGCGCTTCTGGTAGAAGGGCTCAGCGTGAGCACCGTTCACGAAGCGCTTTAGCACAATCGGGCGGTCACGGATGCCCTGCAGCGCTCCGGGCGCGACGGCAAGGTAGTAGCGGACGAGGTCAAGCTTGGAGACCTGAGCGGCCTGCGAGAAGTAGAGCTTCGTCGGGTTCGAGACGCGAACCTCGTGCCCGTTCAGCGTCAGGATTTCTGCGTCGTCGGGTTTCGCCACGGGATAAGCGTACACCCCTCCCCCCTGACTTTTTCGCTAAAGTCTTGCAAGGACTAGGGTTAGGTGGTGGTTCCTGACGTAAAGTGTTCAGCGAATTGAAGTTATCGGCAAAGTGCTGATTGCGTTGGATTCATTGTCGAGGTGGAAATCGCCCTATCTTTAGTCTACAGATTCGAGGGCTAAATCATGACACGCGTAAGTCGCTTCAAATGAATGAGATACGTCTCTCGGGGGCTTGACAGGCTGTTTTGCTGAGCAATTTGGAAGATTATTTTTTCGGCGCTGACTGTGCTTTTGCGCGAAGTGGGAAAATGGTGATTGTGAAGCCTCGTATCGCCATTCCGACATCGACTACCAGTGATCAGCCTTATAACCAGCGTTCGTGGCCGATGTATGCGGCGGCAGTGGAGCGGTCGGGTGGCGAGGCGGTTGAGGTGCGGTTGGGTCTGCCGGCCTCAGAGATGCAGCGGATTGCGAACACGTGTCACGGGGTTTGTCTTCCTGGGAGCCCAGCCGATGTCAACCCGGCGTACTGGGGAGGTGAGCTGGATCCGGCGACGTCGCCAGCGGACCCGGCGCGCGAAGCCAATGACTTCTTCTTCCTGGAAGACGCTGAGAAGCATGGCAAACCAGTACTGGCAATTTGTTACGGTATGCAGTCTTTGAACGCTTGGAAGGGAGGGACGCTGGTACAGGATTTGACGCCTGTTCCAGTCAACCACTCGGCTGGGGCCAAAGTAGCGGTGGCCCACACAGTGCTGGTGCCGGAACATTCGCTTCTGGGCGTGTGCCTGAAGGCCACTCCGAAGGGCCGAGAAGAAATCTCCTTGCCGGCTGACGATACGAACACACCGGTTGAGCAAAGGTACCTGCGGTTGCCGGTGAACACGAGCCACCATCAGGCGGTGGGTGTCCCCGGCGATGGCCTGCGGATTGTTGCGCGGTGTCCGGAAGATGGGGTGATCGAGGCGGTTGAGTTCGGATTGGAGCACTTCGAGAGTCCGGTTCGACGGTTTGTACTCGGAGTGCAATGGCACCCGGAGCGCAGCTACGACATCAGCGCCGCCTCGCGAGAGATATTCCGCCGCTTTGTGTCCGAGGCGGCATATTGGCCGGAAGTTGGGTCCAAGCTGTGACTTCTATCACGAAAGCCAGAATCGTCGAACTGTTAGAGCCGTACGCCGAGCAAAGCGAGGACATCAGCAGGCGACTTCCGGAACTGGCGCCGAAGTTCAGCGCCTACCTTGATCTCCTGGTGCGCTGGAACGCGCGAACCAACCTTACCTCGATTCGCGATCCTGACGAGATCGTGCGGCGTCACTTCGGGGAAAGCATCTACACGGCAACGATACTGGAGGCGGGGGTTGCGCCGGCATCAACGCTGCTGGATTTCGGCTCAGGTGCCGGACTCCCGGGTTTACCTATCCAGATCTGTTTTCCTGAGCTCGATATTTGCCTCGCTGAATCTCAGGGGAAAAAGGCCGCCTTTCTACGGGAAACGATTCGGGAGCTTGATTTGCCGACAGAGGTTTGGGCGAGGCGAGTGGAAGACATGCCGCCCCTGCGCATGTTTTCCGTCGCTGCGCTCCGGGCAGTAGACCGGATGACCGACGCGCTCCAATCTGCTTCGACGCGAGTTGAGGCAGGCGGAGCTTTGGTGGCACTCGGCAACGATGATGTTGCAATTCCACCGGGTTGGTGCATCACGAAATCTCACGCCATACCTGAATCGGACCGAAGGTTCGTGCATATTTTTCACCGCGCCTCCTAGACGCGTTTCCTGTTCCACGTGGAACACTGCTGTGTCCGCAGCTCTATGGGCTACAATTCGCCCATGACGATGCGCATGCGGTTTGCAGTTCTTCTGCTTACATTGAGCGCGGCTCCCGCTGCCGTCGCGTCGCCAACCGATGACACTGCCGTCATTCGCCACTGCGGTCCTCCACTGAGTCAAAATCGAGCGCAGAACCCAGCCACGAATGAGTTCACGGAAGACTTCTTCTATCCAGCCGACGTGGTCATCCATTTCCTTCCGGTCGATGGAGGATGGACGCTTGATTCGGCGTGGATGAGACACATTCCGGTGTCACGCGACGGCTTGGCTGATCGAATGCCCTGCGTTCGAGAAGCCCTGACGGAAGCTGCTGAAGCACCGAAGCCCCTCGTCGATTCCACCATCGCTGCACAAACGGTTCAAAGTGAATCACGCCGCGGGTTTGGAATTCCCTTTCTATGGCTGATTTTCCTTCTCATCCTCACACTGTTGGTGGCCGTCATTATTCCCACACCAAGAAAACGTGAACCCGAACGCCCCTTGCCACGCGCGCCACAACGGCTTCCGGAGGTGGTTGTGCAGGAACGCATCCGCCAGAGTTCCGCTTCACAGAAGGCTGCGAAATAAGAACCAGTGTTCCACGTGGAACACACATCTCCTACAGCCGTCCACCGCGACGAACCTGCTAGGCTAGGCACTCGCGGAAATGCCAGAACCGACCAAACACAAAGTCCTCGCCATCGTGAACCAAAAGGGTGGTGTCGGCAAGACCACCACGGCCATCAATCTTGGGGCGGCGCTCGCACTTCGGGGGATCAAGACGCTGCTAGTCGATTTTGACCCGCAGGCGAACACCACGGGCGGTCTCGGCTTTCTACGTGATGAGAACCGCACGTCCATTTACGACGTCCTGTTGGACGATGCCTCAGCCCAGGACACAATCCAGCCAAGCGGCACAGACAATTTGGATCTTCTACCCGGAAGCAAAAACCTTGCTGGTGCGAACGTTGAGCTGGTCGGAGAAAGCAAGCGCGAATACCGTCTACGGGAAAAGCTCCAGCCGCTACGTGAGGGCTACACCTTTATCCTGCTTGACTGCCCGCCCGCGCTGGATTTGTTGACATTGAACGCCCTGGTCGCG
>CAJCIP010000036.1 GCA_903970445.1 Verrucomicrobia bacterium Tous-C9LFEB | reverse complement strand
AGTTATCATGCCAAAAGAAGGTATTCACCCGAAGTACGAGAACATCCACGTCAAATGCGCCTGCGGAACCACGTTTGAGACCCGCTCCACGCACAAGGGCGACATCGTTCTCGAAATCTGCTCCGCCTGCCACCCGTTCTTCACCGGCAAGCAGAAGCTGATCGACACCGCAGGCCGCGTCGAGCGCTTCCGCCGCAAGTTCGCCAAGTCGGACGCCGGCAAGGCAGAGACCGCAGCCGCGAAGTAAGCGGAGCCTAAACCATCACGGGGCCTCCGCCAGCCGCGGAGGCCTTTGTTTTGCTAACTTGATCTTTACTCCTATGAAGAAGCGCTACACCCTCGAACAGAAGCGTTGGGACGATCCGGCCGAGCACACCATGCCGGAGCACTCCCGTGTGCCCGCGAGCTTCTCCATCGGCAACGTCCAGATCGCGCCCGCGACGGTGCTCGCCCCGATGGCTGGGGTAACCGACACGGTCTTCCGCCGCTTCATCAAGAACGCCAGCCAGTTTTCGAGCACGACTGGCGGTGCGGCCGATGTGGACAGCACGACCTCGAACCAGCAGTCCGGCTGCGGCCTCATCATGACGGAGTTCACCTCCGCCGACGGACTGTCGCGTATGCGCGAGACCAAGCGTAAGCGCTACCTCACCTACTACGACGACGAACATCCAATCTCGGCGCAGCTCTTCGGCTCAAACCCTGTGACGCTTGCCGACTCCGCCCGTATCGTGCAAGACGCTGGCTTCGATCTCGTCGACCTGAACCTCGGCTGCCCGGCCAAGCGCGTCGTCGCCTGCAACGGCGGCTCCGGCCTGCTGCGCGACCTGCCCCTGATCGAGACGATCTTCAAGGCCATCCGCGCCGCCGTGTCGATTCCCTTCACCGTCAAGTTCCGCATGGGTTGGAACGACAAACACATCGTCTGCGTCGAACTGTCGAAGATGGCCGAAGACTGCGGCCTCAACGCCGTAGCGCTCCACGCCCGCACCCGCGAAGACGGCTACACCGGCCAGGCCCGATGGGAGTACATCGCCGCCGTAAAGAACGCCGTGAAGATTCCGGTCATCGGCAACGGCGACATCCGCACCCCCGAAGACGCCGCCGCCATGGTCGACATTACCGGTTGCGACGCCGTGATGATCGGCCGCACCGCACCCTCCAACCCATGGATCTTCCGCCAGATCGCGCAGTACACCGCCTCAAAGGAAGCCACTGGCATCGGCACCTACGACCATCCCACCGACCAGGATCGCTACCGCATGATCCGCACCTACTTCCAGATGCTGGTCGATGAGATCGCCCTTGAAGAGCGTGCCGAAGCAGCACGCGCAGAGGCCATCACCGCCGCGGGGCAGGTCGCACGCGAGCAGCGCCATCGCGACTGCGTCGGCAAGATGAAGCAGTTCGCCAGCTGGTTCACCCATGGCGTTCCCGGCGGCGGCGCACTCCGCAAGCAGATCTTCGAATCAAAGAACGGCGACGCCGTACTCGACGCGATCGAAAGCTTCTTCGCCAACCGCGCAAACGATCCGCCGTTAGAGCCAGTATCGGAACTCCAAGGTGAACTCGAAACGGTTCCGGCGTCCTGGGGTTAGTTTCTTCTACGGGCTAATCAGCGTGATACCCCACGGCGTGACACCTGCTGCTACTCCTGGAACAGAAAGCGGGGTAAGCGCGCCCGTACTTCCAACAGAAAATTCTTGAACTACGTTGTACACACCGCTTGGGCAAAAGCTGCAAGCCTGCGGCACATAGACAAAACTTCCCGACGGATCCACTGCGATCTGCTCCCCATACACGCCCGAATAGGCCTTCCCGACCGGCGTGAACGCACCGTTGCTTATCGAATACGACACTAGATCGCTGTCGCCCTCAATCGTGTAAGCGAACTGTCCAGCTGGCGAGATCGCAATAGTTAGAGCTCCACTCTGCTTTACCATGGCTGATAACTTTGTCTGGGTCAGAATGCCAGAAATCGGATTGATGCTGTAGGTCAAGATCGAGTTGGTGTCCGACCCAACCGCATACAGATAGTTTTTTGCCGGATCCAACGCGAGAGCATCACCTTGGACGGGTCCGGGTAAAGTTTGCTGCAGTGTAAGCGCTCCAGTATCTGCACTAACACTAAAGACGTAAATGTTTGTATTGTCCTGCACGTAAAGGAAGGTTCCATCCTGATTCATGACGAGGCTGGTCCCATTTCCGGTGGCGCTCGTATTGAAGGGGGACCCGCTAATTTCCGTCAGCACCCCGGCTGAACTAAGATTAAAACCTCCGACCACGCCATTGTACAAGCTCACAACATAGACTCGGGTACCCGCAGGGTTTATTACCTCTGCGTTGGGATTCCTTAGCACAGCATAAGGCGGCGTACTAACCTCGGCTAGCGCTCCCGTGTCACTGTTTATTGTCAAAACATGCAGTTGACTGGTCGCAGCGTCAGTCACGATCAGAAACCTGTTCTGCGGATCATGGGCTAGGATCTCAGGATTAGTACCCAGCGAAAATGGAAAGCCATTCAGCGGAGTAAGTGATCCCGTGGAAGTATCTACGGAGTAGCCCGACAGACTTGCCCCTTGATTTCCCGTATAAGCGAACTTTGCCTTAACAGTTGGTGCAGGCGGCGGTGCTCCAGTCGATGGTGGAGTCGGAGAAGGAGATGTTGGCGAAGTTGGAGTCGCAGCCGCTCCGATATCTGTGGATGCATTGGAACAGCCGAAGAGGCAGCTCACAAGATAAAAGCCGGCAGCAGCTGGAAAGCAGCGTCGCAAATAAGTCATAGATTCGGAGGGTTGCAAGCCTGACTATAACACTGTGTCGTTCAGCGATTGCCTCATTCACGGTGGCAAAACATAACTTAAGTTTGCGCGAAATACGCTCGCGAACGAGCGTCATCGGTTCAAATGTCACACCTACAAGTGGATTATGGCTGCTACGGCACTCCGTTTGCGCCACACAGCTTTCACCTTTGCCCGCCAGCGCTCGTCCAGCGCAACGAGAGTCCACTCAACGCGCGGCGAAAGATAACGCAGTACGACCTCTGTCGCGGGATGGACGCGCAGCGCTGGTGCCACCAGATAAAGTCGCGGAGGCTCGGCTGACAATCGCAG
>CAJCIP010000035.1 GCA_903970445.1 Verrucomicrobia bacterium Tous-C9LFEB | reverse complement strand
GCAGAAACTAGGAGCCCGCCGTGTACTTCGACCTTGCACTACTCGCCGCTATCGTCCTTCTGGTTGGGGTTTCCTATTGGCTCGACCGGCCCGACAGTCCACCGTGGACTACAGATATTCACGCGCCGTCCATTGACGCGGATGGTATGAGGGAATAATATGACGTACTTCGTCGGAATTGACGGGCTTTTGAAGTTGGTCAACGCTCACCCTGAGTTTGACTTCCTTCGCTACGAACCGCAGTCGGATAGGTGGCGCACCGTCGTGTCGCGCAATGGCGAGTTGTCTTCGGGTGAATGCACGAATCGGGAAGCCCGCCAGAAAGCCAATGAGTCGGCAGTATGGACGGCTCGCCGCGAACAGATGCAGAAGGTAACAGCAACCCGACGCGCTATTGAGTCGGCTTTCCCGGAGTACGCAGCACCGAAAGGATAGACAAGGAGAGTACTCAATGATATTCGTCTTCGGCAGCAACTTGGACGGCAACCACGTAGGCGGTGCAGCTCGCTTTGCTTACCTCAACTACGGCGCAAAAATGGGCATAGCGGAAGGTCTGACCGGCAACGCCTATGCGATCCCAACCGTCGGCAGCAACTTCGAGTCAACCCACATTGAGCATGTTGAGGAAGCTGTTTACCGATTCATTGCTTTTGCTTCAGTCAACCCCAATCTAAAATTCCAAGTAACACGCATCGGATGCGGTATAGCGGGCTGGCACGACGCCGATATTGCTCCCATGTTTGCTGGCGCGCCCGCTAACTGCCTCTTCGACTCGAAGTGGTTCAACTACCTTCCAACCGCCAGTTTTTGGGGCACGATCTAAGGAGACATCGCCAATGAAATACGTTGATTGCAGAACGCAAGCGGAGCTTGACGCAGCCCTAAAACTCCCCGACACCATCCCCAACCTCATCGGCGACGGTGAATTTGAAATTTCCGGCTCATCGCAGGTCACGGCGTACGGCTCATCGCAGGTCACGGCGTACGGCTCATCGCAGGTCACGGCGTCCGAATCATCGCAGGTCAGGGCGTACGGCTCATCGCAGGTAACGGCGTCTAAGTACGTTGCTGTCACCAAAACGGGCAACGCCGTCAAGGCGGTCGGTGGGGTGCAGATTGATTTCGTCCC
Source organism: Verrucomicrobia bacterium Tous-C9LFEB (assembly GCA_903970445.1). Classification (GTDB taxonomy): domain Bacteria; phylum Acidobacteriota; class Terriglobia; order Terriglobales; family Acidobacteriaceae; genus Granulicella. The sequence goes on along the minus strand of CAJCIP010000035.1, from coordinate 53,821 downwards.
GCCGCAGGAGTTGTCAGAATGGTTTGATGAGTACAATGTCGTCCCCAAAGATGGCGTAGTGATTCTCTACAAAGCGGTGGACAGCGACTTTATGAGCCCCCGCAAGGGTAACTACTCTCCAGGCTCAACGCCAAAGAGCGATAAGTGGGACGACGGAGGGGAAGAGTGTGGTAGCGGCCTGCACTTTTGCGGAACCCCCTTCCATGCTCTCGGTTTTTATCCCGACGCCAAACGATTCGTTGGATGCCCCGTAAAGGTTGAGTCCATCGCCATGCACGTAGGCGGTCAGTACCCGCAAAAGATCAAAGCCCCCGAAGTTGTAGCGCCGGGATGCTTTGAGGTTGACATCAACGGAAAACCCGTCAAGTAGTCCAGCGCACCATCAACCGAAAGGATAGACCCGATGCACAAGCTACGCCGCAAACTCCACACCCCCCCGTCCGTCGCCCTTTTCTCCATCGTTGCCGTGTCTCTCTTGGTGGGAGCCGCCTGTATCGCCGTCGCCGTCAAGAGGCCGCGATGATTGGGGTTCTGATTCACCTATTCGCCCACGCGGCCGCTTTTTGCCTTGATGTAAAAACGTTCCCGAAAATGAAAGGATAGACCAATGCCATTTGACCCGACCCGACCCGAAAGCATCTTCGAAGGCAACAACTTGTTTGATTTTGCTTGCGGCCTCAGCAACGCCGCCACGCTACGCCTCGGCACTGGTGGAGACCCTTTCCGCCACGATGTTGGGGTTTGCATGAAGGCCCTGGGCGACGCTAACGCCGAGCTCAAGCGCCGACCTACCCTCAGCACAGATTGCCGCTACAACGATCACGAGGCCTGCGAGGGTTCCGAGCCCGCCATTTGGCCGGACGGCGACCAGACGACGCGCAAGTGTTCCTGCGCGTGCCATGAGAAATTGGGGAGCGTGAGCCGTGGATAAGTCACTCATGCCGGCCTTCCGCTTGGTTGGCGCCCAAGTCCGCACCGTCAAGGCCGAGATGTCGAAGCCCAGGCCCAAGGGTTCTCCGCGGATCCTGCCCGAGCAAACCTACTTCCGCCAGCAGGCCAAACGGTTTTACGATGCGGCTTGCGCTCACTACCTACTCGCAGAAGGTGCAGTCCTTGGCCGAACGTCCGAGTACGCCGAGGAAGACATCCGCGACTTGCTGCGCGATGCCAACCTGTTCGCGATCCGGGCGCAACAGGACTGGCGACGGGTTCAACCGAGCGACGATGTTGCTTTGACTGTGGTGACATTCGAAGACCGCCGCTCTATCCCCTGTCCTCATCGACAGCACATACCGGTTAGGCAAGATAGATCAAGCTGCACTCCGGTGACGCTATGAGAGTCTGCCCCCGCTGCTCTGGAACTCGTTTCCAAATATCTACGCGGCCCTGTGCCATGTACCGCGTGGGATACGCAACCTTTGCGCGCATATGCCTTCTGTGCGCTGGAACCGGTACTGTAGAAAGCGACCCTAAATCCCTTGCCGCCGGAGATCCCCATGAGGCTCAATAACGCAGCAATCCGCAATCTCTCCGTGGTATCGATCGCCATGCTTGCCGGTGGAATATGGCTTCTCTGGATGGTGGTCTCTGGGTAGTGGGGTTCCCGGCCTGCAACCGGAAACCCCGGCCAGCGTCGGACGAGGATACGGCGCGGCAAGTCAAGTTTGCCTCAAACCCGCAATAAAAGGTGACGTTAGTGAAAAAACATGAGAACTGGCGCAAGGTTGATTGTCCAAATTGCGGAGCTACCGCGGGCAATCGGTGTTTCTTTGAGGCGGGAGCCTTTGGTATGGTTCACGCCGAGCGTACAAGGGCTGCTGAAGCGGCTTTTGGGCGCCCCGCAATGGCCTTGCCCGTCAAGGGTGCCATGTCGCCAGCCTACCGGCGCAAGACGAAGTACTGGTCTCTGCATTGTCGTCAAGGACATCCCGAACTTTGCAGTGGGCTTAGGCGCGGCCTGGGGCATGGCGACGGGCTTATGCCTTGCGAAAACCCTTTTCATCAACTGGTTACCGGCGATGGCGACTTTCGTACCGTAGACGACCCAGCAAGCATCCACTAGGATTTGAAAACGAGGAGGATTCACCGATGGCTTACTGGGAAGATGAGCTCGAAGCAACCATGATTCTCGGACGTCCTCCGGTTGACTACGAGGAGACAATGATGGCGCTGACTGAAGACGATGAAGACTGGATATGCTCCGAGTGCGGCGAAGACCTCGAGGATTGCGAATGCGATCTCGACGTCTATGACGATGATGATGAGGAAGTCGACCTCGACGAGGAAGACGATTAAGCCACCGTCTTCTTCGGCAACAGACTTTCCCGTTCGGCTCTCTCTTTGGTTTCCCGAAAGAACTCCCGCATGTCATCCGCAGACATCAGCATGGCGGGGTTTATGCGGTAGGTGTTGAGCGACCAGGTTTTGGTGAGCGGGCCTGATTCAAGGATTCCGCAGGCGACCAGATGCCCGACGTAGTGCTTCACTTGATACGCTTGCAGGTCTGGACGTTCGGCGAGGATGGCGGGCAGTGAAAGGGCTTTGAATCCCGAGACAAGATCATAAGCAGAGATCAGCCAGAACAAGAAGCGAACCGAGTTGTTTTTTACGCGATCGACGTCCGAGAGGATTCGATACGCTTGCAGGTTGAGCACGAGGAGAGGATACCACCATGACAGCAGACGAGATTAGGAACCAACCCATTACCTCGCACGGTGCGGGACTCGACGATCCGCAAGCCCTAGCCATTGGGTGCGCGGGCATCTTGCAAGAACTGACCGCGCAACTCGCAGAGGCGAACGCGCTACGGCGGCCGCGATGGGTGAATCTCGGAACGCACACGCCGTTTCTCGTTGACGCCTCTCAAGTGGTGGGTTTAGGGATGAGTCAAATTATCGGCGGCGGGTTCCCGTCAACCGTTCTGGTCTACCTGCGCTCTGCCTCAACGCCGATCACGATAACCAATCTTGACCACGACGAGGTGCGGGTCTTGCTGGGCATCGACGAAGACTGGATGAACCCTATTGCAAGGCCACCCACTGCCGGGCGTTACATGACCGAGGCCGACTACGGCAATGCCATGGCGATCATTGACGTTGCGCGGGACACGTTGACGAAGTTTGCAATGATGGACTTGCCGGAATCTTTGCAAAGCAATTTTGAGAAACTCAACAATCTGTTCGAGTCATGGGAATCCCTTCCCTTCTAGCCATGAAGACTCTCATATTCAAACCGCGCAACTGTGGATGGTCTCAGTACGTCGTCGGCGTCGCCAGGATCAAGATGCTGTACGGGCTTCTGGAGGATTTACCGTGGTGGATGCAGCCGGAGACGCCCATTCGAGACCCGCGCAGACTTCTACCCTCAACCACAACGCACCGTAGAGCATCTGGCGCGTGAGTTCGCGAAGCCGTTGGAATTGCCGAAGGTTGATATCTCGAAGTAGAAAGAAAGCTATGAGTGACAAGGTTTTGGATTTTCAATCGCAGATCAAGCACGAGCCCATCCGCCAATACGCCCAGGCATACGGCATGAACACGCCGCTACCGAAGACGCAGGCGGAGTTTGTGGCGAAGCTGTATGAGTTCGGGTTTCATCTCAACGGGTACGTCGAAGAGATGATGAACCGGACACTCAAACTACAGGCCGACTTGCAGAAGGTCGCGGCCATGCCGGTGACGTACACGCCGAACAGGATTGTGGAGATGCGGGACAACCATCACGAGTTTATGGGCATGGCGGTAGAGGTAAATGACCGGATGCCGCCAGATCAGATTGTCTACGTCAGTGGCGGCAAGGTGGTTGGGCGCATGACCAACATTGGAAAGGCGGAGGTGAACGATGCTGGAAACTGACCCCGACCGCGAAGTACAAGCCCCGCATTGGAAGTGCGAATACTGCGGAACCCGCGTCTACAACCCCGAGCTCGACCTGCATCGCCAAGTGTGCGGTTGCGGTAAAGGCAAGGGGCGCTGGGGAGTCATCAACGGTGAACTGATTGGGAAAGTGGAGGTGCCGAGTGAGTGAAAACCCGCACATTGACGACCGCACATTCTTCGGGTTACTGGACGACATAGACCGCCAGCGCCACGACCTCATGCTAGTCAACACGCTGCCATGGAAAGGCGTATCCGAGGATCGCGAGAGGGTTCACGACGTTCTCCGCAAGATGTACGCCGGCATCGGCCTTGCCCCGCCAAAGTTTTGTTGGGCGCGCAGCCCCTACTCTATGTTTGGAGCGATGACCTACCTTCGCCAGATGCAGACCGCGCAGCGCCAAGAGGCTATCAAGGCCATTGTTCCAGCCAGCGGCCAACCGCTTGAGGATGAAGCGCGACGTACATTCCTTGAGGCGGTTATGGATCGCGACATCAGCGTAACTTTTGGCGCCAACCTCCGCGGCCAACTCTTCGGCGGCAAGGCGGATTCAAATTGTCCCCGCTCCGTCGCGCAACTTGCCGGGTTGCTTGGCTCCAGGTTTACCCCAATGCCCAACGGCAAGCCCTTACCAGCAGGATGGAACGATTGGGCGACGTACCCGCTCATGGCTCCATTCAATTACGACCTGCAGAGTCAAACCTTGTGTCTCGCCGTGTTCGTGCGGGTTGCGTGGATCTCGCGGCCGCCCGTCGTGTTCGAGACCGATGACGATGGCAACCTGCTCTATGCCCGGTTTGAGGATGGCTTTGAAGTGACCCGCAAGCCCGAACCGAAAGACAAAACGCCAGCGCTTACCGATGGCGAAACCCTGTTGTTGCCCGAGGAGGCATCTTGATCCCACCACCCATTACCGCTGAAGAAGTTGCAGAGCGAGCGTACCAGTCCACACCCAACATCTCCGATCCAGAAGCCCGGCTACTGGCCATGCTGAAGTATGTGGATTCTGGAAGAGACGACCAGGATGCTGAGGTTATCGCAGCTTGTCGACGGAAGGCGGGGTTGGTGTGACCGAAGAGACCTCCTGCATTTGCTTTCTCGGAAACGCCCCATGTGCCCACTGCGAACGCACGTCGGATTGTATGGGTAGCCTGTTTCGAGAAATACGCCGGCATCCTCGAAGGGCATCAACTGGACTGCACCTGCAAAGCCTGCATGGCCTTTGTAAGCGAGGCCAACGGCGAAGAGGGCATGGCGGTAGCTGTGCCGATCCTGATTGAGATGGAGAGCGAACGAAATGCCACGTCGTGAAGTCGCCGCCTACGAAGGCGCAAACATTCCGAGAGTCGGCCCGTGGGACTCCCCACCTCCGCCCCAGATCGCAAAGAGGCATCCGAAGTGGGTCCACGGCAAGATTGGCTCCGCCATGCTCTTGCACAAGATCGATCGCGTAGAGTTGCGCTGGTACGATTACGGGTTCCACGAGTTCATCCGCCTCAAGCACCCTTCGATGATCGCGCGGACAGTCTGCGGAACAAGTTTCTTTCTTGAGGCTGGAAGGGCGGGTACATGCGAATTGCCAAAGCCTGACGCAATTATCTGTGGCATGTGCAGCGGAGTCGGAAGAATATGGCCACGCGGCAAGAAAGACCCCGCCGTCACGAAGCGCCAGGCGAAGGACCGGCTGGGATGTGCAGCAGAAGGGACGGCACTATGAAGACCCGCAACAAGTACCGCTTCAACGCTCGCGAGCGCAACCGCCTCTACTGGCTGGAATACTGGAATACCTACGCATGGGTTTTCCGCTACGCAAACGAACAGGAACGGGATACGGACACGATCCGATTCTGGCGCAACGCCCATCGCATCGCTAAAGGATATGCCGAGTTTATGGTCTCTGCGCTCAAGCGGAGATGCCGGTGAAACCAAGAAAGCCCCTGCCACGCTCCACGAAGCCCATCAAGCGCTCGCCACTGAAGCGTTCTACGAAGCCTATCGCCAAGGGCAAGCCCCCGCGCAAGAAGAGGTTGGGCAAGCCCCGTCCAGGGCGCGTTGAGGGGAAGGAAATGGACGCACTCCGCGCGGCCGCATGGAAGCGAGACGATGGTCTCTGCGGGTTCTGCCACAAGCCCTGCGACCCGGATAACTGGCAACTTGCCCACAAGAGGGCGAAGCGGCGGCACAAGGACGGACTGGACAACGTGATGCCAGCGCATTTTGGATGTCACGACATCTCACACAAGTACGGGCCGAGCATGGAGAAGCCGGTCAAGAAGAAAGGGTTATGAGCAACTGCCCGGCACGTATCCACCAGCGCCAGGATACAGAGTTGCGAAGATCAACGCACCCGTATTTCCCATCAGCGCGTCCTCGAAAGGCGACACAGCAGACTGCACGCAACCACAAAGATTGCAACAGATGAGAGCCACGCTGACATTGCAGATGGCATCATATTCTCGGACCACGTAAACTTGGTCAAAAGAATGCCCGCACGATCCTATAAACGTCCCCGTTTTTTCGTTGAAGGGCTCTGTCGTCAAGATCGAACTGTTGCCGGTAATCTGCTGTGGGTACACGAGGCCGCCCGGCACCGGCTGCTTCCAGAAGCCGCCGATTCCGCCGTTTGGCGGGTAGAGATTATAAAGCGACCAGTCATTTTGCGCTGCCATCCCTCACCTCACCCCGCTACAGCCTGCCCGTTCACTACGGCGTTCAGCGCCATGTCCAAAAGCGTCTGCAAATAGGAATCGAAAGGTTCGCCGGCACCTTCAGCCCAACTTTCGACTACCATGCGCATGTCGGGCGGGATGACGACGGAAACGCGAAGACCACCGTCGGGCATCTCGACGTGGCTTGAACCCATTGCCGCGCGGATCTGCGACTCAAGACTGATCTTGGCCGCCACTTCGTCCGCGTTTGCGGTCTCCGGCTCGTCCTCATCCATCATTTTCTGCACCATGGCTGCGATGTCGGGTGCGGCCACCTGCGGGAGTTGGGACGCCGGGATGGGCATGTAAGGGACGGGCGCTTGGTCGGGCTGGTGATCCTTTACCGCTGCCCAGGCTTCCTGTAGTTCTGCCATGGTCACCTGCTTCGCCTCAGAACCCGGCTCAAGCGCGTCCGCAAGGGCTTCGACGGGGCTTTCTACCGTCTCGGGCTCATCCAGCACGCCTACGGGCGATTCTGGCGTGGTTTCGGTATCAGGGGCGAAGGATGCGGCGCGGCGTGCGGAACGGTTCATGGGGTTCTCCATTGCAGGTCAGAGATTGGCTACGAGGCAATCATACGCTAGGCTTTGGGCGTTTCGGGAGCTTTGGTCAGGGTGGCGCTCGTGCCGGTGATGTTGCCGTCCGGCGAGATGACGGGATTCTTGACTGTTGCAGTGTCGCCAGGCCCGATCAGGGCAGGGAGGGGCGAAGCCTTAAGATATCCAAAGACGGCCAGCGCAGCGGGCACCGCCGACAGCTTGGCCATGTTGATGAGGCCATTTTTGTCGAAGCTGAAAACTGTAGGTAAAGCGATCGCGCCAGAGGCCGCCGTCGAGAAGGCAGAGATTGCCGCCGCGATAAGCCCGTGTAGCCAGATGCGAGTGTTTGTCGACAGTAACGGCATGTTTAACCCTCCAACCCACAGGATAGACAAAGTGGTTTCTTGTTTGGGGGCTTATGGTGGATTTTTGTTGCGGTTCCGTGCTTGCAGACGTACCATGCTTGCATGGCATACGACAACACCTCAGTCGCGGTATCGAAGTCTCAGGAAGGTATCCGTAAACTCATCATGGCTCGGAAAGGGTCAAAGATTGCTTTCATTTCCGACCCGCCCAAGGAAGGCTTTCAGGCGGAAGTCATGATCGACGCTCTTCCCTACGCCATCCGCATCTTCGGAACGGTTGAGGTGGATGGCAGTTCGCGAACGCAAAAGCAGCGCGAATCCCGGCTAGAGCAGGAGCATCGACGCATCTGGCGGGTGCTGTTCTACCACCTAAAGAGCGTGTTCGAGGCGGCGGATTCTGGCGTCATGGAGTTCCGGGAGTTAATGCTGCCGTACATCGTAACGAAGTCCGGCTTGACGGTGGCCGAGTGCATCGTTCCCCAACTGGAAAAGAACATTCAACTCAATCCCGCGCGGCTTCTCGGGTAGCCACTTATGTCGAAGTACGGCAACATCAAAGAGCGCGGCTATCACTCCAAGCGTGAGGCGCGACGAGCCCAAGATTTGGTTTTACTGTTGAAGTGCGGGGAGATATCAGACCTGCGCGAACAAGTCAGCATCGAACTCGTCCCGAAGAATGGCAAAGAGCGAGCAGCGTTTTGGATCGCAGATTTCGTTTACGTAGAGACCGCAACCGGCGAGGAAATATGGGAAGACTGTAAGGGCGCACGAACGGCGTTGTACATTTTGAAGCGCAAGATCATTCGCCATCGTTATGGCAAAGTGATTCGCGAGACCTAGCGCCTTTCGTACCGTTTACACCTCGCCCGCCTAACTCTATGATTCCCTCAGAATAGAGACGGAAGACCGAAAGGATAGACATGGCAGTTAGAACCATCATCGAATGCGACTTTTGCGGCCGAGAGAAGACGGAGACCAACCACTGGAGTCGTCTAATCATCAGCGACAGAGGCTTCAGCGTGTACCCGTATAGCCGCACGGATGTGAAGGGTGAAGACGTGAAATACGCCTGCTCGGAGTCCGAGATCACCAAAGCGCTGAGCGAGTGGCTTAGCCAGCAAATACCGGTCGTGGACAAATGAGCAACTTCGACCGCGAGACGCGATTCAACCCGCCTTGGGATCAGCCACGCTCTTACTGCGCTCCGGAACCCATGTACCGCTCTCCAACTCTCATCTACGGTCACGGAAACTTCCACTTGGGCGCATGTGAGCACTGCGGATGCACGTTGACTAACGCTGTGCTGGGCAAGATGCGCTGCACAGCTAAAGCAGTAGCAGACGGAGAGGAGGATTGATGAGCTATAACACTACATTAGTGCTTATTACTTTAGAATTTCTGGCCTTCGTGGCGTTCCTAATTTGGATGCAAGAACGGAACTAACCGCACCGCAATAGAGGAGGAATGAGATGGCAGATGGGAAGGAGAAATAGGATGAGAGACTTTATTCTAGGGATCGTAGCAGGGATGGCTTTTATGCTTATTGGCTTTGGAATATGTAAGTCTATAGACAAAACATACATAGACGAATCGTCTTATCGTATAGGATTCAGCGATGGCGTAGGAGCGGCAGCTTGCACCGAACGAACTGGTTACGTAAAGCCGTGTTTTGACAAATACTTCAGAAAACCATAAGGAGCAGTATGCAAAAGTTTCTTTTGATTCCATTGATGATACTAGGCTTTGTGCAAGCTCATGCTCAACAACCTGCATGTCATGGAGGACATCCCAATGCAATTACCGGCATTCTTGTGCCTCCGACTTGTGATCTTCCTCCGTGGCTAGCAAGATATGCCCCAACAGTTCCTGAGGCATTGTTTTCGCCCTACACTGACACTGTAGATACTTTTTCGCTTGTAAGAGCCTACCAAGGAAGTGCGGTCTCATTTTCTCCTATCAACCACTTCATGATTGTTGACAATAATTCCAATACAGTTGTGCGATGCCGTGCAAAGAAGGGGCGGCCCTACCGCTGTCACATCATGCACGGCCATACACTTGATGAGGCAATAGGCATTATCTTCGCCGCTTTTGCACGCTAAACCAGAAAGGAACTTTATGAGTGTCACGATTGAAGCGATGATTGAACGCTGGAGTGGGATGGATCGGCCACTCTTCAAAGGAAAATTGATCGACACTGATGGCTGCAAGTGCGCTCAGGGTGATGTCCTGTCGTGCGCCGGATTTACCGATGAACAATTGCGCGAGATGACGCAGTTCAACGCCGACAAGGAGGTAGCCCAAATCCTCGGCATCAGCCGTACTCACGCCGTATTGCTTAGAAACGTGAACGATAAGATTGGCGGGGCTCCACAACTGGTGCTGTCTGAACCTGCCCAAATCATTGGCGACCAAGCGCCACTCTTGCTCGCCTTTTGGCTGCACCTCGACGGGCTTTCGGCTGTTGCGTGGGATGCTGCGGGGGCTGCTGCGTGGGATGCTGCGTGGGCTGCTGCGTGGGCTGCTGCGGGGGCGTCTAGCGAAATCCAAGGCATCTTCCAGTTGGAGAAGGACGGTCGCCAACCCTACTTCCTCGCTTTCTTCGGATTCAACACGTGGGACGATGTTTGCGCCCTAATCAAGTAGTTACACGCACCACTAACTAAAGGAGTCCAACCATGTTATGCTGCTTCGATCTATTCCGCTGCCTCACAAACTGCTTTACCTCGCGTTGCTGCGACCACCACTGCCGGCACGATACTTGCAGCCCGTCCAACATCTACTACAGCAACCACTGCCAAGTGCCGCCGCAGTCTGGTGCGTAAGCAACCGCGAGACCGGCGCGTTACCCGGTCAGTTACTATTGCGAGAATCGCCCGTGTCCAAGAATAAGACCCACCCGCCACCCGTCTGTCCCTACTGTGACCGTAAGGCAGTCCTCGTTGACGATGGCACGGTTTACGCCCGCTCCTACGGCAGCTACGTATGGCTCTGCAAGCCGTGCCAGGCTTGGGTTGGCGTCCACCGCAACTCTTCCAGCCACGTTCCTCTCGGCCGCTTAGCCAACGCCGACCTTCGCAGGCTAAAGATCAAAGCTCATGCCCTGTTCGACTCTCTCTGGAGGGCTGCGATGCACCATCGGGGATGGAGTAAAAGTCGAGCCCGCATGCTGGCCTACCGCTGGCTGGCAACCGAACTTGAGATCCAAGTCAAGAAGTGTCACATCGGCTACATGGACGAGACGGATACCTGCCGGGTCATTCGGCTATGCCAAGCCGTCATCAACAAAAAGCACACGCCCGCAAATGATGCTTGCAAGTCGGATGGGGCAAGAATAGAATCGAGCACAAAGGCGGATGTCGATGAACCTGTTCTTCTGGAAAAGTAAGCCTGCGTCTACGGGTACTCTGCCTGCAATGGAATCCACGGTAGAATCTCTTCGCCTTCAAATTCCCGTCAGGCCACCTGCACCTTACTCCATGCTTCCCATGCAACTTCCGCAGATACCCCCACCGCAATCTAAACCCAAGGAGACAGTACCCATGAGCATTTTCAGCAAGATTGAAGGCGCAGAGCACACGTTCGCCGCTTGGTTTGAGGGCGAAATGTCCAAGCTCGTCAAGGTAGCACCCACCTTCTTCACGATCGCCGACAACGTTCTGGCCTACTCGGGTCCGATCATCGTGACGGTGCTTGATGATATACCGGCCACGGCTGCTGCTGGCGCAGAAGCCCAGGTCGTCCTCAATCAATCGCTCGCGGACATCACCGTGCTCCGCGGCGTACTTGAGGATGCCGGCCCAACCCTCACCACCAAGTCGCTGCTGACTTCAATCCAGGCGAACCTGCAATCGCTGCTGACGGCCGAGCACATCACGAACCCAGTGAGCGTTGCACTCGTCAACAAGGTGTTGGGCGAGCTGGCTGCCCTGCTGGCGGCGTTCCCGGCTGCTTCACCTGCGCTTACCTCTGCTCCAGCGGCTCCCACCGCCTGAGTGCTTCTGTAACGCCAAGGGCTACCTCAATGGGGTAGCCCTTATTTTTGTTCGTGAATGCCTCCAAGTCAGAGGTAGTTGCTCATGCAGCGTGCCAGCGTGGCAGCGTTTGTGTTTGCGTTGGACTCATCCGCGAACGAAGCAATCTTCCAAGGCTCGCCCAGCAACATAATAGCCTCGCAGCGCCGGCGCTTGCTGAGTCCCATCTCCACCACTCCTCCGGACTTATCCCAGAGCAGGAAGTGCTGTGCGGCAGCAGGTATATCCCCTGCGTTATACAGTCCGACCGCAGACACGTGCTGCAGGTTGCCCACACCGATATTGAAGGTCAGCGAGGTAAATGCGTCGAACTCCCACTGCTTTGGGGTGCCGGTCAGGACTTTGTTTACCGCCGCCGCCGCCGTAGCCAAGTTCGATTCTTCCCATGCCAGCGACTCGGCGTAGGTGCAGGTATCTCCCTCAACTACCGGGCGCGTGCCTCCGTTGCCGTCAGGAATGCGTGTCGCGCCTGCGCCAATAGTCCATACGCCGACGCCATCCTGATACGCGGTTAGGAGATCATTCTCCATGTCCGCCTGAAGCAAGAACCGGCCGAGAGCATCAGATGCGGACATAGGGGTATCAAGCATATTTAAGCCTCAAGTAAAAAGTGGGGCGCCCCCATGCACGAGACGCCCCAGAGAAAACTTAGTCCATCCCGCTTGCTTCTGCGGGCGGTACGGTGAATTCAATATTGCTAACTGCGATCAACGCAGATCCGATGAGCACGAATACGCGGATGAAGATGTCCATACGGACATTCTACCCGTTTACCGGCTGAGCGGGGCCAGTGGGCGTTCCTTTACCGATGGGCGGCGCGTGGTCGTCGGGCTGGGGCTTGTCTTCGATAGGTTCGATGGGCTGGGTTTCACTGCACATAATAGTCTCCATTCAACGTGAATCTGAGGTGCTGTAGCTGGCTGTGGTGGTAGGAGAAGACTGAACCAATCCCGCCCCACGTATGCCTGATGCCTTCATTATTACATCGGTCAGGACGCCGCCGAGCAGCGTGAGCAATAAAAGTATGATCGCCCAGAACTTTTTGTCTATACCTGTGATTCTCTCGTCAAATGTGTCCATACAATCCTCGTGGGAGTCCATTCGATCCTCTGCCTGCTGCATTCGAGTGGTTAACCCTGGTTTCCCGTTGCCTCGGTAAAGATCTTTATCGTGACGCTCTACCAGCCCATGAATCGACGACTCAGAAATGCTCACAGATGCTCCCCTTTTGCTGTGTAATTGCCTACCTACTATCAACGCACGTCCAAGGTACTGCGCCGACCCTAAACTGCTTCATCGCTACAACATAAACCGTAAACAGCAAAACAACAAAGAGAATCGAGAGCCACAGTCTCTTCTTCCACATATCATCAATGTAGCGATGTAACAGATGCCTGCCCTTTGCGTATCTGCTCTGCTGTAGGCTTTCTATCGCAGCCCAGTTCCCGCATATACCGCTCGAAAGCCTCAGGCGTACCGCAGAAACCGTTATGCGCGATGTTCTCCAGAGTGGTCAGGTTGTCGCGCAGGATCTTCGCCGCTCCCTGCGCTCGTGCCATCTGCATTTCCTGTTCGAGATTTAGTGGCCGCATTGTGGCTCCTCAAGGTGTGGCGCATACGTGCAACAAAAGTGATGTAGCGGTCGAACTCAAGATCGGAATCGTGATGCTGATCGTCGCGACTGTAATGGTGCCGTTCGCCAGCACTGACCCGGAGGCCGCGGTGGTCGCAACGCTGGTCAACGTGGGGTTCTGCGCGCCGGCAAGCCCCGTAGATGGCGATATGGCTTGGACGTTGGCTGATACCACGGTTGACCCGATAGAGGAGTATGTGGCGCTCCATGTGCCGCTGGTCGTTGACGTGACGGGCATGTCCACGCACTTTTCGGTGAGGGTTGTGCCGCTGCTGTTGACGTTCAGCACTCCTGTCGCGCCCGTTGCCCCTGTCGCTCCTGTACTTCCGGTTGTTCCAGTAGAACCTGTGTTACCCGTAGCTCCGGTTGGCCCCGTAGCTCCTGCGGGTACAGCCGCGCAAGCCAGCCCAACATTAGCCTGCGTGCCGTTCATAAACTGCCCAGCGGGGCACGAGTACGAGTATTGACCCGCCGCTCGTGCTTCCTTGTGGTTACGTATGGATACGGCAATTACCACCGTCACAATCACTGCCAAGGGAAACCATATGTTTTTCATCGTCAAGGCCCGTTAGAAGCAAGAATATGAGTACGTGAAAGTTGTCGAAGCGGGTACAGCCGTGCCGCCAACTCCGATTGTCCAACCTGTAGTGGTTGGGTAGTTAGAGAAAACCATCAGATTCTGCCCGACTGCGTTTGCATTGGTAGGCTGAAGGCTGCACCCCTGTGGGGCTGTCGTGACCGTCCCGCCAAAGGTGATAGTAGCCAACGTAGCGCTGGCGGTTGTCGCGGTGCCTGTGGTGATCGTGATGCGCCCCGCTAGGTTCTTACCGGTGATCGACGCGCATGCACTGCCAGAGTTTGATCCAGATGCCGCGCCGAGTGTGCATGTGGGCGCGGTTCCAGAGCCCACTAACTGCGGTGCCGCAATAGTATGAGAGAACGTGTCTCCAGTGGGGGTGAACAATGCCTCTACTACTGGCTGCGTATTAGCGGTAGGTGATACGTTAATGCTCACAGACGAAGCACTTGAAGTTCCAGATATATTTACGTACGCCGCACTCTCGGCAGTATTCGGGATGACTCCTGTAGAAGGTATTCGATTGTAGGAGAAGTTGACTAACCCAGGAAAAGTGCCGAAGTAGCTCTGTTCGCCGCCATTGCTAGAATTATTTACCTCAATCTGGTTGGCCAACATGTTGCCGTCGCCAGGGTCTATACCAGCATACGCTGCACCCAAGGACAACCCTGCATGTAACTCCATCTCTACAGTTGGGGCTACTCCCACTGTGGAAGTGGTGGCCCAAGCATGACTTGAACTACCCGACGTTCCAACCTGCTGAAGATAGTTAGATGTAGTCTTGCTAAGATTCTGGAAGTTTCCAGTGCATGGGTTGCGGTTGATTCCAATCTGGAGCGTGCCTGCAAATTGTCCTGAGTACACCTGATCGCCAGTGGACGTGTCCTGATTAATATCGCAGTGGTTCACAGCAATGTGTGTCCGAGTTGGCAAGTCGTAAACATCAAAATTCCCAGCCCCATTTATCGTGTACGGCCCCGATGCTTGCACATTTACCCAGCCAAACAAGGCGCTTCCGGGGTCATTAGCTAGTACGCTTGAAGTAGGAACGGAAGTTTCCACCGCCAGATGGTCTATGGTTATACCCCCGAAACCAGAGGCAGGAGGAACGAGTATGTTTGTGCAATGTTCTGCATTAACCAGGGTGCCGTGTCCATAATAGTTTGTCGTGTTGACCTGCAAACAGTTCACCGACCAATTCAGCCAGACCTTATCAAGATAGCAATGCTCCTTGCATATCATGTTCGTATACTGGCCGGTTACGCTGGTGTTCCGCTCAATGGATAGCCCAATGTTGGAAACTCCGGGGGTGGCTATACCAACTTGCGCCGTGTGCGTCGGAGTGACAAATGCCGTAGTGCACCCATCGCCTTCAAAGTAAAAGCAGTTCGTAGGTACACCCGTATCGAGTGATACGTTGTCCGTCAGCATGGCAGCGAAGTTCGTGCCATTGATAAACGATACCTGTGGGTTCTGATTCGTCTCCAGATGAACGTTGCTGAACGTAACGGAGATATTGGAAATCGGAATTGGCGCTACGCCATTCGATCCACCGTTTGCCGCAAACACCGCTCCAGCCCCACCATTGACCGTATCCACTGCATCAGTACGCAGAGTGCACCCCTGAACTCCACCACCAAAGTTGGCTAGAGTTGTCGTTCCGTTTAGGATGAACTGAGCTGGTGCGTTAACATTCAGCGAGTCGTTGTAGCTGAACGTAGGCATCTCGATGATCGAGTCGAACGTGCCTGTATCGCGAAAAGGCCCGTTGATGTTGTACACGCCAGCAGGGCAGTTTACCTGTGTGGGCGTTGTGTAATTAGTCACCGCAACAGCCGCCTGAATTGCCGCCGTCTCATCATGCAAAACTGCAGTACCGCTTGCCACGCTGGTGGAAGTCGCAGGCGTAACCGTCAGCGTGGTTCCGCTGACAGAAGTGACGGTTCCTATGTATCCAGCGCCTGAAACTCCAGCACCGGGAATGTAGATTCCTTCGTGCCCATAAGAAAATCCAGCACTCGATGCTACCCAATCACCAGCGCTTGCGACCACAACCGTAGTTCCCGCCGCTGTCGTACCGCTCGTTGTCGTCTGGAATCCTTTCTGACCAAAGGATGCGCTAGTACACGATGCGTAAAAAGGAGCTTGGCAGAGATTAAACTGGTTTGTCGTAGCCAGAGAAACTGGGCACCCGTCCACATTATTGCAAACTACTGCCGCATTTCCCTCTGCGTCCTTTACCTCAGTTACTCCCTCCAGAGTTACCTGCAGATCGGCAACTTCGGGTGTCATGCCTATTGCGCACAACGTGTGCTGGCAAGCAGCAAAGTAGAAGCCAGCAACGCCAGCATCTGGTATCCCTGGATTGACAATGAATGAGGGAAAGTTGTTGCTGGCCGACTGCGCGGATACAGTGCCGAAAGCATCGGATGATAGAATAAGGGACGATCCCACATTGAACTCAAACCCCGAAGCGGAAAGGAAACTAAACCCCCCGGTAAGAGAAAAGAAGTCTACGCCACCGCCATTGAAAAAAGTTACGAATGGAACACTTGAACCACCGGGTGTATTTACATTCAATGTGCAATTTGCCGAACTACTCGTCGGGCAAAGCGTAAACGGCGTCACGTTTCCGAAGGTGGGGGATTGGGTTACGGTCTGGTTAGATCCGCCTAGCAGGAAACAAGCTGCCGATCCCGTACCGCAGTATGTCGGCACGTTTAGAACTCCCGCGCTCACTGTTGACGGCCCATTAGCCCCTGTCGTCGTCAACCCCGTCAACCCCGTATTCGTGACCGTTACCACGCCCGTGCCGCCGCTCGGGGACAAGCCGATTCCCGATCCCGCCAGCAACTGTTGCACCGAACTTCCTGATAGCGCATAGGCCGTGCAATTCTCAACCGTTCCGTTTGCCGCGATTCCGGTCGGCGCCTGCCCTGTCGCGCACTGTGTCGTAGCCTGTAATGCCGTCGCCGTCGCCGCGTTACCCGTCGTATTGTTGGTTAGGGTTCCTGCTGGGGTGATGTCGGCCGGCACGAGGCTGCGGAAGGTCGGCGCGGCCGCACTGCCGGTTGCAGGGCCGAGGAATGCCGTGTTCGCTGTCTGGTTGGCGAGGGTGAGCGCAAACGTCCCCGCTCCCGTGATGGGACTTCCGGCCACGTTTAGGATGCTGCTCGGTGCCGTGAGCCCTACGCTGGAGACTGTGCCTCCGCCGATCCCTCCGACCGTAACGAGGTAAGAGAAGTTGTCCCCGGTTCCGGATATCTGCACGATATAGGCGTTTCCAGAAGCCACGAAGACGCTGAAATTGCCCGCCTGGTCGCTTGTGTAGGGATTCGACACCGGCTGCGTCAAGGCGAGGTCGCTGAATACCGAAGAAAGCGGAGTGCAGGGTATCCCCCCGCCGCCGGCATAGGCGCACACCCTCACCGTCGCGAAGGGAATGGGCTTACCCGTACTGCTGATCGCCTGCCCGTAAATTGATCCGCCCTGCGCCTTCGTCTTCATCGGGCACAGAACAAGGATGATCGCGGCGATAGTCAGCAACACATTTCGCGTGAACGACGACATTGTTTTCAATCCGATCATCCTTCTGCACCCCCGTCACCTTCGAGATCATCTTCGCTTCCATCAAGGACAGTTCCGTCTGACATGACATACAGAGACCCTGTTGGATCTGCCAAATCCGTCCCAACCTCACCCGCCGTTCGGAGCGACCGGACGGGCTCGGTAGACATCGCTCCGTCCCACTTGGGTCTTTGCGGACGGCCGTAAATGAGCGACTCGTAGTGAACCTTTTCTTGGTTTTCCTCATCGGAACCTTCCAATCTCACCGCCTGATAGGTTTTTGTCAGCATCGTAAAGGCGCGGTTGAGCCACTGAAACTCGCGGCGATCTTCTCCACCCTTGCGCTTCCTTAGTCGGTTCATCGACCACTCAATCAGCGTCTTGGCGGCTTTCATCGTTGCCATCGCGTTTGGACGGTCGTGGATGTCCGCAATTAGCAGTTCAAGGGCTTCCGCTGTGGTTCCGAGCTCGTGCTCAACCCTAAACCGCTCTACCGTCTCTTCGAGGAACTTCTTGGTCGTGACGGGAACTTTGATGGAGAAATTGGCCGTCGGCTCGCGTTCGATGCCATGCTGCCGGTTCCGCTGGGCGATCTTCCGGGCAAACTCCTCTTCCGATAGAAACTTCGCCTCTCGTACCCACGGATAAGCCGAGATGATGGAGGGGTCTACCTGCAGAAGCAGCATTGCACAACCGACGGGAATTTGCTCCATGTCCTCAAGGGAGATCTGGCTCAGGGCCTCGCCGATTCCCGCCGCCTTAAAGTACGTCGACCGCGGGATGTCGAGGCCGCGCCGGTACTCGTCCTCCGTCACCGCCAGCCGCGGCACAAAGTTTCCGCTGGCGTCCTCAACTACGATTTGAACCCCGAGAACTGACCAGTCACCGCCGGATTCCGCCATGGCAGCGCGCAGCCTGGACGAGAAGTACGCAAGGCGCATCGTGGCTGATTTCAGGACTTTGGCGGTCTGACGGACTTCCCGATCAAACAAACGTAGTTCCGCGCTCCCTTGAGGAGGCAGAACTACTGGGGCGATTGCAGGGGCAAAGGTAGCCATATCGCCCCGATGGTAACGCACCGGGCTTTACTTTTGGAGGCTTAGGTCGTCTATTTCAGGGGGCGGGGCTTCCCATCGAATCTTGCCCTGCGTTGGATGCTTGTCAACTCTCGGCCTATCTGCACGTCCCCACGAACCACCGCCAGCTTGGCCGATGCACTTCCATCCCGCCGCAGTAAGAGATGTGCCGGGCTCCGTGTCGAGAATGTAGGTTACGAGTTTTCTGTAGCCCATCGCTTTCGCGGTTCGCCACGCGGCCCCGTACAGCATAGAGCAAGCGTTCCGGCTCCCATCTGTAGCGACGCGGTTTACTTCGAGTGTCCACCCGTCATCCAGCATCCGGGCGACCGGGCGACCCACCATCGCTACACCGACCACCTCGCCGCCTTTCGCTACTCCGATGGAAAACTTGCAGCCTGGCATGGGCTTGTGATGGCGATGATGCTTTGCGACAAAAGCATTTGCCTCTGCGAAATCCATCGGCACAATCGTCAGGTCGCTCACCTCCCTACCGCCAGTTCCCGCGAACCCGATTCCAGCAACATTGCCTGCTCACCCTCGCTCGGCACGTAGACCTCTTTGAAGCCGGTGAACTTATGCGACCAGAAGGTCGGATAGGACTCCACCAGAGCCTTCCACCCACCCATAGACCGCACGGCGCGCAGGACACCATCTGGGACGAGCGGGGGTTCCTCTTCGAAATAGTGCCCGTCACGCTGCGCTACACGCGACTTGAGGCTGACATTGCCCTCGCCGTCGTACTGAAGGAATCTGGTCACGCATACCGTGACCGTCTCCCACGCCCTAGCCAGTGCTTCATCTTGCGGACTCAATCGGGCATTTAGGCCCGCCAACTTCCTCAGCGTCGCCAGTGTCGGACGCCGTTCGCATGTCTCTATCGCCTTCAAAATTACCTCGTGAAACTTGGACTCTCCCACCTGCAGCGATATCTGCTCAAGCCCGTTCAGCATGATCTTTGTGGCCGCGTCCGACATCACCGGCCCCGGCACGCATTCGCGCAGAACTTGATACTCAGCCGCCACCCACATCTTCATCCTACTGGAGGAGTCGGCTGATTTGGTCTCGCTCGCCTTGGAATCCGTTGGCTGTAGTTCGAACCCACCATTTTTCGTCCTGTTCATAGCGTCTCTCCGTAAACCATTTCAGCGGGGATGGAACAAACTGCATTTCGGACTCCGGCCAGCGGCGCACGCACTCCGCATACCGAATCGTCCGCGTCCGGATGTAGCTTGCGGCCGCATTGCCGCCGTGGGTCGCTTGCAAATACCGGCAGTGCTCGTCCAGCACCCGCAGCACTGGCATGTGCGCCTTGATGTCTACTTCGGTCACCGTCGGGTAGCACGCCAGGATGCTGATGGCGTCCTCTAGGTTCGCCGGCGGCGGCAAGGTGGGCGTGAGGTAGCGGCGCTGGTTCAGGTACGTGGCCAGGTGGGGAATATACTTCTCTTCGCGCGGAGATAAGATGTCAGCGGCCTCAGCGATACGCTCACGCATGTAAGATATGGATTCTTCAATGGTTCTGTGTGATCCGTCAACCTCTCCATCCGAGATGCGTTGCAGCGCTTTTGCGAGTGCGATCATCTCCGCTTTCTTGCTCACCTTTCGAGGATACAACTTGCGTATAGCTTCCAAAGCTACGATCGGCCATTCATAAATCATTTCTTCCTCCGCTTGTACTCGCCAAAAAGTCTTTCAGATGCCTCTTCGTAGGCTTGACCAGATTTTTCTGCCGTATCGAACCTGCCCAGTATGTGGCGCTTCCCATTTGCCGTTATCGAAGCGCAGTACTTGTTGCGACTCTTAGAGAACCAGATGCCGGTGTACCCGTACTTATTCAGTCCGTCGGTGTTTCGATTTTGGTTATTTCCAAAGAAACCTATCGTCCGCAAATTAGCTTCACGGTTGTTCAGACCGTCGCCATCAATGTGATCCACGACTTTTCCTTTTGGAGGCCGCCCAACGATATCGTGCGACATTTGAATCAACATATTTTTCCCGTCGACACGGGACCATCGGCACGCCTTGAACCCTCCCTGCTTCGTCGCCAATGCAAAATAACGATACGGGCACTGGATCAATTTGCTTGCGTCAATTGTTGCGACTTGTCCTTGCGTCAACGGGATCAGTACGATAGCCGCGTCGTCTACGAGTAGGGACTTGGGTCTAGGCTTGACCGTCACATGGCCGTTAATAAACAGTACTGGTCTACCACGGACGCGTTTATCGCGACGCGCGGTTCGGGGAGCGATTTTCGTTTCTCCCCCGCACGTACAGTGACATGTGCCGTAGGGTATTTTGCAGTCGGGGTCGTCGCAGTAATCGCACAATTTCATCGTCATCCTCCTTGAAAGGGCGGCGGCGCGGGGTTCAAGGTTCCCGCACCGCCTTCGCTGGGTAATTAGTCCAGCGCGTGTTTGGGTAGCGTAGCGCAAACCCATCTCAAAATCAACCTTTCTTGGGGTGCAGCGAAGTGTATCCGGGGTGGTAAGTTCCGTGCAGCAGGAAGTCAGCGGCCTGCTCCGGCGTATCCCATCGGCATCGTTCTTTGAACTCATCTGTCCGGCTTGATGGTTGCGCTTCGTACTCCCAATGCCCGTCTTTGCCGAGACAGTTGCTGCCCTGCTTGATGCACCACTTCCGGCCTTCGTAGCCATCGCGGGATTCAATCGTGATGGTCATGTGCGGGTTGTACTCTTCAACGCTTGCTGTCCACTCAAAGCGTGTTGGCTGAAATCCCTGCATTGATCTATCCTCTACGCCAGTTCGTGCTGGCCGTGTGTCTTCTTCTTTGCCACGGCCTTCGCCGGCGCCTTGACTGCCTTCTTGGCGACCGCCACGACCTTCTTCGGCTCGTACTTCTCCAGCCGCTTTGCCTGCTTCTCTAAGAGGGTGCTCAACTGAACATTTTCTCCGTATAGACGACTGTTCTCCTCCGCCAGAACGCCATAGTCCTTCGTCAGATCGCTCAGTTCATTACGCAACTCCGCCAAGTCAAGGCACCCCTGCTCCAGCTTCACCTCAGCGGCCTGACGCTGCTCTCGCTCATCCGCCAAGTCATTCTTGGTGGCGGTATACGCCAGTTGAGCGATCTCATGATGAGCCTTCCACTCGTCCGCGTAGTTTGAGTTCTTCAGCGCCGTGCCAGCCAGCACCGCACACAGTACGATCAAAATACCGATAATCACATGCTCAACCATCTCTTACCTGCTTTCCTCGTCTCAGATTTGTGAATCAGTATGCTACGTCTCTCGGGTCGCCCCGATAGATTTCTAGGTTGGAAAACCGCGTCACGTCTGCCTGGTAAGCCAGCTTGCGTGTACCTGTCGCTCCGTGTCTGTTCTTGGCAATGATGTACTCAGCGGTTCCGCGTTCAACGTTCGGATCGTCTTCTGCCGCATAGTATTCCTCGCGGTGGATAAACGCCACCACGTCCGCGTCCGCTTCCTGCGATCCAGACTCTCTCAAATCACTCAACATGGGCCTCTTGTCTGCTCGCCCTTCACTGCTTCGCCCCACCTGCGAAAGTGCCGCAACCGGAACCTCCAGTTCCCTAGACAATGCCTTTAGACCCCTAGAAACTGCTGCGACCTCTTCCTGCCTGTTTCCGTGCTTGCCAGTAGATTTCATGAGTTGCAGGTAATCTACTCCAACAAGATCAAGCCTTCCCTGCTTTTGTTTTAGCCTTCGGCACCGCGCACGCATCTGCGCAATCGTGATGCTCGGCGTATCGTCAATCATCAGGTTGCGATCCGCAATTCTAAGCAATGCCGACGTCATGCGGCGCTTCTCTTCGGCGCTCAGGAATCCCATCTGAGCCCGCCTGCTACTCACTCCTGCTATAGATGCGATCATGCGCTTGTGCAGAGACATCTTCGACATCTCCAGAGAGAACAACGCGACAACAGCTTCCCTATCAGCATCTACAATGTTCGTGGCCATATTCAACAGCATGGCCGTCTTCCCTTGGGCGGGTCTCGCGGCTATCAACGTCAACTCGCCCGGCTGGAACCCCCCTAAAACCTCATCTACGTCCTTGAATCCTGTCGGCAACCCCGTCAACTGCGCCGGGTCGCACATGTGCTGCATGTATTCGTCAAAACCTCCCTGCTCTTGCACTGCATCAAGGATGGTGGTGAATACCTGAGTGGTTTGCCGCTGGGACAGTTCGAGTATCTTTTCTTCCAATTCGGCGATAACTTCTGTAGAGTTTTCCGATTGGTCTGAGGCTCTTACCGCCCCATCGTTGCAGATGCTGAGTAACTGCCTCAGAGCCGACTTGTCCTTCACGATGCGGACGTAATCGGCCACACTGGGGTTGCGCGGAACCCCCTCAGTCAAGGACGCCAAGTACGCCACGCCGCCGATAGAATCAAGCCACTTGCGGCGAGTCAGATCCTCCATCACCGTGATGGTGTCTACCGCGTTACCCGTCTCTGCGAGTTCGCATATGGACGTGTAGATGCGCCTATGCGAATCGAGCAGGAAGTCGTCTGCCGTCAAGAACTCCAGTGCGTCGTTGATCGCGTTCGCATCCAGGAGGCAGGCTCCAAGAACGGTGATCTCTGTTTGCACACTTGCCGGCAGACTCTCTTCCACTTGCAGACTCCTCTACGCTTTGCGGTACGGGTACAGCGATGGATTCGCTTTAATGACGTTATGCAGAAAAGTACCCGCCGACGGTGCGGCTGCCAGCTCGTCGGCGACGTCCTTCGTCACGTTTGAGTAGATGTACGTGGCCTTGCCGAAGTCAATCGCCAACTCCTGCGCGTCCTCGTCATAGCTCGCGCCCTTCAGGTGTGTGCTGTCAGCGATTTGTAGTGGTTCTGCTGCCATGATTTTCTCCTTCTGCCGGGTTGTCCAGCGGGAACACGTTGATTGCCATTTCCTTGCCGTCGGACTCGCGGGTGCCGATGTCGAACTCGACCCGTTGACCTTGGGTGAGGGTCTTGAAGCCGTTGACGCGGATCTCGGAGAAGTGTACAAACAGGTCCTTACCGCCACCATTTGGGGTTACGAAGCCAAAGCCGCGTCCGTTTTGAAACCATGCAACAATACCGCGCATTTACTTCACCTCAAATCTCTCTTGGTTGATGTGGTTGGCGAGGTTCTGAATCTCCTTCGACCACTCACCCGGTGCCAGCAGAACTGCTACCAGCAACAGGACACGGACGACGATACGCTCTTTGGTTGTCATCTATTTCGCCTTTCTTTGAGCCAAGACCGGCTCGTTGAACGCCACAACTCCAGGGAACAGGTTCGTCCGCTCGTCCGCCTTCGCTCGCTTGTTGAGCGCCGGCATGTTTGGGTCGAGCATTGTGATTGGCGCGTGACCGGCAAGGCTGCCCGTCGCGCGGATGCTCTCAATTCCCTTGGCTACGTCCAGAACCAGTTCCTCCAAGCTGTCGACCCGGGCGCCCCAGTTCTTGCGGAAGGACTGCCCTTCTATCTTCGGGGTGTCTACCACCACGCGAGGGGCGTAGACCGGCACTGGAGCCGCTACGATGGTCTCGTCAAACAGTGATGCCTCGGCCATCTCGGAATCACCGGCCTCCGCGTGCTGCGAGGCCATCTCCAGCCTCAACTCCTCCGTGCGACGCTGCTGATCGGCTGCTGCTGCCCTCTCTGCCTCAAGTTGGTCTGCACGCTGCTTCTCCGCCGCGATGCGCTGCTGCTCGGCGTTCCATGCGTTCAACGCCTTCTTGTCGTTGGCGATGCTGGTGTCGATTGGATCGAGGATCAAGCCATGCTGCGTCCGCGTGACCTGCAGAGCGTCCCACAGCGCCTTGCGAACGGGGTCGAGGATGCCAAAGAGACGATCGCGAACGCTCACCTTGCGCTTGAGGCGCTCCGAGACCTCAGTGTACTCGGCAGCCGACCGGATGACCGGCTGTACGCTGGCGAGTCCCGTAGACTCCTCCATGAGGGTCTGGAGCTCGGTGCGGTTGGCTTTGGGGACGGACATGCCTACATTCTCCGTCTTCGAGAGGATTTCGCCAATGGACTCGTCGCTGGGCTTGGCATCGCCCTTCCATGAAGGGTCTACGGCGCGGATGTCGTCGTCAGTGATGCCCAAACCCTCAACCATCATTTGCGAACGCGGGTTTGGAACCTCAAGTGGAGGAAGAGTCGCCGTCACCTCTATCGTGTTGCCAAGCGCCTTCTGCTCGTCCACGTAGACGAACGCCGCCGTCTCTGCTACGGCTTCAGCGATCTCCTCGTCCGTCACCTTGCCAGCTTCGACCGACTCGAACTTCGACTTAATGAAACTGTTGTAATACTTGCCCTTGGACTCGGAGTTGTGAAACTCCTGGTAAATCTCCGGCGGGACATCGCCGTATGCGCGAACGCTGCCATTGCTGCGAAAAACTACTGTTAGTGTCCAACTCTCGTCCCACTCGTATGCGCTAAACAAACTGCTATCCGACTTAATCATTGGTCTTTCCTTTCAATTTAAGTTGCCCATACCCTACCAAACCTCAGCTAACCGAGCCTAGCCGAACCGAACCAAGTCACGCCTGATTCCTGAACTGTATCAAGATGCTTGCAGGAGCGCAACGGTACGGAAGTCGCTATGGGTGCGTTGCGATGTCAAGCAGGTCTTTCAGCCGACGAGCTTGCTCTACGGTAAAGCTGCGTCCAATGATCTCGTGGTGAACCCGCTCAAATGGAGACATCTTGTTGCGTTGGTCGAGTTCACCGCGAAGCCGATTGATCTCTTCTTCGCGGCGATCTACATCCGGTCTGTCGAAAAATCCCATCACTTCACCTCCACCTGAATGCACGGCGATCCCGTGTAGAAAATGTACCTCGAACCCTCTGGCGTATAGAGGGGATTCGCCAACTGCTGCGTCATCTGCTTGTCGGCATAGATGGCGATGAAGTGGCCGCGACAATCACGGACGTAGGTCTCGTGGTAGCGCGGGAATCGGAATTGAGCGAGTAGCAGAAACATCAGAGTCGTCATGACTTCACCTCGTCCAATGCGGCCAGTATCTTCGTAGCCAGCGGCGTGATATCGTGCCCCAAAGGCACAGCGTTGGTGCCCTGAAGCGCACAGATCACTGCATTGAGGCGTGGGTCTGGTGGCTTCGGGAAGAGCGCGGCGTTGCGGTTGGCGACAAAGTTCTTCAGCCCAACTTCAAACGATCCAGACCGACCCTTCACGCCACACACATACTCGTTTCGAAGATCCCCTACCTCTTCTTGCGTAGGTTCATCCCACGGCATTTGCAACAAGAGCGCGAGTTTACCAATCAAACCCGGCGTGATGGCGTATCCGTTCTGCCGCAAAAAGCTGTCAGCTACCCGCAACTGCTCATCCGTCAACTCGCTCATCTCCAACCTTCCTCTCTCGCAGGCAATACCTGCACCACTCAAAACCTTCTTTGTCAGGATGGGGTTCCCATTGATGCCGCAGGAGAGCGCAGAGACCGTCAGCCTTCATTGAGCACCTCACTGACTTTTAAAGCCCTCTTATTTAAGGACTTTTTCATGTAAATGCGATTGCAAGTTCTACAGAACCTCCGATTCTTGTACACGTACAAGTTGTCTCCCGAAAGCGGGTGGCCATGACTGCATTCCTCCTTGCGTCTTGCGGCGGCAGCACGTTTTGTGTTGTCTACATGCGTAACGCACTCAAGGTGGTCAGGGTTCACACATCTACGATTCATGCAGAGGTGATCCACTGTTAGACCTTCGGGGATCACTCCCCTAAATGCTTCGTAAGAAACTCGATGAGCGCGGTGTGTTTTATTGGAACGACCCACCATGCCATAGCCGTAGCGGTCAACAAACCTTTGCCACTCCCAGCATTCCGTATCAGGGTTGATAACTACCCCGCTTTTTATCTGCTCTTTTGCACTCGCGTAAGCCATGCACCTCTCCAGCTAAACCATCTCCCACAAACGTTGACCTTCGTCCAGTCTCATGTACACCGTCGTCAAACAAGCAATCGCCCGGCTCGCGTCCCGCTTGTGGTCGTGGTGCGGGTCAATCTTGTACGTGCCGTTCTTCTTCAGTTGCAGGGCGAACCGCTGAGCCCGGCCACAGAAATTCGTCCCATAAATAGCCATTTCCTGAAGGGCCGTCTGAACCGCCCATGAACTCTGCGAAGCCTCCACGCACTTCCGTTCGAGGATCGCCGCGTACCCATCCAACGTGCCAGGTGCGTCTGGTGTAACCCCGACTGGCATCCCGTGGATCACCGCAATCATCGGCTTCTCCACCTTCGTCTTGTCAGGCACGAACCGGCGCTCTTCCCTGAACTTGAGATACGCCTTCAAGTACGGTGCAGCCGCGTCCGAAGCCCACGATGGATCTACAAAGTCGTTGATATCGAATTCTGCACAGAGAGCGTGAGCCTCATGTCCTATGGCTCGCTTCGCTTCAAGAACTTCAGGCTTCACCCGGCTGTAGTCCGAGAGGCCGACTAGGTTCAGCACCTGTGTTGCCGAAGGGACCCATTTTCCATTCTCATCGTAGTACGCGTGGGCGCTACCGCTGTAGAACCCACGCGGAATTGAAACCAAATCATCCACGGTCTATCCTTTCAAAGTGCATTTGACCGCCTTGCAGTACGCTTTCCGCATGTGGCCACTTCCTGCGTAAGCGATCCGGATTTGCAACGTTGACCCCGGCCAGTAGAGGAGTGCGTATCCGTCCCTTGCTGCTAGCTTTCGCGTGGGGTGAGGGAGCCGTATTGGTGTGGCATGTCTCACTTACCCGCAAAGCAGTCAAACGTACTTTTTGTGGCGGCCAGCCTTCTCGCGACTGACCGCCTCTCCGGTGGAACCCGTCAGAGAAACACCGGAAACTTATGCCTTTGACTTGCCGTAGTTCTGGCGGATGTAGCGCAGCAACAGGCCGCTCGGGGTCCGCCCGTCTTCGTCGGCGTCCTTGACGATGCTCTCGTACAAGGCAAGGTCTGCGCCGGTGAAGGTAAGTGTGATGCTGCGCTTCTCGTCTTCCTTTGCAACGGCTGGGGTTGGAGTGGATGCCGTAGGCTTCTGCGCGGCTGGAGTGTGGGGCTTCGTTGTTTCGGTTGCTTCCATTGGTGCGTCCTCGTCTTTCTGGTTGCAGGGTTGGGTTTCTACTTATTGGGCGAACTACTCGCGAGGGTAGTCGTCGTCCGGGTCAACGTCCGGCAGGTTGCCCGTCCACTCTTGTTTCGGCTGCTCCGCAACCGGCTCGTCCTTCGGCTTCGGCATCTTGGCCCACGACATCGCCGTCACAAAATCTTCGGGCTTGATGAGTCTCGAGTCCGTGATGCCGAACTTCAGCTTCAAGAACGCCTTCGACTCTTCGGGCAGGTATCCAGATGCTGAATAGGCACGGTAAAACTGCTTCGCCTGGTCGATGGAGATAGACTCGGGTTGCGCTTCGGACTGAGGCTCCGTCGCCTGTACCGGATGCGCCGTCTCCGCAGG
This sequence comes from Verrucomicrobia bacterium Tous-C9LFEB, assembly GCA_903970445.1. Lineage (GTDB taxonomy): Bacteria > Acidobacteriota > Terriglobia > Terriglobales > Acidobacteriaceae > Granulicella. Next base: position 26,018 of record CAJCIP010000035.1, on the reverse strand, counting down.
CTTGCTGGCTTCGATTGCGGGCTGCGCCGTGGGGACGACGATGGTCGGCTGAATGGATGGCTTCTCTGCGGCAGGTTGGAGGTCGATCTCCGTGTAGTCCATGACCTCTTCCGCAATCTTCAAGCCCTTCAGGATATCCGCAAACTTGTCACGAAGAGCGAAACCTCGCGCGCGGAACATGCACATGCGGTAGGGATAATTTTTCCAGACCCCACGGTCAAATATGCCCGCCTTCTTGGCGTCGTCATAAGTGAACGTGATCGTCTTTTCTTCGGGATCGCCCTTGCGCTTCACAACGCAAGTCGCCGCCTGATTTGCCTTGATCGTGTCAAAGTTGTCTTCTTTGATGTACTCCAGCAATCCAGAAGAGCGCACCAAAGCTAAGGCTCCATCCCCCCAGACACTTGGAGTTCCGTTGATGCTTGCGATGTTCTGCAAAGCCTGCATGGGCTGGAACCCGACCTCAAGACCTAGTTGCAAGGCGACGACGATAGCCGATCGCGCCTTGATGCCAGCATCTTCCTTTGTTGCGCCGCCCTCAATAGCCTTCGAGTAGATGTCGAGATAGCTCTTGGGTGCCATGCCGGACACAAGTACCATGTCGGCGAATTGGAAAGCCTCAGCCAAACTGCGAGGCGCGAAGGTGTCACCGCGCTCCATGCGCGACGTACCTGTGGTTTGAAGTTCGGTGTTTGACATTGACGGGTTCCTCTGTCTTTCCTTGCGGGTTGTGATGCTTGGAGAACTGTATCAAAACCATGCAAGCATCGCAAGAGAAATCTCGCTTGCTTGCACGGTACGAAAGTCGTAAGATGCTTGCTATGGCGACAAAGCGCAAAGACCCCAATGAACCCAAAAAACTCCCCTCCGGGAAATATGACAAATCCGATCCCAAATACTACCCTTGGATCGGACGCAAGGGCGGAAAGCGGACGGTCAAAAACCAATCGAAGAGCTACTTCTCGGATATCGCGCGCATTCGCCACCAATCTACCGATTCCAGAAGCACTGCATCAGGAGAAACCGCGAGCGATTCCTCTACAGGAGCTGGCGGAAAGACTCGGGGTAGAGCCAAGTAGGCTCCTGCCTGCGATAAAGGTTGGTTACATAAAAATCGTGTGCGCCGACCCGCCCACCGTGTACGAACCGCCGCCCGATGCAGTTAGGTGGCTTCGTGGAATGTATGAACCTCTCCTCATGCGGCCTTTCCTCTCGCTTGATGATGTTGCTTCGATGGAGGGTCTACCGATCAACGAGGTACGCCGCTTGGCGCTTGGCTACGACGTACCCATCCACTTCGACAATTGCTTTGGCGAACTCTTCACAATTGCGGCCTTCCGTAGGCTCCACGCCGCACTCCACTACCACCGGGAACCCTCGCGCTTCGACCGCCAGGCTCTGCTCGCTGCTCTTCTGCGGGCCTCTGGTGCCACCAAAGAGGTCGAACCGCCCCCTTTCTCCAAACGCCTCGACCGCGAGATCCAGCGCATCGCCCAGCTTGACGAGCCGCACCGAACCGAACAGGCTCTTCGGTTGCTGGATCAGTACAACGACGCCCAGAAGGTCGCAGGTTCCATCGCGGCAGCAAAGGGCCTCCCGACCTTCGACATGCGAGCCATGACCCGCGTCGAAAAGATTGTCGAAGTTGTTCTTCCGTCCGACCCCGATTTGCCATCATAATCAGAGAGAGGCCGTCAATGCCCCGCAAACGCCATCACCCCACGCACCAACCTTCTCCAGAAGACCGCCTCCTCGAAGACGCTCTCCGGGTAGAAGAACTCATCCTTGAGCGTCTCGACGAGCTCGCCCATCCACACACCCCAACCCACATCACCTTCAAGGAGATCACCATGCTGCAGCCCGATCCAGGTTCAACCCTCGTCTTCACCGGCACCCTCACCCCAGCCGGTTCCGCCTTCCCCTCTGGCACCACCTTCGCCGTCACCTCCAGCGACCCCACGGTCACCCCGACCGTCGATCCGACCGGCCTCATCGTCACCATCCCCCTGCCGGCCACTGTGACCGTTGGTGAGACGCTGACCGTTACCTACACGGCCTCCGGCATCACTCCGTCCCCCGCAGACTCGCCCACCAGCATCTCGGGAACCATCGTGCTGACGATCGGGACGCCGGTTGTGGCGACGCCCACCCCGACCTCGATCGCGTTTACCCAAACGGCTTGAGTGCGGGCACCAACAGCAAGGCCAGCCTCTTTCGGGGCTGGCCTTTTGCTTTGCAACGTTCACGTTAGTTGCGCGCGTGCTGCCTTACCTTGGCGTAACCACGGGGCCCGCGTGCATTCCAAACTTCGGCCATTCTATCTGGTCGCCGTTGCCGCGCACAAACTTTCCAATGCTCGGATTCCAGTATCCCACTTCAACTTCGGGCTTTCCTGATTCTGTCAACCAGTACCACCCCACAGTTGGCGGAACGCCCAGCTTCCAATGCGGAGCCGACAGTTCGCCGCATAGGGTTACCAGTTTGGAAAATGCTGCGGTTTGCTCCCTCTGGAGTCTCTCAAATGATGCTTTCGAAACTGCGTCATCGCGCAGGTCGAACTTATCGACTAGTTCTGAACACGAACTCGCATCGACCAGCAAGCGAGTGAACTCTGGAAGTCTCTTTTCTGGAATCAACGACCGCCTCCGCGTGCTGCCTTAGCTCGACGCTGCGTAGCACGTCCATACCCACCGGCAGCCGCCCGTTTCATCAAACGCTTCGGCACCGGACGCCCAGCAGGTACGCCTACGGAGCGGTTCAATGATCCGCTGCGCTTGCCGTCCCTCTGGGATGCCCACCTTGCGCGTTTCCTAGCCATACGAGGATGTTCGCCGATGCTTGCTGCAAAGTCAACACGAATCTGCGGAGTTGCGGCTAGACCAGCCTGTGCCCCGCAAACGGGAACGACCAGCCTCCGAACAGAAGGCTCAGAACAGCGACCAGGCAGATGAGGGCAAAGACGACCCGGATGATGACGTTGATGGGCGCCGGGGCAGGGATCTGAGTGATAAACCACCAGCACAACCAGAGGATTAAGCCCAAAAATATGAGGGATATGAGTAGACCGACGAGCGCCGCTATACTTGGCATGGGGGATACCTCGGTTATGAGATGCCCGCAGCAAAGGAAAAGCCGCCCCGGAGGACGGCTTACTCTGGAAACTTCTCTGGGTCTCCCGGCGGATTCGACCAGTACAGAGTCCCCATCTCACCGCTTCCGCATCGGAACGTCCTTGAACCCGTATCCGCTCCGCATACATCACACGGCTTGATGCCCCAGTCGTCCGGCAATGAGTTGTGGCATCTTATACACCAACGGCCATAGAGATAATCTGGTTCGCGGCCCTTGCGTGGGATTCTGGCCATGTCCCGAAACTCGTCCGAGTCCGAAACTTGGTCGACGATCTTTTGGAGAACCGCTTGCATCGCGGGGTCTTTTGCTTGGACTTGAAAGAAGTGCTCGTTAGCCATCAGTTGACCTCATCCAGAACGATGGCTTGATGTTTAACGAGAATGACCATCAACTCTTGGGCTTGCTTTCGCAACTGCTCCGAACCACCGTCGATCAAGCCTTGAAGCCACTCTCCGTCACTCTCCAGCCTCATCGTTGCACCTCGAATGGGCGAGCCATAGGAGAAGCGATTCTGAAGTAGAGTCTTTAGTGGCACACCCCACGCTTCATCGCTGGTTTCCGTCACAAGCGGTTCCCAATGTACCAAACTGCTCATACGTTGCGCTCCTCGTACAACTTCGCAGCCTTTGCGATGAAGGCCAGCGCTTCCGACTCTTCCATCCATCCAGCAGCGTATTGCTTCCCTTCGGCGTAGGGCTCCTGATAGTAAAACCCTCTTGCGTGAACCGGATCCTCGTAAGGAGTCGCGGCCACACTAAAGCTCCAATGCTCACCCCGCGCACGAAAGTAGAACGGCATCCCGTCGATGATCCCTTCGGCCTGTACGGGGCAGTTGCCGCCGATGTTGGTTATCTCGTATGCCATGCGGACTCCTTGAAGTTGAATTGCAGCGGAGTGGTTTTCTCGCTAACCGGTGTGTTGGTACTCGCCGTGTACCGCTGCAAATTTGGGGCAGGGAGGGGGAGTCGAACCCCCGACCAACGACCTTACGATCGCTGCTCTACCGTCTGAGCTATCCCAGCCAAAACTTACAGCAGTCCGGTCTGTTTACCGGAACGTCTCGTTTACTCCGCACGAGACCCCTATCGCGTGTACTCACCCTTGTTGCCGGGCTTTCTGGTCAGGTCTTGGAACGCCAAGCCGCTGCTGTTCATAACGTATCTCGCACCGTATTGCACTCGCGGGGCAGACTTAGGAGTCTCCGCAACCTGTCCAGTTCGTAGACATTTAGGGGCCGTCTTGAACCGGAACAATAAAGTCATCCAGCCCTGAAGACACTATACTCATGCTTGCATGATGCTTGCAAGAACTATTTTCGGAAAGCTGCTGCCGCCGCTCCGCCGATCTGCACGCTCGGGACAATCAACCCACTCGCGATGCACTTGAAGTCTGGGTACAGTGTGCATTTTGTGATCTTCGCCTCGACTTTATCTGCCGTGTCCAGCATGTGGTCTCCGGTCGCCAGCCCTACGTTGAACCCGTGCAGGATGCCGGGTACATCGGGATTCGTCGCCAGCGTGTTAGCGTTCGCAAGGAACAGATTTGCCTGATTGATGACTGGCTTGGTCTCGGCATTGAGGTCGCCCATGAAGAGGCTGGCGCTATCCAGAAGAGGCTGTGCGGCCTTGATCGTTGAGGTCGAGGCGTTGAGAGTGCTCGTCGCCGCATTCGCGGTGCCGGTGAGGGCTTTAGAAGTAGCAGCCAGGCCATCAAACGTCGCGTTGGCGTGAACAGGTATCGCCGCGACTGCCGTCAGAATGGGTTTCGCTTGCGCGATGAGGCCCTGCTCCTGCACCTGCGTCGCGACAATGGCATCGCCCGACTTCACGAGAACTTGATTTGCGAGAGAAATTGTCCCACAGTTGTCGGCTTTGTCCTTGCCGCTGCCTTGGCATGGCTTGTGGATTTGCACCAAGATGTCATGAAGGATCTGGAGGTCTTCGCTGCGCTCACCGGATGCCAGGGCTTCGCGGCCTTGCAGGACAAGCACAGTACCAGCGACAAGAAATACGCATAGGCACGCGCAAACCGACAAGATTCCCCACTTGATGTGCTTGTCCATCACCGCCCACCTCGCTTGTACTTGCGCTGATTAGAGAGCGCGATTGCTACCCGCTGCCGGTTGGCGGCCTTTGTTCCGCTTTTGCGTTTGGTTCGCGCATACGTTTTCCCGCGACCAAGTTCTCGAAAGTTTCTCTTCAGTGCGCGCTTGCTTCCACTTTTTTGCAGGGGCATCCGCCTACTCCTCGCTTACCAAATGGTTTTGAAAGCTCCGGCTCTAGCAAGGCGAAGCATCTCCGCCTGCCACACTTTGCCGTGCCCCATGTTGCGCTTGTGCTTTATCTCTACAGCCATGTGCGCCATTTCGTGAATTAGCGTCCCGATGGTTGTCACCTCGTCCAATCCATCATCAATAACGATTAGACCGTAGTGTGGAGCGTACATCTCTCCATAGAAACCTAAGCAGTCCATATAGCTTTCGTCGTAGCATCCCCAACTCCTGTGAAGATCATTCATTCTCTTCCGGGAAGAGTAGAGAATCAGCACCGCTTCCACGGGCGGCAATGCACTTCTTTTGAAAAACTTCTTCCTGATACATTCGTAGCACCTGCGGATGTAAATCAAATCTCGCTCCGCAACAGTCATACGCATTTTCTTGATATGGCGGGAATACCCGGCGTTTGGCTTCACCCTTGCTCCTCGTCTAAAGCCGTTTCAATTTCCTCAACAATATCCTCTGCCTTACCTTCCACCACGAAGCCGTCCTGCGCCGACATGCCCTTCATGATGATCGTGCAGTGCTCCTCTTGCAGGGATGAGCGTTTCACCGCAGCCACGTGGCCGGGCATGATGAACAAGTCTTCGCCGAATTGGATGAACTGTGTCAATTTGCTATACCCTCCAAACAAATTTTCTGCCTTTCGACAAGGCTCTCACCGAGCCTAAGTATATTCACGGCTGCGTTGTGATCCCGCCCGAGCACCAACCCGCAACTTGGACAACAATGCGTCCGTTGCGAAAGGGTCTTTGGTACGAGTTCACCGCAACCACTGCAAGCCTTCGTGGTATTGCGCGGGTTGACCGGGATGACCCACTTGCCAGCCTTTTCAGCTTCGCAATTGAGACGCCAGATCAATTTACCCCACGCCGCATCCATGATGGATTTTCCGAGATAGCCGTACTGCGCCATCGCCTTGATGTTTAACTTTTCGTGCGCGATCAGATCATATTGCCCGATCAGCTTCTTCGCAACTGTCGTAGTGTAGGCGTTGCGCGAACCAACAATTCGCTGATAGACCCTACGTACTCGTTCTTTTGCCTTTGCCTGATTCTTGCTACCCTTGGTCTTGCGCGCCAACACTCTTTGCGCTTCTGCCAGCCGCCCTTCCTCGCGCTTGATCCAGCGTGGATTCGCAATCTCTGTTCCATCACTCAAGGTCGCCAGCGTAGTCACTCCGAGATCAATACCAACAGCATTTGACACGGGGCGTTTCGCTGGTGCCTCGCCAATGTCACAAACTAGGTTTGCAATCCAACGATTGCCTCGACGTGCGATGTTTATTGTTTTGAATGAGCCCTTTACTTTGCACTTAGTTTTAAATCTAAAATTCCCAAGTCTTGCTATCTTTAGACAACTCCCGTTAACGCTAAATCTTTCCGCTACATTGAAAGAGTTGTACGATGTTTTTGTTTTGAATCGTGGGTATCCAGGCTTTTCGCCCGCTTTTACCCTCCTAAAAAATGCCTTAAATGCTCTATCTATGCGCCGAAGGGGATCGCGCTGAATAGTCAAAGGAAAGCTAAATACCTCAAGCGATTTCCCTCGGAAATCCGTTAACGCTCTTTGTTGGTCGTAGTACATTACTGGCTTTCCAAGTTGCTCCCATGACCTCTTTCTATGCTCAAGAGCGGAGTTGTACAGCACGCACAAATGCTCAAGCAGATCGTTCAGTTTCACTTGTTGCCGCTTGGTCGGCTTGAGTCGCATTGTGTAAGTGCGTATCATTCTGCAATCATCCTACCTCTTCGGCGTGGGTATTGGGACGGATTTTCCGCCCATTAATGAGTCGGCAGGAATCACGCCCATCCCCGCTACGCTGTAGTCCGGCAATCCTGGCGCTGCCGGCGCCGGCGCTAGAGGCGTCTTGGCTCCGAACATGGCCGAGATGCTGGGCAGGGTATCCTTGAACGTCTTTGGCACGTTCGCCATCTGCTGGATGTACGGATGGTACGCCTTGTAGGTCTGGTACATATCGCGCTTGTCCATCTGCGTGATGGTTCCAGCCTTGGCCTTCGCCATGTAGTCGTTGTACTTCTTCTGGTAGTCCTCCACCATATCGGCCTGCTGCTCTTTGTTGAATTCGCCTATGCCCTTATGCTGCTTCTGGGCATCCAGCAACCCCTGCTCGCCGCCGTAGTCGTAGTTCTTCTCCGTGCCGGTCTGGTATTTTTCAGGGGCTTGGGACGAGTGACGGCCGAACGGCGCAAGCTCGTATCCGCGCGGAAGCTTGATCGTCCCTTCAGATCGTGCGTCCTGATCTTCGTGCGTCATCTCGTGGGTCTGGGTGCCCTTCGTGTACTTTTCGGGGTGGTATACCTCAATGCGTCCGGGGAACGCTTGGGAGATGGTCTCTGTACCCTTTACGTCGTCCGTGCGCGGCGGCATCACCACCTGCTGAACCTTGGATGGGTCTACGTTCTCGCGAATGAACGCGGGGATGTCCGATAGCGGCGCGAGTGTGTAGCCAGCAGGCGGCTTCGGTTCGCTACTCTGCGGCATGGAAGGGCTCTCCGGATTCCACGTCAAACCAGTGGACTCCATTGTGACTGCCGATGCGGTGGCCGCTTTCCTTGTGGGTTGCCGTGTGGGTGTAGTCGTGTCGGGCTATCTGGGATGCCCGCACCTCGTCGCGATGCAGGATTGTTTTGTAGTAGCGTAGCAACCTCGTCTTCTGCTCGTCATTCAGGGGTTCCGAGTTCGTCTTCGAGGTGTTCGCGGATTTCGTCGAGCGCGTCCTGCTTAATCTCATTGGGTTTCCCTCCCTCTGCCAGCCGTTCGGCGGCTTCCTGTAGCGCTGCGTGGATCGGCCCGGTTTGTGCGCTGCGCTTCATGTACAACTCTCGCAGTTGAGCGGCACGTTGCGCAATCTTGGCGTTCTCTTCCGGGTTGATGACGTTCTTGCCCTTGGCTAACTGCTCGCTTGCACCCTTCGTCGCCACGCGCTTGAAGATGCGCTTCTCATCCGCCAGTTCCTTCTGGATGTACTCTGAGACCTCACCCATCTCAAGGAACAGGTTGCGCTCCTCTTCGTGGTTGCCGAACAAGTCTTGCGTGGTCTCGGTAAAGGTCGGGGATTGCTTGATGAGCCGTGCCGATTCCTTGATTTGAGCCGCACTCACCGAATGGCCTTGCTTCTCGCGGCGTCGCACGTCCTTCAGAATGGCCTCTTGTTCTGCCGGGGATTCCGTTGCGTCCCCGATGGCGGCGCCTAACGATGGGTCGATGCGCCCATCTACTACTTGATCGAAGAGGTCATTGTTCAGTTTGGTCAACGATAGACCTTCGTTGGCAACTGATTTCTTGAGGCTGATTCCTTCTTTTTTGAGGTCGTCGTAGGTGAAGTCACTATCGCGGAAGAACTTCGCGGCATCAATGGATGTCCCGTTGCCTTCACCGATATTTATCAGCGCCGCCAGATGCCGAGCCTCTGCCGCCGTCTTGATTTTTTTGTTGTCCCACTTCTCCACGTTGATGCGCTCGGCTCCGCCCTTCTGCGCGAGGTCGTAGCGGTGATGGCCGTTGACAACGTACTCGTTTCCATCTTCGGGATCTTCCCAAATGTGAATCGGGCTTGCGGGTTGCTGATTCCACTTCGCGTCCGAGAGCGCGTCCGTAACCCCAGCCTTGTTCCCGCCCAACTTGTACTGGAAACGCTTCGGATCGACCTTGAGGTCTTCGAGGCGACGGGAGGGCTGAACATTGTTGCGCGGCTCCGCCTCTGGCTGGTTGAACAGTCCACCTTGCCCGCTGGCTTCGCTGTCACGGAACAAGGGGCTGTTGCGCTCCATTTCGCCCGTAGCGCGGCTTATGTCATCCTTCGGGGTGGCGAGGGATGCTTCGGCCTCTTGCCGCTGCGTCTCGGTCTTGTGAGCGGCCGCTTCCTGCTCGGCAACTGCTCCCTCCATGCCGGGGAGTGCCGGGCTGTTCGGACCGCTCGGCTTGGGTGCTGTGGCTGGTGGTGGCTCCTCTGGTGGAGGTTCGGGCTTGGGCTTGGCCGCCTCCGCCTTTGCCTTCACGATGTCCTGCTTCGCGAAATTGGCGAGGGGAACGGGGGAATCCTTAGGAATGAGTCCTTTCTGTTTTCCAACCCTCTCCATGTTGATAATGTTCTGCTCTACAACAGCACGCTGGTTAGCTGGGAGCTTCGCCAGCACCTCTCGATCCTTCGCCGTGATGCTCAGCATCCGTTCCTGTATCGCCGGGTCAGTCAGAAGTTTTACGATCTGAGCCGGTACAAGGTACGACAGGGCGGAAACTCCGCCAGCGGTCAATGCTACCCCTTCGTGAAACCCGAGCACCTTAGCGACAATATCCGCGATTCCAAACGCTGTCAGGCCTCTCGCTCCTATACGGAATCCGGGGCTTGAATAGAAGGCCACACGCCGATTGATTTGCTCTTCCCTGCGGTTCTTCAGTTTCTCTTCGCTATACCCTTCCTCTTGTGGAGGTTCGTAATCGGGCGGCTCCGCCAGTTTCAATTTAGGGGCTGATCCGGGGTCAGGCACCGCATCGAAATCCGCTTGCGCTTTCCGGAGGTTGTCGATGAGGCGCGATGTCTGCCGGCGCTTTTGCGATGTGTTGAGACGGCGATTACCCGTGGAGTCTTCAGCCGCGTTGCGACCAGCCCACTGCGTCGCATGGGTTTCTTTGCCCCCTGCTCCCTCTTTTCCGATCAGCGTCCGCTTCGCATCGCTGAGGTCTTCATCTGGGAGGTCTTTCAGTAGTAGCGCTGTGCCTCTTTCAGCCGTCGGGGCGTTGACAATCTTCGTTCCAATTGCGTTGGGATCTCGGTAGGATTCTGCGAAGTTTCGATACGCCGCGCCGATGGAGTAGTTGATGCGCGAAGCCTTCCGCTTTGGCATCTCCGGCTTCTTTCCAGCCTTGTCCGCGCCACGCTCCTCAACATCCTTTTCCCATTCAGCCAAAGCCTCTTCGTAGCGCTCAGGGGCTTGCTCGTCTGCCAGCTTCGCCGCCTGCGTCTGCATCGTCTCAATGACGTTGCGCACGTTTGCCAAACCAGTCCGCACACCTTCGGGCAGACTTGGGCTCTTCATCAACTTTCCGATTTGACGATACTTTCCGAGCAAGTAACGATACGTCGCTCCGCTTGCAGTCAGTTGCTCGTCGCGCCAAGCGTTACGTTCATCCAGGCTCATCTCGTCCCAGTTTGCGGGCGGACGGGCGTCGACACCCTCACCAGCCTCGCCCTTGGACTTCTTGAGTATGTCCTCAAATACTGGGACTTTAGTAATGGGGTCAGCCAAGTCCCTAAGTTTTGCCGTCTCGACCGCTTCCGTCAAGGGAGACAGTTCTACGCGAGCACCACTGGTCTGCTTGGCAAGGTTGTCGTACTGCTCATTGAAGTAGTTGACGGCGGCGTCATGCACGTCGTTAATGTGCTGAAATACGCGCGTCTTCGCCTTCTGCAAAGTCTCGCTGCGCTTCAACTTCTCGGTCACGCGGTTTTGCCGTTTCTGCTTTGCCTTCTCGAAATCTTGCTGTGCCTTGGTATTGGCCTCTTCGGTGTCAGTTACCCTCTGCTTATACTCAGGGTCGTACTCTTCTCTCGCCTTGCGGGCTGTTTCCTTGTTGGCTGTTGCCTGCTCTGCTACCTCCCGCTTCGTGAACCCCTCACCTGTACCGGCAAGTTTTCTCGCTACCGCAGTCTTGACCGCTTCGGGAGCCTTGCCTACCGTCTCCTTGGCGGCTTTCAGAGCGCCACCAGAACCCTCTACTAGCTTCCCGGTGGCATATGCTGCCAACACGTCACCTGTGATGTTTTCGATGGCCTTCTGGGGGTCTTTCTTGCGGTCTTCGTTGTATCCCTTGATGGCTTGAATCGCCATTTCGTGCGGCAAAAGGTGCCACAACTGCTCCTCGCCCGCATCTGCCACCTTCTCGTCACGAGAAGCGAGATCCTTGAACGCCTTGAATATCGTCGGCGGCAAATCGACCAATCCAACAGTTCCGCGAACGCCGCGCTTCACGATGTTCATCAGCATTTCCGAAGTTCCAAGATCCCCTTCGCCTACACCCGCCGCCGTGGAGTTCTCATAGTCGTACGTCGGCTCCGTGAGGTCGTTTATTTTCCCGCGAACCCTTCCGGCAAAGTCCTTCACTGGACTCAATATCGAATTCTCATGGTGCCGATCCTGCTCGTACCTCTGAGCTTCTTTCTCGGTCGCGAAGTTGCTGCGGAAGTCCGGAACGGCCTCCACGTTGGAATACGGGATAGCGTATGAATGGCCGTCCGCATCCTTCATGTGGTACAAGCCTTCGTTTTTCGGGTTCGACGAGGCGAGGTCGTGCATGGATGGGGGAGCGAGGTCGTCCTTGGGACCAGCGTCGTGCGGCTTTGCAATATGCGCGAAGTCGTCGCCGGGCGTGGCAATGGGAGCCGCTACAGGCTTTGGAGCCTTGGCGGGAGCAATGGGCTTTGCGATGGCGGCAAAGTCATCCGGCTGTTGGGTCTGTTCGGTCACTGAGGCGTATACCCCTGTGCCGTGATAGCGGCGGTCACTTCATCCCGCGACTTGCCCTTGTACTTTGGCAGGGTCATCGCCTGGTCGACGCTCACGATGCCCTTGGACTGAGTTGGGGGCGGGGTTGCCGCCGGAGCCGCCGGAGAACCGTTGCCCTGTACCGTCCCTTGACCTCGACGTGTCCGCTCGGCCACGGCTGCATCGCGCTTGAACTTGGCGTTCGCCCTCATCTCCTCTGCCATTTGGCTCATAACAGTGGGATCAAGGGTTCCATTCTTCCAACGCTGATAAATGCTGTTCAGCCTCTGATCCAATGTTCCGGCCTTGAACTCAAGTTCAAGCTGGGGCATACTGCGAATACTCTTTTGCCCTGAAATCTCGCGTGCAAAAGCCAGCACCATCTCATTTGTATTGGGCGCGTTTGGGTGTTCAATCGCCCGCTTTGCCGTGTTGTAGGCGATGATGGCATCATGCGTTTCTTGATCCATTCCTTTGAGCACGGGGTCCATCGCTCCCATCAGCGGAGTTCCGACCCTTACGTTAGATCGCGGCGATGCGGAAGTCGAAAGAGGGGAGTTTGGCGCTGTACGTTGCGGCTTCTCGCGTCGGGTTGCGGCTGGAGCATTGCCGTACTTTTGCTGATCTTCGTGAAGCGTCTGCGCGTAGGCATCGGCATCCTTGGGGGTCTTGAAGGTGCCAAGATTCTGACCGGTCTTCTTGTACTGATCCCACGCCTCCTGCTCTGTCAACTTGCGCGCCGGGTATGTCTTACCGTCGCCAACCCCGGGGACAAGAACCTCGCCCTTATCCGTGCCGAAACTCATCGAAAACACGCTGCTGTGCGTGCCATCACCGTTGTCTATGTTCGGGCGGTTCGCAATATCCACGTTTCCGGGAGCCACCATGCCCGGAACACTCTTTCCCTTGAATGACTGCGTGACGGTCGCCGGTGCAGGTGGAGTCGCCGAATCAGGTGACACGAAGCTCGGAACCTTCATCCCCGGAGGAGGCTGCGGCATGGGGCCACGACTACGCGAGTTGGTTTCCGTGATGGGAACCCACTGGTTGTTCATGTCCACCTTTAGCGTGTTCGTGGTAGACGACGTATCGCCGACCCCGTACCAGTGAGCCAAGGCGCGGACATAATTCTGTGCGGCGAGCGGCATATTGTTGGGGTCCATGCCGTTCTCTTTGGCGTACTGCGCCATTGACCCGCCAAGCGTTCCGAGTTTCGGAGCGCTTGATGCCGCTGGCTTGTTGTACGCGTTCCACCCTTCCGGCTCGTGACCAGGGACATACCATGATGTCTGCTTGCCGTCGGGCGAAACGTACTCGCGCGTCGTCGCCGATTCCTTCGAGGGAGTGTTGAGGTCGCGGAGCTTTTTGTACCGTTCCTCCTCATCCCCGAGTTCTGTAATCTCCTGCGGCGTCAGGTTGTCCTTCGCGCTCAACACAGCGATGCGGTTCTGCATCTTCGCCATTGTCGCTTCGGTCTCAGCCTTCGCCGCGTCCGTGTCCGCGCCCTGTTGTTGCGCGTGCCATGCCTGCTGTGCGCGTGGCGTGTTGAACTGGGCCACCTGCCCATATACCGGAGCTCCCAACTTCCCGGAGATAGCGTAGATCGCCTTCATCTTCTCTTCAGGCGTCGAGCTCGGGTCGGTCAACACGGCTTGCGGCGGCTTTTCGTCCTGCTGCTTCTTGCCGCCCTTTTTCTTACCGCCGCCCTGCTGGTCTATCAGCGTTCCGCGAAACTGCTGCAGTGAACCCCACGACCCATCTACGGCCGATTTTGCCTGCTTGTACTCATCGGAGTTTGGGTCAACCTTGCCCGTCGCTTGATACTGGTTTTGAGCCACCTGCCAAAGCCGCTGCGCGTCCGCCTGATACGACGCATTCAAATCGTCGGACTGCTTCTTCAACTTCAGCGCCTTGTACTGCTCACCCTGCGCGTGGCCGTTCACAATCCCACGAAGAACGTTGTCCGCAATACCGGCAATAGCCCCGCCATGTGAGATGGGGCCCTGCGTAAACTGATACCCCGGCTGCCCACCAAACGGTGAAGGCTTTGCGGGCATGGGCTCGGTGCCAGGCTGCGTCTGCTGTGGCAACTCGGGCGGAGTGTAGGGTTGCGGGTTGAGCGGGTTATATCCAGCGGCCATTGTTCCCTCATATTACAGGCTAAGAACTAAACAGGGCATTTGGATTTTGCGGACTCGAGATCGGAGCAAAACTCGAAGGCGCGCCCCAGTTCGATAAGCCGTACGGATTACCCGATGCCGCATTGAGGCCAAGCGGGTCTGCGCCCGCGCCGCCATCAATGTTAGGGGAACCGCCGCTAGACCCGTCAAAGTTTCCCTGCAAACAAGGTGGCTGCATCACCACCTAGTGAGCTCAGGGCACCTAGAGTATTCCCTTTCTGTTGGACTTGGAGGTTCTGCTCCTGCAATGCCATGCCGCCTGCGGTTCCGTAGCCCGAAAGTGCTTGGCCGCTTGCGCTCTGCGACTCTCCTACCCCTTGCCCCGCAAGCTGCGCAAGCGCGTTGAACGACCCAGAATATCCGCTTGAGGCTGCATTGCCCACGGTCGCGCCACGGTTCACGTCCACCTGCTCGAGCGCGAGGTTCTTTTCTCCGCCCGCTGGACCATTTTGAAGGATGTTTTGCTTCGCGCTGGCCGCTTGCTGGTCTGCCTGTTGCGCCTGTGGCGCAATGGCCGATGCAATTGCGTACGGGTCTCCCGAAGCAAGAGCAGAATAGTGGTTTTCTGCAGTCTGAAATCCAGGCAGGGAGGCGTTGAATAGCGTATTCGCATTGTTCGCCTGACCCATCGCAATTTGGGTTAAGGCATTCTGGTCGGTCTGTTGCTGAGAATTTGCAGCGTCCACTCCTCCTTTTCCCATGCTATGCCTTAGCCTTTCTGGACGGCCCATATTTAGCCAGCCGTGCCGCTGCTGCAATCTTCATTCGCTCAATCGTCTCAGGAGAATGCTTGCGACCACGAATCGAATCGCCATGCGCCTTACGCTTCTCGGGGTCTGCCCAAATCTTCTTGCTTGTCGCCACTCGACGCGCTATCTCGTCGGCAGGTTGCTTCCGCCCTCTCAAGCTAGCCGCTTGCTTGAGGATGCGATCAAGAGGAATTTTCTTGCCCTTATGCGCGACACTGATCTTCATTCGCACTTCCAGTGTGCGAGGAACTCCCCTTAATTTCTCAGCAGATACTGAGGCGGCGTGTCGCGCCTTAGCGCTACGCTGCTCGGGGGTGAACCGGGCCTCTCTCTCTCTGGCTACCTTCGACTGAAGCGCTCTTGTCTCGTCGGAGATGATGCGCGCTTTGAGCGCCGCGATAACCTCTGGACTACGCTTAATTACGCCCTTCAGCCGGGCACGGGACGATGGGCCATGCAAAGCCCCTTCCCCGCCGGGAGTGCAGTTATATCCAAATCTTGGGTCGGCGGCCTGCAGCTTGGCTATCCATTCAATTTCCTTAGCGTCTAGTTCCGCCTCGGTCTGCGCGTGGTCGATCACTTCCATGCTGAAGTTCGCGATGCCGTACTTACGCATGGAGTTGTACAGGTAGGACTTGGTGCCGTTATTGCAGTTCCACTTATGCTCGCGGAAGCGCTTCACCTCGCCGCACATCGTCTTACCGACATAGCACTTGCCGTTCACCGTGTTCGTGATTTTGTAGATGACACCCATTTGCACGTAGCCTACCTACCCGCCACGGTAACATTTCAGGGGATTCGATTGGATTCTTAGGGCAGAATTATTTGGCAGCCGCCAGCAGCCTGTGGGTTAAGTTCAACTCAAAATCGCTTCTCGCCAGCGTAGAAAGAACCCCGTCCACCATCTTATTCCCGCGCATCATGTAGTTTGGAATCGTGCAGAGGTCTCGGAACCCGAAACGCTCCATGTACCGCGCCGTGAAGGCGTTCGTGCTGTAGCGCATCCCGTGCAACTGCTTGATGTTGAGTTCGCCGAAGATTTGCGCGATGCCGAGCACGGTGAGGCTCTCCTGCTCCTCAGTCCCCCAATACTCCTTCAGGAAGCCGTAGCCGCCGAAGGCCATCGACTCCGCGCCGACGCCGGTCTTTGTGGGAATGAAGTGGATGCCAGCGGGCCTGAAGGTTCCGTCGGACTGCCAGATGCCCATAATGCAGAGGGGGATGGAGGCCATGTAGGAGACGATCTTGTCGAAACTGAGATCCACCATTCCGCAGAACAGCATAGCTAAAAGCTGGTCGCCGTCTCGGGTCTTATGGAAGCGCGACCCTTTCAGGGAAAAATAGAGCCGCCCCAGGAACCCTTCGGGAAACACGTCCGTGCGGTTCTTGTCGTATGGGATCGACTGGAGGTTTCCGTAGCGGTAGTGGTCTTGTTTGAAAGCTTCAATGAGACTCATAGGGTTACTCGCACAGGTTGTAGACGCTCATGCAGGATGTTGGGGCGAAGAGAGGTAGCTGATCCTCGTCTGTCTTTTCGATGTACCGGAACACGTCCTTGCACTTGGGGAAGCTCATGCCGCTCTTCGGGTCCCAGCCAGTGTGAAACCGTGCGGGGATATAGTTCGGCGGGAAGAATGACCTCTCCGCTATCGCTTCGAGTTCCGCTATCGCTGTTTTGATATCAGGCATCGTTTTCATAAGCGCCTTCAGTTCGCGCTGGTTGACCATTATGCAAGGGAAGCATCCTACGCGCCCTGCGCCCATCAGGTAGAGAGGGTTGGGCTTCACACCCTTCTCCGCCATCAGTGCAAAGCACTGTTCGGCCTTCCATGCGATTAGAGGGCGCACCACAAGCGAATCGTAGTCGTCGCTCCATTCGCGCTCAGGCATAAGCGCCCGGTTGGCGGATTCGTCGGCTCGGATGCCCTGGTAGATCGTGCATTCGTCGTCCTGCGTCTTCAGCCATTCGATCATCGGCAGGACTTTCAGTTCGGATGTGCAGAATCTAGCCTTAGCGGACGGAATGCGCTTCTTGATTGCGACAAGCTCCCGCATCCCCTTTGGGTACTTGGAACTGGTAAGCGTGATGAGTTTGCCATCTAGCAGATCGGCGTTGATCTTGGCTATGTAGGCCAGCGTCAATGGATGTTCCCACCCTGTATCGCAAAAGACCGCCGTGAACTCAGACAAGTTCTCCTTCGCCCACAGTATCAAAGCGGTTGAGTCCTTGCCTCCGCTAAAACAAACGACATGCTTCATGCGTACTCCACAATCTCAGTATCGCCCTTGAGGTACAAAGGGTGCTTGGGTGTTCCGTCGTCGTTCTTGCCGAAGCACTTCAAGCCCGGCCAACGAGCGGCTATATCCGGCCCTCGCTTCTTTCCGTGAAGGCCCCATGCCGCGATCACTGTCGTACATCCGAGGCGTCCGGCATTCTCTTTCATCGCGTCGCACCAGTTGCGAGCACCACCGATAATGTCCGTCCCCGCCTTCTGCGCCTTCCACATATCGGACGGTTTTGTCGCGCGATAGGCATACAGGTTCAGTTTCAGAAGACTTCCGAAGCCGTCGCGTTTGGAGAACGCGATCTCGCGGCGAATTGTCGGGTCATCCACCGTTTCGTCTGCGGTAGACGGATTTAAGCCGATCACGCACAAGCAGGGTAGCGTTTCGTCCCAGACGCGCAACAGCCAGTATCGGAATCTCCTATCTTCGCTGAGAAACGCGGTCGATATCATGCAGGTATCTCTCGCGCTTCTTCCTCTTCAAGAAAACCCTGCTTGAAGGTTCCGTCCTCATTGTGACACTCGCATCCGCCGCGTTCAGGCCACCAGTACGAACGTGGATTGCCGGCCCTTGCTTCAGAAGCCTCCTCCTCGTGGACGATGACGTGCTGCGCGAAACCAACCATCTCGTGACGGGCATCACTGTAAAATTTTGCGCCCTTACTGTATGCCTCAGTCATCGCGTCGACCATCTCCTCTTTGGAGATTTTTCCACTCCAGTAGCGAAGTGCGATGACGCCTATCTCCTTTTCGTGGAGAAGGTACTCTCTGTTGATTACTTTCTTGCGGCCCATGTCGCACCTCTCCTTTACAGCGCCAATACCGTCAAAACAAGTCCGCCGACCGAGAACGCCACCGTCGAGTATCCGAGCGTCCGCGTCATCGCATAACTGGCCGTCGTATAGGGCGATATGCCCATCATGCCGTTGCGCGGGTATCTGGCGTGAAGATACCTCTCATACGCAACGAGTGTGTGGACAAGGAACAGAATCCCGTACACCGCTCCGGCCACGCACAGCCCTACCGCGCCCTTCGGAACCTGATGCAGCCGCCCGACTACTCCCAGCACGACGTCCATCACGATCAGCCCGCAGGCCAACCGCACCAGATAGTTCAGGATGAGCGTGAAGGTTGCGTTGGTCTGGTCGAAGTCGAACTCCCACTTTTGGTTCGGAAGAATGACCCGGTATAGGCTCCACATGAGAGCCGGAATTGCGACGAGACTCCATTCCATGCCCGTCTCCTACCGTACCGGCTGAGGGCCAGGTTGCGGACGTGCCGCGCCTGCCGTGCTTACGCCGTCGAGCATGTCCTTCGCGGCCTTGAGTTGCACGACAGCGTTGAAAGCCTGAGCGATCCATTGGTCGGTGATGGTGTAGTCTCCGGTAGCCAGCAGGCTGCCCAGAACCTTCGTCTGAAACAGGATGATGTCGTTCAGCATGTTGCTGGCTTGGCTCTTCGTGGGCCGGTCGTTAAACTTTATCTCCGGCAGGTGCAGGGTGATTTCCACTGGTGGTATCCTCGTCTTTCTCGTTGAACATCGTTACGCCCCGTAGGGCTTGCGCAGCTTGCGCCGCGATCTTTCTCGCCTCATGCCGTTGCAGCATTCCTGCATGGACGTTTTTCAGCCACGCCTTCACGTCGCCGCCGAATCTTGTCTGGAGTTCGTGCGCGGCGATTCCGTGGGTCTCCAGAGCACCCAAAGTCGTCGAATTGCCCTCGACTTCATGCACCTGTGCGTCCACGCTGATGTGGCCGGTGAAAGCGTCGGTGCTTGTTTTGTCGATTCGCAACATGACTGCAAGCATGGTAGCCGAACGAGGCTTTGCAGGCAAGAGGAATCTACAGGCGGTTGATGATGCGGGCGTTTCCGGTGGCCGCTGGCGGGGTTGCGCCTGACATGCTATTCGCGAGGTCGATGCCGGAACCGTTGACGGCGACGACGGCGATCAGGATGCTTCCGTCAAGATTGGCCGTCACTCGGTTCGTTTGCGTATCGGTGTCAAATGGGGGCGATAGGCTTAAAGTCTTTTGAGTTTTCAACAGACTGTAATAAAAAATACGGGATGTCCCGATTGTTCCGCCCGTCGTCGTTGCGTTCGCCCCGGCCTGAAGATACGTGAACGATGTAGTGCTTATCACCGTGGACACTATGAACGTTCCGTTGAACGAACTATCTCCCGCTCCAGCCACCGTAAATGAGTCTCCGGGAGTCACGCCGCTGGGAGTTGACGTGACTGCTGTTACGACTCCACTGGCGCGAGTGAGCGAAATAATCGTCACCGGCGACGATCCCGTCAAGGTGTCGCTGCGAGAGGCGTATGACGTCACGCTTCCGTCCAAGTACCGATGGAATCCACTGCTCACCGTTACCGTAAACCCTGATGCTGAGATGGTCGAGGTATTCGCCGTTGGACTTGTGCTCATCAGCCCATTCAGCCATGAAGATGCCGGTTCCCGCTGCGTGCTGTCGCCGATGCGCCGCACCGTTTGCAAGGCATGGCTCCCACCACCTTCAAGTTTGGGCTTGATGGCCGATGCCGAGTAATTCGCTTCCGCGAAGGACTTGCTCACGACTTCGTGCTCGGGCCCAACCCCATTCACGTTCTGGATCGTTGACCCCTGCAGGTCAATTCCAGAAGGCTGTGCAACCGGGCCGCCCGTGCCTATATATGCGTTCAGCGTCCGCCCGATGTTCGTGATGTATTGGTTGATCCGGTTTACGCCCTCTTCCGACTGGAAGTCACTGAGCGAGAACTGCGTGAGTTGCAGAGGTGTTGAGGCGGTGCCCATCGTTTACTCCAGTCTTCGTGCGTTTGGCTCTCTTCTTTGGCCGACGATCCTCGTAGAGACTCTCGTCGTTGTACAGCCGAACAATCCGCTGCCGCCCCACTTCATTACGCTCAAAGAATTCGAGGAAACACGTATTGCAGTACGGCTTTCCGTCAATCATCCATACTACCTTCTGTTTTCCTCGCATTGCAGGCTGACTGCATCGGAACGTGCAGCACTCCTTACTCGTCATTTAGGCCCTCCTCCACTTCATGTCGTCACCTCGTAACTGGCATACCCATTTGCTCCCTGCCCTAGTATCGGCTTCCATTCCAGCCGCGGCGCACTCCACGTCTGCATCGGCGCATCACTCGTCACGATCATGCGGAACGTCCTCAACTTCAGCGCCGGGAACCGCACACGAATCACGGCCCTGTTCGGCTCCGCTGGCAGCGTGAAGGTGTAGTACGGCGTCAGACTGCCGTCCGCGAATATTGAAATCACCACCGGCTCGGTTGAGGTGTAGTCCAGATAGCACTGCTTCACGAACTTCGACTGATCTCCCACGCCGAACTTCAGCCAGTACGTGTCCAGCGTCGTGCGATCCGCCGCCAGCACCGCCGCATACACGTTCATCTGGTACAGGATAGGAGCCTTGATGACGGCCGCCGTGATCTCTGGACTGCACTTGTACGACTCCTGCCCGTCGCCGTCGTTCACTGCCAGTTGGATCTTCTGGCGAATCGTCGTGTTGATGGTTCCGAGATTCAGCGGCGCAATGCCGTCATCGAAGTTGAGGATGACGTCCATATTCTGCCCGTTGGTGTTCGCGTCAATCTCTACCGTGTTCCAGTTCTTCGGGAAGTGCGGCGCGCCGAGGTCTTCGTACGGCATCTGCAAATCCATGTTGATCGGGGTTTTGGTCAGTTGCCCGTTGACCCATCCGCCATCGTCGTAATCTCCAATCGCGTCCTGAAGAATAGCGTAGCCGCTCTGACTTCCCGCCGTCATGAACTTGGCTATCAGGAGTGTGTTCGTGTCCTCTTCGAGATATTGCGCGATGGCCGGCACGTCGTCGTTGCGCCAGCGCAGATAATCGGTCGAGTATTCAAGACGTACGAAGTTGCCTTCGATGTCCTGATAGGCCGAGTAGACGACGTTGTTCCGGAATCCCATCGTCGTCGAACCGATAGCCGTGTTGTCCGCAAGCGGAACGGGGGTCTGTGGCGTATTCGTGAAAATCCACTCGATCGGAAGCGACATATAGGCGCCGTCAGCTCCGGTGAAGCGGCGTATACCGTCAATGCTCCGATACCATATAGCACCTTCCGCCAGTACCCAGCCCGTCTTCGACAAAAGACCGTGTGACGATCCCGTCGGTTGGGCATATGGTGGGTTGCCGGGTGAAATCTGGTACCAGGATGTCAGCGTAGCCACCACCAGAGTCCCGCGGTAGTTGATGACCGCCATGATGGGCGAACTCGGCGAACCCACCGGGATGTAGTTCTGGGGCGAGAAGTTCTCCGGGTATCCCGGCTTCGAGTAGTAGAGAAAGTGTGGATTGTTCGGGTCTCCGGCCACCCACAACTGCCCGTAGGCGACCGTAACAAGGTCGCAGGGCTGCTGGGGTATGGAGAACACCTGTACCTGCTCTCCAGCCGCGTGCGTGAGCCGGAAGACCGCCGTGAACGTCCCCACGCCACCCGTGACGACCGAGACCTGCTCAAGATTCTGCGGAGTGCCTACCACGACAAGCTGGTTGGGTAGGAAGGTAGCCGCCTGAGCCGTCGTCACCGTCTGCGGAGTGAAGAGGGAGTACGGACTCTCGCCCGGCCCCGTGGTTGCCGCATTCAAAGTCGTGACGATGGGGTTCTGCAGCGAACTCGTGATCGGAGCATCGTTGTCCAGTTGCAGGATGTCCGACTGCAACAGAGACGCATCCGGGATGATGTCCTTGTAGCTGAAGGTGCCGCCGCCGGTCACGTTTGGAATCTGGTCGAGGTAGAACCAGTTTTGGTTCACGAACCCGCCGCGGCGATAGAGGCGGATGTGCGTCACCTGCGGGTCGGAAGAGTAGACTCCCGTGACGTTGATAGCCTGCCGAAGGACTATCGGCGCGAGATACGAGGCTGGATAGCCGAACTGCTGGCTGAAATACTGCTCACTCGAAGGGTTTGAGGGGGTCTGCGTGTTCGCATTGAAGTAGATTGCCCGGTAGTCGTAGCCCACGCCGCCGAAGCTGGATGGCCCCGAGCCCCACTGGAGATACAGACCGTTGCACCCAATCTCCACCGACGAGTTCGTCGTCGTCACCACCTGAATCTGCCATCCGGTGATCGAGGCCCAATCGAAGCCGTTCTCTCCCGCGTTGCCCACGGCAAGGAAGTCGCCGCGCCGCGAGTAGATGGTCGACCACGCGCTCTGTCCACTGTTCGCCTGCGAGGATTGGAGCTGGGAGACTATGGAACTTGCATCGGACTGTACGGCTGTCGACGTGTCGCCCGTAACCACACCCAGCGTAAGCGCCAGGATTTCGTTCGAGGTCGTCGTGTAGGCGTCAGTCGAGTTGTTGATACCCGACTGGTACAGCGCCGGGGAGATGGACTTCGTGTAGTACGAACTCGTGTAGCCCGAGTTGTTCACGTCGAACATCAGGTTGATCTGCTGAATGCCTGCCGGGTCAGAGAGGTTCATCGCAAAGCAGATGAGGTCGTCGTCCGTCACCTGATTGTTCTGGCTTAAGTCCAAATCGACAGTGATGCCGATAGAACCCGTCGTGTTCGCCGCGATGCTTCCCGAGTATCCGGTGAAGGTGAACGTCCGCGCCGTTCCCGGCAGCGTTGTTGAAACGCCGGCGGCCGAGAATTGCTCTGGGTTCGGGCTTCCGTAGATGTTGAAGACGATGGCCTGTGGCCCGGCATCGGTCGCCGCCAGCCCGCCATTGAAGGCGTTCGTAAATCCTGTGACCGTCCCGCCAAACTGAAAGAAGTCGTTGACCGGCGTGTCCGTAGTCACCGTCGTCACGCCGATGGATGTCGAACCCCATCCCGTCACGTTCGATAGCGTGTAGTCGCCCGTGGGTTCAGTGAATCCGTTAATCAGTAGAAGGTGCGGCGCAAACTCCGTCGCATTCAGGGGCTGGTTTGGCGGCGTTATGCCCCACTGCGTTGGTAGGCCAACCCCTTGATCCTTTATCATCACGTCCGCATCTGCGATGAACAGGTAGGGTTGCGAACTGGCAAAAGTGTTCGTGGATGCCGTGCCGAACGGTGAACCCGAGAGGCCGGTGAAGATCGAAGTGTATGGGCCTTGCGTGTCGCCTACGCGTCGATAGAGAGCGTCGCCAGAACCAGCATAGCGGTACGTCGCCGCGTTGTACTTCAGGCGCGATAGAGTTTGGATTGGCGAGGGCAGGAAGTAGTTGACTCCGGAGCCGGTGCCGTTTGAGTCGCGGTTGACAATTTGATTGCCATACCGGGCGCTCATGGCGGATTCTTCTCTCTCGTAGCAACCCAGCAAATTTATATAGAACCCCTGCGGCAAACGATCCGATGCCTGCCTAGCAGACAGCCCCTTGCTGGCGAAAATAAACTCTTGAGGCTTGTACTGAGAGTCCATCAGGCACCACCTTTCAGCCCGAGACTCATGCCGGTCAGGAATCTGTTCGTCGCGGCTACCCCTTTACGATAGCGATCCTCGCAATACTTCGCGCGCTGCGGGTCTTGCTGGACGCCGTTTTTTGAGAAAGCGTAAGCAAGAACTTTCCACTTGATGATGGGCACGAGAACGTCGGGAACGAGGAACCCATCAAGCAGCCCAAGCGTGTCCGTGTCGCGAACGGACATCAGAAGCTGAAGCGGAAAGTTGCTGGCGGGTTTTCCGCCGACTCCGAACTTGTAGACGCCCTGACGATCCTGATACCAGAAGCTAGGGGTGCCGACGTAATTGTTCTTCCATGTGCGATCGGACATGGAAAGCTCGGCTTGCGTTGTTTCATAGAGGCGCGTGAAGTAGAGAACCGCTCCGCCCGTCGCGCTGCCGTTCGCGGCAATCTGCGTGTACGTGAAGGATGTCGGACTGACTACGGTGTCGATCTCGAAAACTCCACCGAACCCCGCCGCCGCATTCTGCATAAAGAACGTGCTGCCCGCTACCAACCCGTGCGGATTCACCGTCACGCATGTCACCTCGTTGTTCGTGCGGGTTAGCGACGTAACTAGGGTGTTGATCTGGCTCGCGGCAATGCGGTTGATCTCGATGCAGGTTCCCGGCGTGTTCTGCACCAGTTGCCCGTAGACCATGTTCTGCGTAGCGAACTGGTAGAAGCATCCGCAGTCGGTCAAAAACTCGTTTTGCGCACGGCTCAGATAGCCCAGCATTTCGGACTGCTGCCAGTGTGGATCTACGGGCTGCTGGGTAGGAAACGTCGGCGCCAGGATGGTCTCTCCGGGGTTGTGACTGTTCACCAGCGTAGTCGTGAGAACTGTTCCGTCTGCGTTGATTTGCGTGATGGTAGCCACTTCCTGCGTCGTCAAACCCCAACCAACCACGATCTGAGCGCCGACATACATCGCGTTCTGCGAAGCTACATAGAGCAATGATCCGCGTGGGTCGTTATAACCAAGGGTGTTGTACGGGCCGTCGTTGTAGCCGCCCACCGCAAAGGCTGAGGCAGTCGTAAAAACGATCGGTTCAATGAGGTGTAGGCTGACCTCGCAGAGGACGTCGGCAGCGAAACGAAATCCTTGGCCAGGTATCGCCATAGCCTACTTCCCGGACGCGAACCAGTTAACAACCACTGAGTTGTTAAAGTTCGCGCCACCGCCACCTGAAACTGCCGGACACATTCCATTAACCGTCATGCCCGTGCTGGTCACCGCAGCGGCAGTTACGATTCCCAGTTCCGATGTATTGGAGTTGTCGGGATATCCAACCATTGTGACTTGAACCGTTGGAGTGCCGACGAAAGCGTGCGGGAAAGTGGCTGAGATGACGGAATGCGCATTTCCCGTCGATCCCAGCGTCACCGAGCCCCACATCAAGTAGGTTCCGTCTGGGAATACGATGTACGTTCCATTCGAGTTCGTGACCGACGTCAGGGCGTTGTTTACGGCCGCCGTGATGAGACCGTTGGCGGCAATCGTCAGCGTCGGAGCCGTGTACGATCCCGCTGTCACCCCGCTGGCCGCCAGACCCACATCCGTCGATCCATTGCCTGCGTCGTCTACTGCCGTGAGAGGCGCCAAGTAGTTTGTGATTCGGCGCTGTGTTACCGGAGTTCCAGCCTGCTGGATGGTCTGGTAGAAGCCGAGGCCGGCTGGTAGCGTGTTGCTCGCAACGAAGTTCGTTCCGTTGCCTACGAGGATGAATCCCGATGGCGCGGCCGAGTTGACTTGGAACCCAGCAGTGGCGTTGAATACCGAAGCCTTGGCCGACGCCGCCGAGTTGCCCACCGTGTTCGTATCGAACGAAAATGCTCCAGCCGCCGTGCGGGATATGGCCGAGTCCCACACATTCACGGCCACGCCAAACCGGATGACTGGCGTCGCGCCAAAGGCTTGCAGGGAGTTGATATTGAGGTAGGTCGAAGCTGGCTGCGTTATCGTCTGGCTTGCGGTCGGGTCGTCAATGATGCAGGTCTCAGCGAACGTGTCGATGAGGGTAAAGTTCCCGTTGATAGTCGGGATGCCCCAATCCTGCGAATGGTCAGCAGGTAGCCCTAAGTCCAAGAATGGGGTCGTCGACATCAGGTCTCCTTGGAGCCATCCGCCTGCGGACATAGCGCAGAATCATAACCTTGCACCTGCGTCCACAGACATGTTGGCTCATCACAAGAAGTCTACGCGAGTTGAGCAACTTCTTCGACGGGTTCCGACTCAGGTTCGGGCTGCGCCTCTTCAACGGTAATAACTTACTTCACTCATCAGCGAGTCGGAGCAACAAAAATAAGCCCTAAGCCCACTATAGCCTGATTGTTTTGTGTAGAAGAGTGCTATGGGATGGGGTTCTATCGCCGCTTCGAGATTGAGGGAGACACAGCCAGACACCACTGCGTCTCAACAGTTTGCGCTTGAGGGTCGGCGGATCGTGGCCGCAAACGCGGAATCTATGTGGGAACG
>CAJCIP010000034.1 GCA_903970445.1 Verrucomicrobia bacterium Tous-C9LFEB | reverse complement strand
TGCGTGCGGGTGCGCGGCTCGCCTCTTCCGGGGAAAAGATCGTAGTTCTTGGTGTGCCGCCGACACGTACAGAGACAGGGTACGGGTATATCGAACTTGGCGCTGCTGAACTGCCAGTCGCTGGAGACAAGCATGCGATTCCTGTGCGCCGGGTAAGACGCTTCACGGAGAAGCCCGATACGGAACGCGCCCGCATGTTTGTGCGCTCAGGAAATTATGTCTGGAATAGCGGCATGTTCCTCTGGAGTGCACGAACGCTAGCGAATGCGATTCGCGAGCATGCACCAGCGATGGCTGCGTTGCTGGAGAAGATTGCAGCAAAATGGGGGTCGCCGGAGTTTGAGGCAACGTTTACAGAGCTGTATCCGCAGTGTGAGTCGATTTCCATCGACTACGCAGTGCTCGAGCCTCGCTCCGCGAAGGGTGAAGTGCAGTCAGAGCTTTACTGTTTGCCGGCGGATTTTGCCTGGAACGATCTTGGCTCGTGGGCCGCGCTGCATGAGTTTGTCGCAGAAGGACGTGAGACGCAGAACGTAGTCGACGCTGCTCACGAGGTGCAGATTACGTCTTCTGGTTGTTATGTGTATGCGCCCGGCAAGGCAGTGGCGCTGGTCGGCGTGAAGGATCTTGTGGTGGTTGAGACCGAGGATGCGCTGCTGATTACGACGCGTGACGGATCACAGGACGTAGGCAAAGTCGTGTCTGAGCTGAAACGGGCCGGCCGCATGGATTTGATTTAGACCGATGGAAAAGATGAAGCAGACGACAGTGGTGAAGTTCGGCACGGATGGTTGGCGCGGAATCATCGCGGACGACTTTACGTATGAGAATGTGCGCGTTGCTTGCCGTGCGATTGCGCACTACGTCCTACAGCACGAGAATGCGGCAGCGGGTGTCTGTATCGGTTACGACACGCGGTTCGGATCGAAATCGTTCGCGGGTGTCGCGGCTGAAGTGTTGTCGAAGGCCGGCATACCGGTGTTTCTCTCGAGCAAGATCACGCCGACGCCTGAACTGTCGTTTGCAGTGCGTGAGCGCGGAGCGGCTGGCGGCATCATGATTACGTCCAGCCACAACCCAGCGGAGTGGAACGGCGTGAAGTACAAGGCGAGTTATGGCGGTGCAGGAAAGCCGTCGATCATTGCTTCCATCGAGGGCTATCTCACCGAGCCTTTAGGCGATGCATCTACGCCTGGGGTGATTGAGGAAGTTGATTTTGCTCCGACGTACGTTGCGGCGCTTGAGTCGTTCGTTGATTTGAAGGCGATCAAGGAGTCCGGTTATCGGTTTCTCATCGACACGATGTACGGTGCGGGGCGCGGGTATATTGCCGGGATATTTACGCGTGCCGGCATTCCCTTCGTGGAAATGCGCAATGAACTGAACCCTTTATTTCCGGGTATTCATCCTGAACCCATCTTGCCGCACATCGCAGCGACACAGAAGCAGATCGTTGCGGATGGATGCGATGCCGCGTTCATCACTGATGGTGATGCAGATCGCATTGGGGCTGTAGACGAACACGGCAATGTCGTGGACGCGCACAAGATCTTCGCAATTCTGCTGGAGTGGTTGCTGCATCGCAAAGGTTGGTCAGGTGATGTGACGCGGGCCTTCAACACGACGAAGATGCTGGACAGGATCGCGGCGAAGTACGGTCGGACGCTGCATGAGCACGGTATCGGCTTCAAATATGTGTGCGATCTGATGTTGGAAAAGAACATTCTGATTGGTGGCGAAGAGTCAGGCGGCGTGGGGATTGCGAAGCACCTGCCGGAGCGCGATGGGCTGTTGAACAGCCTGCTGCTCGCGAACGTGATGGCGGATGAGAAGAAGACGCTCGGCAAGCTTGTTGCGTCACTGCAGGCGGAGTACGGCGAGCACCAGTATGGGCGCGTCGACATGCACATCGACGAAGAGTTGAAGCAGTCTGCGATCCAACGCGCGCGAGCCGGCATCAGCGATTTTGCAGGATTGGAAGTAGAGCGCGTAGAGACGCTGGATGGCATCAAGTTCTTCCTCAGGAACCCGGAGTGCGACGGCAAGCCGAATGCAGCAGAGACCTGGCTGCTTCTGCGGGCGAGTGGAACAGAGCCGCTGCTGCGGGTGTATTGCGAGAGTTGTAGCCTCGAAAGCGTCCAGAAGGTGCTGGCGGCAGCGGAGACCTTCGTTTTGCAAGGCACTAAGCGATGAGCGAGCTGGTACAGGTGCAGGCCAAGGGCCTGTTGTTCGATATGGATGGCGTGCTGATCAGTTCGATTGCGAGTGTTGTGCGTTCATGGCGTAAGTGGGCGACTCTGTACAAGGTGCCGAACGCGGCAACGTATGTGACGCCGCATGGTATTCCGGCGAGAGACATCATCGCGCAAATCGCGCCTGAGGCCGATGCCGGAGAAGGTCTGCGGTTGATTGAGCAAATCGAACTGGAAGACATGGAAGACCTGCAGGTGCTGCCCGGAGTGCGAGCGCTTGTTGAGAGCCTTCCGCCGGAACGATGGGCCATTGTTACCTCAGCAACGCGCAAGCTTTTGCTGGGCCGGCTAAAGGCTGCCGGACTGCCACTGCCGGGTGTCATCGTGAGTGCGGATGATGTGGCGAAAGGGAAACCGGATCCTGAGCCGTACCGCCGCGGTGCCGAGCTGATTCATGTGCCGATAGGCGAGTGCATCGTTGTGGAAGATGCACCAAGTGGCGTGCGCGCAGGCCGAGCTGCCGGCGCACGTGTATTGGCGGTGTTGGGGACGAGCGAGGAGGCTGACCTTCGTGCTGCTGGAGCGAACTGGATCGTTTCGTCGTTGGAAGGCGTGCTGACACATGCAATATCCAGCGGTGTGGATCTGCGCTTTGAAGCTTTAGCGGCCGCGCTGTAGGAGAATTGCCTCTACACGGTGTAGATCATCTTCGGTGTCCACACCGATGGTGTCCCACTCTGATTCGCTGACGTACAACGCGAGCCCGTTTTCCAAGAGCCGCAACTGTTCCAGGCGTTCTGTTTGCTCGAGCTGCCCCGGCGGCAGTGCGGCAAATCGGGCCAACGCATCGGCACGGTACGCGTACAAACCAAGGTGTTTCCAATGGCGCGCTTGCTGTCTGCCGTCCCGGTCAAATGGGATGGCTGCGCGGGAAAAGTACAGCGCTCGTCCATCGTTCGCGCTTACGACCTTCACCGCATTCCGATTGGTGATGTTTTCCGGCGAGCAGCGAACCTTGAGTGTTGTCACGTCGACGTGCGCCATAGCGAAGGGCGCTAGTAGGGCGGTGATGTGTTCGGTGCGGAGCAAAGGTTCATCGCCCTGGATGTTGACGTAAATGTCGGCTTCAATCTCCTGCGCAACAGAGAAGAGGCGATCGGTGCCGCTCGGCAGGTCGGGAGAGGTCATGATGCAGGGCCAGCCGTCCTTCGCGCATAGCTCCTGTACCTCTATTGAGTCAGCGGCGACGATGACGCGGTCGAGCAACGGGGATGCGACGGCCGCCTGATACACCCAAGACAGGAGTGGTTTGCCCGCGATGACGCGGAGCACCTTGCGAGGCAAGCGAGTGGAAGCAAGCCGGGCGGGGATCACTCCGATCACTCGCTGTACCGGAGACTTGACTGACGAGGAGCTGGTCACTGCCGTGTCAGTTCCGCTTCTTTCGTTTTTCGCCACGCGTGAATGGCAAACGCGACGACAAGGAGCAGAATGAAACCAAGAACAATTGCAATGACGTACAGCAGATGAAGCAATCCGTTGAGGTTGCAGGACGCGCTGTTCATGCCAGCCGAGCAGTTGGGAGCGAAGGCGAGCACGTTCGCGGCGATCTCTGTTCTCATGGCGGTAGCTAGAGTGAAGCTCATGACGGTGATCAACAGGGTTTGACCTGTGAAGTGTATGAAATCTATGATGAAAGAGTCGCCGGTGATCGCGGCACTTTTGGTGCTTGCTGGATCGCAGCGTCCCCCTTGGCGGTGTAGCTCAGATGGTTAGAGCGACGGACTCATAACCCGTAGGTCAGTGGTTCGATTCCACTCACCGCCACCATTCACTGCCTTTCCGCAGTCAGGGTATCATTCCAGTACTGTGTAACGTCTAATCCGCAGACGTTGGTCTTGTCCCTTGTGGAGGGGACGCTGAAGCTATGCCCAAGAGTGTCAAGATCTCTCTGCTTGCTGTGTCTGTCGTGCTGGTACTCGGTCTGTTTCTGGGTGTGAATGTGCATGGAGTCCGTGCCGCTGCGGATGTGGCACAGGACGGTGCGTATAAGCAGATCAGCGTTTATAGCGAAGTGCTACAGCACGTACAGTCTGATTACGTTGTGGCTCCCAACATCCCTGCGGTGACGACAGGGGCTCTACGCGGACTGTTGGAATCGCTTGACGCGGATTCGAGCTACCTCACGCCAGCTGACTACAAGGCCTACAAGACAGACAAGGGCGGCAAGGCGCAGGTTGGGATCAATGTTTCCAAACGCTTTGGCTACGCCACGATCATTTCGATCGTTCCGGGAAGTCCGGCAGACAAAGCGGACCTTACCGACGGCGACATTATTGAAGCTATCGGCGACAAAGATACACGCGACCTTTCGCTGGCAATGATCCAGCTGCTGCTGCAGGGTGCGCCGGGAAGTGAGTTACAGATTGCTGTGATTCGGCCGCGCAAGGCGGACCCAGACAAGATCAAGCTGAATCGCGTTGTCATCTCGGAGCCGCCGGTGACCGAGACGATGTATGAGAACTCGTCGATCCTCGATTTGCGTCCCGCAGTGATCGATCGCGAGCACACTTCGCAGCTCGAAGCCAAAGTGAAGAGCATGACTCATGCAGGAAACAAGAAGATTCTGCTCGATTTGCGCGATGTGTCCGCGGGTGACATGACAGAAGCTGTCCGAATGGCCAATCTGTTTCTGAAAGACGGAACGATCGCAACACTCGAAGGACAGAAGGTTCCGAAGCAGACATTTACGGCTGATGCCGCAAAGACGGTGAACGCCTCCTCACCTCTTGTTGTTTTGGTGAATCGTGGAACGTCAGGTCCGGCGGAGTTGGTGGCGGCTGCCATTGCGGATAACAAGCGTGGCGAACTCGTGGGTGAAAAGACCTTTGGAGAAGGGGCGCAGCAGAAGACCTTTGAGTTACCGGATGGCTCAGCGCTGATTCTGTCGATCGCAAAATACGGGTCGCCTGCCGGCAAGAAGTTTGAAGACGATGCTGTCACGCCGAAGACGCTCGTTGCCTCAAACATGGACGACCTGGGTGCAGCGGATGACGATAGCGGTGCCGGAGCAGCAGCATCGAAGACAAAAGCTCCCCGCAAAGGACCGCCGCCAGCTGATGACCAACTGAACAAAGCGTTGGAACTGCTGAAAGCAAAGCCAGCGTAGCCTGACGGGGATCACTGCGGAGCCACGTGGTAACGTGGGAGCTGCCGTGCAAAGCCTGCTGAACCCTGAAAAGAAGGACACGAATCCCGTCAGTGATGGCGCTCCGGTGACTGCAAAGAAGCCTTTGTGGCGGCTCATGGGGCGCTTTGTTTTCGCTGATGCCGAGCCTCAGTACGAGAAAGCCTCCCGTAAGGCGGCCTTCTTTCTGCTGCTTGGGACATCTGGACTTTTCGGCGTCATGCTTGGCCTTGTGATTGTGTACGCGATCGATCTTCCGCAGATGGAAGAACTCGAACGTTACCGGCCAAGCACCGTAACTGAGCTTTATGACATACACGGTAAGGTGTTTGGATCGTTCTCATTGGAGCGGCGAGTCGTCGTTCCATATTCGGAGTTCCCAGCCTCTTTGCGAGAGGCGATTATCTCGATCGAGGACAAGGATTTCGAGCGCAACAGCGGCGTCAATCTGGTACGTGTTGTCGGCGC
Organism: Verrucomicrobia bacterium Tous-C9LFEB; assembly: GCA_903970445.1. Taxonomy (GTDB): domain Bacteria; phylum Acidobacteriota; class Terriglobia; order Terriglobales; family Acidobacteriaceae; genus Granulicella. The sequence continues at coordinate 1,092 of CAJCIP010000034.1, read as the reverse complement.
CGCTTATCACGATCTGCATTCAGACCGACGGTCACAGGGTGCCTCCACGCTGACGATGCAGCTGGCGAGAAACCTGTTCCTTTCCTCTGAGAAAACGTACGGACGCAAGCTGCAGGAAATCTTTCTTACGCTGCAGATCGAGCGACGGTTTACCAAGTCACAAATTTTCGCGCTCTATGCAAACCAGATCTATCTGGGCCGAGGAACGTACGGATTCGAGGCCGGGTCAGAGTACTACTTCAGCAAGCATGTTCACGATCTGACGCTGCCGGAGGTTGCGCTTTTGGCTGCGCTTCCTAAGGGGCCGGAGTCGTATTCACCTGTTCGGTTTCCTGAGCGTGCGCTGAAGCGTCGCAATCTCGTGCTCAGCGAGATGGTCCTGGACGGGAAGATCACAGAGGCCCAAGCAGATGAAGCCAAAGCTGCTCCGCTGGGCCTGCATCTGGAAACGCCGCCGAACACCGAGGCGCCCTACTTTGTGGAAGAAGTCCGCCGGCAACTGGAGCGTGAATACGGCGCGGAGCAGGTACACGGTGCGGGGCTGCGCGTGTACACCACGATGGATCTCGATCTGCAACATACGGCCGAAAAGGCTGTGCTTGATGGGACGGCCACGTATGAGCGTCGCCGTGGCTGGAAAGGCAAGCTGCAGAACGTTTTGAACAGCGGCGCGACGCTGGAGGATTACAAGCATCCTGACTGGAGCCAGCCGTTCGTCGAAGGCGTTTATTTCCACGCGCTGGTGATGGAGGTTTCCTCGACGAAGATGACCGTGCGGATAGGGCAGAGGCGTATTGTGCTGACGTATCCGGACTGGGCCTGGACGATGAAGGTTCGCGGAACTGAGCTTGCGCAGCCTGGGGACGTCGTTTATGTCAGAGTCGATAAAGCTGACGCTTCTGCGCCACATCTGCTTTTCGAACAAGATAGTGGAGCGCAGGCTTCGCTGATGGCTGTTGATAATTCAAACGGCGAAGTGCTGGCGATGGTAGGCGGCCGCGACTTCGCAATCTCGCAGTTCAACCGCGCGACGCAATCGGTACGGCAGGTGGGTTCTTCGTTCAAGCCGTATGACTATACGGCGGCCTTGGA
>CAJCIP010000033.1 GCA_903970445.1 Verrucomicrobia bacterium Tous-C9LFEB | reverse complement strand
CGGCCAGCTCCGGCGCAGCGGAAGAAGTTAGAAGCGTGCCGCGAAGGCGAGCAGGGCGATGTTGCGCGACTGCTTGATTGCCAGGCTGAGCTTGCGCTGGTGACGCGTGCAAACGCCCGTCAGGCGGCGCGGAACGATCTTTCCGCGCTCGGCAACGAAGCCCTGCAGCAGGCGAACGTCGCGGTAGGAGATGGCGTCGATCTTCTCTGTGCAGAACTTGCAGACCTTCTTGCGGCGGAAGAACTTGCGGCCGCCCGGGCCACCGGTGGGTGCGCCGGCGGGACGTGGAGTGCGGGGACCTGCGCCAGGGCCAGAGTGCGCGGGGCGAGATGTAGGTGCGTGGTGCTCCGTGGATTGCGTGCTGGTTTCGTCAGCCATGATATTTCCTCTCAGGTACGTTGTGCCTTCCTCCGCTCCAGACTCGCGATGGAGTCTCTGAACATTCGACCGGTGTGGTCGAGTGGAAGCGAATTCGGCTGTCGGTGATGCGTTGTGCGATGCGGTTTCAGGTCATCGCAGATCTCGATGCGAAGACGAAGTTAGACCGCTGCAGAGACAGTCTCGGGGGGCGCGTCGGAGGGGACGTGCTCAGCCGGAGCTGCGGCAACTGGCTTCTTCTCTTCTTCGGTCTCAGCCTTGGCGGCATCGGCATCCGGTGCGGCAGCAGGAGCCTGTACAGGGGCGGCGATCGGCTGTGCGCTGCGCTTCACCTTGGTGTCGCGGATGGCTTTGACCTTCGCCAGGCGCTTCTCTTCTTCGTCCATGCGAACAGTGATGAACTTGATCACCTGCTCGGAGACGCGGAGGCGGCGCTCGATCTCGGTGATCAGCGAACCGGCAGCGGCAACGTTCAGCAGGACATAGAAGCCGTCGTTGAACTTGCGGACGGTGTAGGCGAGCCGGCGGCGGCCCATCTTCTCGACGCTCTTCACTTCGCCGCCACCATTGGTGACGTTCGCGGAGAATCCTTCAATCAGCTTGTCGAGGTCGGCTTCTTCAACGTCCGGCCGGACGATGAACATGATTTCGTAGGTACGATTCATTCGATTACTTCTTTCTGCGAAGTTCTGCTTCGCACCGTGCTGGCGTCTGTTCTGCCAACCCGGTTTGGAATTTCGACTACGTCTCAGTAGCAATTTTCGCTACTTCTTCTTTACTTCCCCTTCGACTCATCCGATCCATTCTCCGGATCCTCTGGCCGACGGTTGAATCTGTTCATCGCGGCGCTGACTCCTTCGGTCAATACCGCTTTGACAGCATCTTCCACTCTGTCAAGCACTTCATCCAGCACCGCAAGCTCCTGCTTGCGAAACTGAGCCAGCAGATAATCCCTGCCGCCAGCTTTGATCTCCCTGCCATCCGCCAGCGCCGGTTTTCCAACCCCAATGCGGATGCGCAGCCACTCTTCCGTTCCAAGCGCACCGGAGATCGACTTGACTCCGTTGTGCCCGTTTGCCCTGCCGTTCGCGCTGATGCGTAGTCTGCCCAGCGGAAAGGCAAGCTCGTCGTAGAGGACGATCAGGTCCTCCGACGGAACTTCGATTTCAAGCTCCTGAACCAGGGCGGCTACCGAAAGCCCGCTCAGATTCATGTACGTCTCCGGCTTGGCCAGCAGAACTTCGTGTCCTGCGAGTCGTGCCTTCGCGGTCAAAGCCCGCCCCCGGCGATTGGAGAGGACCACGCCGCAGTCGTCCGCGATGCGATCCACAGCGAGAAAGCCAGCGTTGTGCGGCGTGAACTGATACTCGATACCGGGATTGCCGAGACCGACAATCAACTTCACGCTTTGTTTCCCTTTCCAGCAAACTCAGGCGGCCTGCGCATCTGGATAGATTCGCAGGCCGCGTCAAACTACTTCTTCTTCGCGTCCTTGGCATCGGCAGCAGGTGCAGCAGCGGCTGCGTCTGTCTTGCCCTTCTTGGCAACCTCTGGCTCGGCCGGAGCGGCGACAACCGCGTCAGCAGCCACAGCCTCTTCCTTGATCGCTGTGACGTGAGCGACGGTCGCGTGCTCATCGCCCAGGAACTTGATGCTGCCCGAGTGTGGCAGGTCGGAGACGTGGATCACGCCGTGCAATTCAAGACCAGAGACGTCGACATCCAGGTGGCTCGGAATATCGTTCGGCAAGCACTCGACCTCGACCTCACGCATCACGTGCTCGAGGATTCCGCCCTGTGTTTTCACGCCGGAAGGAACACCAACCAACTGAATCGGCACCGACACGCGCATCATCTTGTCCATCGCAATGCGCTTCAGGTCGATGTGCAGCAGCTTGCCCTTGATCGGCTCGTGCTGCCAGTCGACGATCATGGCCTTGACGACGGGAGAGCCTTCGACGTTCAGGTCGAAGATGGTGTTGTGACCGGAGTCGGAGTGCAGAATCTTGGTGATGACGCGAGGGTCAACAGCGACCGCAACCGCGTCCTGGCCCGCGCCGTAGACAACCGCGGGGATCTTGCCGGAGACACGAACGCGACGAGCGGCATTCTTGTTGAACTTGCCCTCGCGGGGCGTTGCGACGACTGCGTCAATCGTGGATGATGCCATGATGAAATCTTCCTTTCGGGCACAGAAAAAGTTGTTAGTCGTCCGTTCTCAGTACAACTAACCGCTGTCTCTCTGCTCCCTTTGCGGACTTTGCCGCGGTTGTGTGTCCGCACTTCCTGAAAAACGAAGAACGGACAACTGAGGACTAATTGAACAGCGTACTGACGCTGGTCTCCATGTGAATACTCTCGATTGCCCGGCCAAGCAGCCCTGCAATCGAAAGCACTTTGATCTTCTCCACCTTCAACGCGTCTTCGCGCAGAGGGATGGTATTGGTCACGATCAACTGCTCCAACCGTGATGCTGCGATGCGCTCGACTGCCGGGCCCGAGAGCACCGGATGCGTCGCGCACGCATAAACTTTCTCCGCGCCCTCGGCCAGCAGCGCATCCACCGTCTTCACCAGCGTTCCGGCGGTGTCGATGATGTCGTCGAGGATCAAGCACGTCCGGCCTTGTACATCGCCGATCACGTTCATCACCTCGGTGACATTGAAGTCGGTCCGCCGCTTGTCGACGATGGCCAACGGTACATCCAGTTTCTTGGCGAAGAAGCGCGCACGCTCTACGCCCCCTGCATCCGGCGAAACGATCGTCAGATTCGGCAGGTCAAGCTCCCGGAAGTAGCTCACCAACACCGGGCTGGCAAACAAGTGATCCACCGGGATATTGAAGAACCCCTGAATCTGGGCTGCATGCAGATCGACGAGCAGAGCGCGGTTCGCACCGGCGGTGGTCAGAAGATCGGCAACCAGCTTCGACGTAATGGCAACACG
>CAJCIP010000032.1 GCA_903970445.1 Verrucomicrobia bacterium Tous-C9LFEB | reverse complement strand
ACGGTTCGCTGATGCGCCAGGATGTTTACTTCGGTTTTATCGCCGAAACACCACTCGGCGTTATCACCGCAGGCCCTGCGATCGGCGATCACGACGAGCGCAAGTTCGTCTTTACACTGGGACGCTTTTTCTAAAGGCAGAGAGCAGACAGTAGACAGCAGAGAGTAGACAGTAGACAGTAGACAGCAGAGCATGGAGAGATGTGCGTCAGACCACGAAGCTTTCTTCTACTGTCTACGCTCTACTGTCTACTGTCTACTGTCTCCCGTCTGCTTCTACCTTCCTTGCGTCAGTCGCGCGGCGAGCCGCTCAGGCAGCTGCGCATTGCGAATGGCTTTCTGCGCTGCTTCGACGTCATATGGCACGCGGTAGAAGGTCACCTTTTCAGCGTCTTCGTCATAGATCGCAAACGCGGCGCGCCAGTCAATATCGCGCGGCTGCCCAACAGAGCCTGGGTTCACGAGATGCCTCGAACCCACAGCTACGGAGATGGTGAACTGTTCCGGCGCACCCGGCTGGTGGTATACCGGCTGCTCTTCTTCCCAGTCCTCCGCGCGTTGCGAGAAGCCGCCCTGCACATGGGTATGACCGAAGAACGTGATCTCCGCACCCATGCGCTGCAGCGGCAGCCACGCGTCGCGCATCGTGACGATGTAGTGGTCTTCATGCAGCGGCGATCCATGCGCACACATCGCGCGCTTCCCGGCTTCGATTGGCCCTTGCGGTACGTCTCGCAGCCAGGCAAGGTTTTCCTTGCTGAGATGACGATTGGTCCATGCAGCGGCTTCCGCTGCCACGGGGTTAAATCCTTCGGAGCTCGTCAATCCTGAGCAGACACGATCATGGTTTCCGCGGACATTGATTGTCGCCAGCGCCCGCATCCGCTCAATAATTTCATTCGGATTGGCCCCATACCCAACCATGTCGCCGAGATTCCAAAGCGCGTCGAAACTGCCCGCTGCGGCGATCACCGCTTCCAGCGCCTGGAGGTTGCCATGAATATCGGAAATGACGAGAACACGCATACTGGGCGAATCGTCAGTCTACTCTCTGCGCCATGGAATGACAGCCAACCAGCAGAGTAAGTGATAGCGAACGGAGGTTGCGTAACGTGACCAGTGTAGACAGTAGACAGTAAACAGTGAGACAGGTTAGCTCCTGGCCAACCCACTGTGTACCTTTGCCTTTGACTTACCTGTCTAGCTGTCTACCGTCTGCATCAACAGTGAGACAGGTTACTTCCTGACCAACCCACCGTGTACCTTTGCCTTTGACTTACCTGTCTAGCTGTCTCCTATCTGCCTCACCGACGCCAGCGGCATATCGCGCCGCGTTTGCATCGTCGGCGCTGACGCCAACAGTTTGCGCGTGTAAGGATCCTGCGGTGCGCGGAAAATCTGCTCCGCAAACCCCTGCTCGACTATGGCGCCGTGCTGCATCACGGCGACTCGATCCGCAATCTGCGCCACCACTGCAAGATCATGCGAAATGAACAGCATGGAAAGCCCATGCTCTTCACGCAGTTTGCGTAGCAACGAAAGAATCTGCGCCTGAACGGTAACGTCGAGCGCCGTCGTCGGCTCATCAGCGATCAAAAGGCGCGGCTTATTGATCAGCGCCATCGCAATGACGATGCGCTGTCGCTGTCCACCTGAAAACTGGTGAGGATAATCCTCGAACCGCCGCTCCGGCGCGGGCAGCGCGACTTCATGCATCGCCTGCAACACGCGCTCGCGCACTTCTGCGCGAGAGGTTCGCGGCGCATGTGCCAGCAATGCCTCGCCAATCTGCCGCCCGACGGTCATCACAGGGTTCAACGCGGTCATCGGCTCCTGAAAAATCATCGCCAACGAACGCCCGCGATGCTGTCGCATTACTTCCTCAGGAAGCTTGAGCAAGTCTTCATGGCCGACGTCATCGCCTTTCTGTCTGTCATTCCCGAAGGGAATTTGCTTCTCTCCAGCCGCGCCACTACTTCCCAACAACACCCGCCCACTTACCCTCGCACTCGGCGGCAGCAAGCGAAGCATCGCCAGCGACGTCGCCGACTTTCCCGAACCCGATTCACCCACCAGCCCCAATGTCTCTCCCGGCGCAATGTCAAACGACACGCCATGCAGCGCTTCATGCGAGCCAAATGAGATCCGCAGGTCCTGCACGGAAAGCAGCGGGGGAACTTCCTGAAGAGGTGAGTTCATCAGCCTTCAGCATAGCGAAGCTCAACGGCGCTCGCGTCGAACCGGCGCGCTGCTTCATCCAATGGATGTATGGCCGACCTTCGTCTCTCCGTGCTCGACCAATCTCCGGTGCCCGCCGGTTCTACTCCAGCGCAGGCGCTTGCCAATTCGCTCGATCTCGCACAGCACGTCGACGCACTCGGCTATACGCGCCTCTGGTACTCCGAGCACCACGCGATGGACCTGCTGGCCTGTACCGCGCCGGAGATCCTGATCACGCGCGCAGCAGCGGCGACGAAGCGCATTCGAGTCGGCTCCGGCGGCATCATGCTCCCGCATTACGCTCCGCTGAAGGTCGCGGAAGTTTTCCGCACGCTCCATGCGATGTTTCCGAACCGGATTGACCTGGGTATCGGCCGCGCCCCGGGTGGCGGCCAGCTAGAAGCCTTCGCGCTCAAGCGCGATCGCCAGGCCGCCGTGCGCGACGACTTTCCACAGCATCTTGCCGAACTGCGCGCCTTCCTCAATCCGGAACGCTGGAGCGAATACGTTGATGCGAAAGGCCCGCATCCGTTCTCGCGCATCCGCGTCGCTCCTGACGCACCCGGCGCGCCAGACATCTGGCTTCTCGGCTCTTCCATGTGGTCTTCGGTCACCGCCGCGCAGGAGGGCTTGCCTTACGCCTACGCACACTTCTTCTCATCCGCAGGCACGCGCCAGGCCATCGAGTACTACCAGCGCAACTTCCAGCCCTCAAAGTTCAGCGATGGCCGCTCGCAACCCGAAACCACCCTCGCCATCGGCGTCATCTGCGCAACCACACAGGAGGAGGCCGATCATCTCCACGCTTCCGTACGCCTGCTGCAACGCCGCATCCGCATGGACGACCGCCGTCCCGTCGCTTCGCCCGAAGTTGCGCTGCACGAACTCAACGAACTACCTACGGCTCCAAACCCACTGCTCTCGTTCACGCGCGGCAGCTTCGAAGAGCCCGAAAGCGAGTGGCCACGCTACATCGTCGGCACACCCGACAAAGTAGCAGCCCGGCTGCACGGCCTCGCCAGCGAACTCGACCTGAGCGAGCTCATCGTGAACACGATCACGCACGACCACGAGGCCCGGAAGCGCAGCTACACGCTGCTGGCGGAAGCGATGCAAGTCAATGCAACCATTACAAACGCTCGGGAAGCCGTGCTCGCCTGATATAGCGTCAATACAGTGGGCTTTCGCGAGTCGGGCTCATCCCGGATGGCACCTCGCAAAATGACAGCAATCGGAGCCATCACTCCTTTTAGGAAACAAATGATTCGCGTGCGCCGTCGACCTTTATCTTTGTGAAGCAGCGCAGGTTTACCTGCTCCAGATTTATCTCTCCGAATTGTGTGCATAGAACATTTGTTCCACGTTAAAGATTCTTTGTTACGCTTACGTCAGTTCCAGCGTCTGATCCAGAGGAACGCACAGCTTCTAGCACAATCTCAATGTGGTAACTTTCTCGCGTAATGGCTACATACATCCTCACCGCCCTGAATGGCAGTAGCGAAGCAGTCGACTCGGCTGTCTCCGCCAATGTCACGAAGGAAAACAGTCACAAGATCGAGTCGGGCAAGTGGCTGCTTAGCTCACAACTTCCTACCAGCAAGGACCTCGCTGACACGCTCGGCTTAGGGGACGTTGTGACGTTTTTAATCGCCCCCATCCGTGGGTATCACGGTCGCGCTCGACCCGACATTTGGGAATGGCTCGCCTCTAAATCAAATGCCTGAACCGTCCAAGAAACGCCCCGCAACGGCGGTAAAAACCGCGACTCCAGAGGACTACCCGGTTCAGTCTCCGCAGCCTTCTGGCGATTACACCTACACGGTTGAAATCGTCATGAAGATGCAGGAAACAATGGGTGGCCTCAAAGAAGCGGTTGAAGGCCTGAAGGCCGACTCACGCGCCCATGGCGATGAGCTGAAGAACATGTCGAAAGAGCTCCACGGCTACAAAATGGTTGGACGCGTCATCGCTGGCGCGGCCGTCGGTGCTGTTGGCTTATTCGGTTGGGTTATCAAGCTTTGGGTCGATTACCACAAGCACTAGCTGTTGGCGACTGGTGCAGTCGTGATGACAGCCCCGATCTCAGAATCGACTTGAACTGGAACACGCCGATAGCATGTCAGTCCCGAAAGCTATCAAACAGCACATTCATTCCCTCCGCCAGCGCTGGATGAATAAACATGCCCTCGCGCAACGCCGTGTATTTCAGCCCGCCCATCATCGCAAGTTGAATCTGCGTCACGACCTCGCCACCATTCACGCCGAGAATGGCAGCACCCAGGATTTCGCCACTCTGCCGGTCGACGATCGCCTTCCACATCCCACGTGTCTCCGCCATCTCATTCGCGCGAGCGACACGCTTGGCGGGCATCACGGCAACACGAACGTCGCGGCCAGCTTCCTTCGCCTCCTTCTCGCTCATACCGACGCGTCCCAACTCCGGGTCAATGAACATGCAGTATGGCAGGACACGGTCCTTCGTTGTCCGCGTCCCACCTTCGAGGAGGTTGGCACGCAGAATCCGAAAGTCGTCATAAGAAATGTGAGTGAACGCAGGTCCGCCCTTCACATCGCCAATCGCCCATATGCCGTCTACGCCGGTTTCGAGGCGCTCGCTTACCTTGATGTAGCCTCTGTCATCCACCATCACGCCGACCCGCTCCAACTTCAATGCATCCGTGTTGGGCGTGCGCCCGGTCGCGACCAGCAGATGCGTCCCACGTAAACTCTTCGCTTCTCCCGCTGTCTCAACATCAAGCACGACGTCTCCATCAGAGCCGGATACACGAACAGCTTTCGTGTTTGTCAGGATCCCGATCCCATCTTCGCGCAGGATCTCTACCATGCAATCGGAGATATCGTCATCCTCATGCGAGGCAATATGCGCGCCCGCTTCGATCACCGTCACTTTGGCACCGAAGCGCCGAAACATCTGCGCAAACTC
>CAJCIP010000031.1 GCA_903970445.1 Verrucomicrobia bacterium Tous-C9LFEB | reverse complement strand
CCCGTATGCGACGCGAGGTTCTGCTGGTGTGTTTGTGCGGTTCGGGCCAGGAAAGTCGTCAGCAGCGCCGTCCCGGCCGATCCACCGAGGTTACGTGCAAAGTTCGACAGGCTCGAGATCTGGTTCGACTTCGAACGCGGTACACCCACGTAGTTGAGTGTCGAAATAGGGATGAAGACGAACGGCAAACCGATCACCTGCAGCATGCGCCAAAATGTCACCGTGCCGTAAGCCGTGTAGAGGTCGAGCCGTGTGAGATTGTAGAGACCCGCCGCAACCGCTATGTATCCGAGCATGACGGTAAGCCGCGGATCACCTTTGCCTAACGTCCTGCCCGCGATAGCCATGCCGATCATCATCACGAAGCCTGCGGGCGAAAGCACCAGACCTGCGCGCTCTGCCGTGTAGCCCAACAACGATTGCAGGTATTGCGGTATGAGAACCGTTGATCCAAAGAGAACCATGCCGAGAATGAGCTGCAGAAAGACCGCTGTACCGAAATTACGATTCTTCAGCAGCTTCAAATCAACGATGGGGTCAGGATGGTTCCATTCCCAGAATACGAAGAAAATCAGCGTGCATACCGCGATCAGCATCGTGAGCTGAATTTCGCCTGAACCAAACCAGTCTTTCTCCTGGCCTTTGTCCAGCGTGAATTCCAGCATGCCGACGCCAACTGCAACAGCGAGCAACCCAATGAAGTCGACCGGATCACGTCTCTTCGTTCGTGCATGGACTTCCGGCGGATCTTCCACCATGCGATTCGACAGATAGAGCGACAGCAGGCCGAACGGCAGATTGATAAAGAAGATCCAGTGCCAGTTGTAATTGTCCGTAATCCAGCCACCCAGCGTGGGACCAATAGCCGGAGCTACGACGACTGCCATCCCATAAAGCGCGAACGCCTGCCCTCGTTTCTCGATGGGAAATGTGTCAGCCAGGATAGCTTGTTCGCTCGGGGCAAGACCGCCGCCGCCCAGGCCCTGCAGAATGCGTGCCAGAATGAGGAAGGGAAGTGTAGGTGCTATTCCGCATAGCAATGAGCACGCGGTGAACACCACAACGCATGTCATATAGAAGCGCTTACGCCCGATGCGGTTCGAGAGCCAACCTGAAATTGGAAGAATCACCGCTGAGGAAACGAGGTAGCTGGTGAGCACCCAGGTTGCTTCTTCCTGTGAGGCGCCAACCGAACCCGCAATGTGCGGTAAAGCGACGTTTGCAATGGAAGTGTCGAGTACCTCCATGAACGTAGCGATTGTCACCGTGAGAGCGATGAGCCAGGGATTGTGCTTGGGCTTCCAGCCTGCGGATGACATATCAGCCTGCTGATACAGTATCAGTGTGCTGATACTCCCGCCAAGCGCCACGCGTAAGGCAAAGGCTGCCAGAGCTGTCACAAAAAGCCTGCGCGAAGTGTTGATCACCTATCGCGCCATGATGGAAGATGCTCTGCGTGCAGAGGGGCTCACGTTGCCACAATTGCGTTTGCTATATGCGGTCGCCGAGCAGCCTGAAGTGAGCGCGGCGACAATTGCGCGCATGTGCCAAATCACACCGCAGACGCTGCAAAACATGCTGGAGCGGGCTGTGCGTGAAGGCTGGATTCTTCGCGGCACATCCGAGCGCAATCACCGGATCATCACTGCATCGCTTACTACGAAGGGCAAGGGCCTCCTAACACGTGGCAACGTTCTGGCTTCGGAGATTGAGGCAAAGCTGTGGCGCCGAACTTCTGTAGCGACTGTGGAGCAGATCGATGAATTGCTCCAGCATGGAATCGCAAACCTCAAAGCCGAACTGTAGCAAGTCTCATTTGGCTGCGATACCATGTCTGCACGAGGGTTCACATGGCTGCCCCGACAACTCTTGTTCCGCTGAATCAGTACCTGAAGACCACTTATCGTCCGGATCGAGATTACCTGGAAGGTGAAGTGCAGGAGAGAAACATGGGCGAGCAGCCTCACTCGCGCTTACAGGGCTTTCTTGGTTACCTCTTCCGGCTCAATCAGAAGCTTTGGAATGTTCGCGCTCTTCCAGAGCAGCGCGTGCAGGTGCGACGTGAAAGATTCCGTATCCCCGATCTCTCCATCATCCGCTCTTCTGATCCCTTCGAACTCATTATCACGAAAGCGCCGCTGCTCTGCATCGAGGTGCTTTCGAGCGATGAGTCTCTGCGGCGCATTCACGAGCGGGTCAAAGATTATGCCGAGATGGGTGTTGCGAACATATGGGTCGTCGATCCGTGGAGTCGCGTTGCTTACTACGCCTCATCAACCGGCTTTCAGCAGGTAGAGGGTGGCGTGCTTCGCGTTCCGGGCACCCTCATAGAAGTTACTCTGTCCGAAATGTTTGCCGAGCTTGACGAAAACTAAAGCTCACAGCCGGCAGATCAGCAACTCGCGTTCGTAGATCATCTCCGGTGGCAGGTGGTCATGAAGCAGGAGAAATAGCTCCTCGTGATCCATCACTTCACGCCGCCAAGCTTTCCTGTCGACGAACTGTAGCTTTTCGAACGCCTCTCGAGACATCTCAAGTCCATCCCAATCGATGTCGTCGTAGTACGGCGTCCAGCCAATAGATGTTTCCTTTCCCTGGGCACGCCCTCGTACCCTGTCGACGACCCACTTCAGCACGCGCATGTTTTCGCTGAAGCCCGGCCATAGAAACTTTCCATCCTGATCCTTGCGGAACCAGTTCACGTGGAAGACTCGCGGCGTTTCGGTCAGCTCGCGCTGCATGCGTATCCAATGCCGAAAATAATCGCCCATGTGGTAGCCGGAGAAGGGGAGCATGGCCATCGGATCGCGGCGTACCTTGCCCAGCGCGCCACCCGCTGCTGCCGTTGTCTCAGAGCCCATCGTTGCGCCAAGATAAACGCCGCTCGACCAGTTAAAAGACTGGAACACCAGCGGGATAGCGCTCGCCCGGCGCCCGCCAAAGAGAAATGCTGAGATCGGCACACCTTCCGGCGAATTCCACGCCGCAAGGTCAATGCTGGGACACTGTGTTGCCGGCGCGGTGAAGCGTCCATTCGGGTGAGCTGCAGGCTTACCGGTTTCTTTGCCGATCTCAGGCGTCCACCGCTCGCCCCGCCAGTCGAGACATTCCGCGGGCGGCTCGTCCGTCATGCCCTCCCACCAAACACCGCCTTCTGGTGTCAGCGCGACATTCGTGAAGATCGTATTGCGCGCAAGCGTTGCCATCGCGTTCGGGTTTGTCTTTGCGCTTGTGCCCGGAGCCACGCCGAAGAACCCGGCTTCCGGATTAATTGCACGTAGCTGTCCGTTGGCATCCGGCTTGATCCAGGCGATGTCGTCACCAACGGTCCAGATGCGCCAGCCCTCGAAGCCGGCAGGCGGAATCATCATGGCGAAGTTCGTCTTGCCGCAGGCTGAAGGGAACGCCGCGGCAACATACGTCTTCTCACCCTCCGGCGACTGAACACCAAGAATGAGCATGTGTTCCGCCATCCAGCCTTCATCACGCGCGATGTTGGAAGCGATCCGGAGCGCGAAGCATTTCTTTCCCAGCAGCGCATTGCCGCCGTAGCCAGAACCGTAGCTCCAGATTTCGCGCGTTTCAGGGAAGTGCACGATGTACTTTGTGTCGTTCTGCGGCCATGGCACGTCCTGCTGCCCTGGCGCAAGCGGCGCGCCGACCGAGTGCATGCACGGCACAACGCGCTTGGTGTCCTTGTCGATCTCCGCGAAAACCGGCGCGCCTACCCGTGCCATAATGCGCATGTTCACCACGGCGTAGGCAGAATCCGTAAGCTGTACGCCAATCTGCGACATCGGCGAACCGATAGGTCCCATGCTGAACGGCAGCACGTACATCGTGCGTCCGCGCATGCAGCCCTTAAATAGTGCCTTTAGCTTGCGTCGCATGGCATAAGGGTCTTCCCAGTTATTTGTCGGTCCAGCAGCATCCTTGCTCAGTGAGCAGATAAATGTGCGGTCTTCCACTCTGGCTACATCGTTCGGGCTCGAACGCGCGTAATAGCAGCCGGGCCAAAGCTCTTGATTCAGCCGTGTAAAGGTGCCCGCATCCACAAGCTGCTGGCATAACCATTCGTTCTCCGCATCGGAGCCGTCCACCCAATGAACAGCTTCCGGCTGGCACAGCTCGGCCATCTTCTCGACCCAGCGAACGAGGTGCTTATTCGTGGTCAGCACGCGCGTGGATGTCGGGGCACTCTTCGCGACAGAACCCATTTCGTTTCTCCATCCTCCAGACTACGGAAACTCAGCATCGCTTGCCAGTAAAGATCCTCTTTCCGAGGTGCGGTAATCGCAGCAAAGCTCCCTATTCCCAGATGGCGGTACCGCCGGTCTGGTCCGAAAGAAAGCTCCTGTGCATCGAACAAGTGACGGCTCGCTCCATGGGAGGAAAGTTTGGCGCAAGAAAGCTCGAACAGACGGCCACGTGTCGTGGTGATTGGAGCAGGTTTTGGCGGTATTTACGCGGCCAAGGCTCTTGGAAAGCTTCCCGTCGACGTCACGATCATCGACCGGAAGAATCACCACACATTTCAGCCACTGCTGTATCAGGTTGCGCTTGCCGTGCTGTCACCTGGCGAGATCGCTCAACCCGTTCGCTCAATCCTGAGAAAGAACAAGAACACCGAAGTCATCATGGACGAAGTGCTCGGCTTCGATGTTGGAGCGCGGCGTGTTCACCTGAAAAGCGGAGCCGAAATCGTTTACGACTACCTGATTCTAGCTACCGGTTCGACCCACAGCTACTTCGGCAAAGATGAGTGGGCAAAGCTCGCGCCAGGGCTGAAAACTCTGGAAGACGCCACGGAGATCCGCCGCCGCGTCCTGTTGGTGTTTGAGTTGGCCGAACGACAAAAGCTGGAAACAGGAATCCACCCGCAGTTGAACTTCGTCATTGTTGGCGGCGGGCCCACCGGCGTGGAACTCGCCGGCGCCATCTCAGACATCGCGAAGCTCTACATGGCGAACGACTTTCGCCACATCGATCCGCGCAAGGCGCAGGTCCTCATTCTTGAAGGCTCTCCCAACATCTTGGGAGCGTACCCGCCCGATTTACAACGCAAAGCCGTCGAGCAACTGCATCACCTGGGCGTGAACACGCGGACGGAGGCTCATGTCACAGATATCCAACCCGGCTTCGTGATGGTTGGGGACGAGAAGATCGAAAGTGTGTGCACTCTTTGGGCCGCCGGTGTTCAAGCGTCTCCCCTCGGCAAGATGCTCGGCGTAGAAACGGACAAACGCGGCAGTGTAATGGTGGATGCGCACCTGAACCCGTTCGGACATCCTGAGATCTTTGTCTGCGGAGACCTTGCGCATTTCGAGCAGGACGGCAAACAGGTTCCGGGCGTCGCACAGCCGGCGATGCAGATGGGTGCCTATGCCGCGAAGCGTATTGGATTGATCGCGGAAGGTTGCGAAGCAAAGCAAAAGCCTTTCCGCTACTTCGACAAGGGAGACATGGCGACCATCGGACGCAAGGCCGCCGTCGCACGCATCGTGTGGCCGTTCCACGCAAACTGGAGTGGTTTTATGGCGTGGTGCACGTGGCTCGTTGTGCACATCTTCTTCCTCATCGGCTTCCGCAACCGCTTCTCGGTCTTTCGCGACTGGGTCTACACATACTTTCGCTTCCAGGACGGCGTACGCCTGATTACCGGCTCACAGGATTTGCCGGGATGGAAAACGCTTGCGCATGATCCTAGCCCCGGCGAAAACGTCACGCCGCTGGCCATGGAACGCCCTATCGAGGAAGTTGCACACAGCTAGCATCCCGTATCCTTACTGCCTGCCGGTCTAGACAATCGGTGCTTCCTCCGTAAAACTGTTCGTTGCGTCTTGCCGTCATTCGGCAGATATTGATCGGCACTTCATCAATAAACTTCCCAAAGGGGGTCGTCATCGTTCTTCCAGACGGCCACTTATCAGCACTGTAGAGACAACGGCCCTAATGTAGACCCAGGCCGCACGCCGCTGCTAGCTTCCGGTTTCCGCACGAATGGTCTTCGTGTACTCGATCGCATGCGCGAGTTCAGCCCGATGGCTATCTACTCCATCTTGAGTATTCTCCGCAGCCTTCGCATAAAAGCGCATGGCAGCTGCCCGGTCTCCAGACTGCTCTGCTGCCTCACCTGCTCCGAGCAGCCCATTGAGTCGGTTTGGGCTAAGCTGTAGCGCCACCTGGTACTCAGCCAGCGCTTCCTTAGGCTTGTGCAGCGCCAACAGGAGGTCAGCGAGCATCTCTCGGGCGGGGATATCAACCTCACCCTGGCCAAGCTTGTCCTGCTGATCTGCGGCCTTGCGCAGACTGGCAACAGCTTGCTCAGGCCTGTCTTCTGCATAGGCGGTCCAGCCCGCCATCTCGTCGTGATAGATCATGAGCCCTGGCAGGCGATAGGACATCGCACCCTTACGCACACTCTCAAGAAACGCATCGAGTTTTACCATGCCGGCTTCAGCGGCGGCTTTGTGTTGCAAATGCCCCGCGCCGATTACGTTCGCCCAGAGCACGAGCGTCGCAGCCATGTCAGGGGAGTTCGGCGCGGCCTGCCGCTTCTCTGCCGCAGCCCAGTTGTGCATCTCCAGCAGGTAAATCGCATTCACTTCGTTATCGAAATACGGTCCAGCGCCCTTCATGTCGTCCATGCCGGGCATCGAGTCCACATGGTTCCCAATCTCGCGCATCCTCGCCGTAAGCAGCCGAGCCTTCTCGTCCTGCCCGGTCTGCAGGTAGGCGTAAATCAGGAACTCGTCTGCGTGCATCTGATGCGCGACGCCGGCCTGACGCGCTGCTTCGGCTCGATTTGACGCGGCAACAGAGGCGAGATTGGAGTCGATGTCTTCCTGCCAGAACCCAAGGCGCGCAAAGATGTGCCCCGGCATATGCAGGGCGTGCGCGCTTGAAGGCGCTATTTTCGCGTAGACCTTGGCCGCCTCGAGCCCCCGCGCCGCAAGCTTTGGCGTGTCGCAGGTGTGAATGATGTAGTGCGCCAGGCCTGGATGCTCCGGGTTCGCTTTGAACAACGGGAGAAGCACAGCGAGCGCGGTGCGCTCCTTGTTCAAGGATGTGTCATCAGGTGCCTCACTGGCGAGCACAGATAGCGCATAGAAGGCGGCCGCCTCCACATCCTGCGGATTCGCCTCATGCAGATTCTTCATCGCAACGGCATAGCGGTCGGCGGCTGTCTGAAAGTTCGTAGAAACCTGAGCGTAGAACCCTTGTAGGGCACCGATATAACCCTTCTCGCGCGAAGTAATCGACTGCTTCGCAAGCTTTTCGGCCTGCGTAATTTCGTCCTGCCCCGTTTTGATCGCAGCCTCGTCCGGCCGTCCCCACAGCTCATGGAACTGGCTCATGGCGATGCCCCAATGCGCCATTGCGCAGCGTGGATCTGCCTTCACGACCGCGCGAAATTGCCGTTCTGCTTCCACGTAGCCAAAAGAATGGAGCAGCGCAATACCGCGTTCAAGACCTGTCTGCGTGGCTGGGACGCAGGAAACAGGGAAGTGCACACTGCCGAGCTGTTCCGGCTTGAGGGCTGCTGCGTCGTCGTGATGATGATGCTGTGGCATACCGGGCATGTCTTGGGCGAGCGCGCATGAAGCGGAGAACGTGGCCGCCACGATGGCAGCGGCGAGCTTGAAAAAGGGCATGAATGAAAGCCTACTTCGCTGCGTCCGAGGACGACAACTGAAATTGTTGTCGCTCTTGCACATCGGGCCAACTTACTGTGCATGCTTCGGCTCTCATCGAGTATGGTCCACGCGCACAGCCGAGCCACGATGAGACGGAGAACGTACAGCGTCGTGAACCGGGGAGTTTTCCATGGCATTAATGGATGTTCTGATCGATGAATTACGCGACATGTACAGCGCGGAGAACCAACTCGTAAAAGCCCTGCCGAAAATGGCAAAGGGTGCAAAAAGCACTGAGTTGAAAGATGGTTTCAAACTTCACCTTGAAGAAACGAAGGGTCAGGTGCTTCGCCTGCGCGAAGTGTTCGAACACCTCGGCAAGAAGCCCACAGGCAAGCACTGCGAAGGCATGGAAGGCGTGGTGAAGGAAGGGCAGGAAGCTCTCGATGAGGATCTAGACGACGCCTCTTTCGACAGCGGTTTAGTCGGTGCAGCGCTCCGCACAGAACACTATGAAATTGCGGGCTACCATGCATGCATCGGCATGGCAAAGGTGCTCGGTCTCAAAGATGTTGCCGCGCTCTTGAAGGAAAACCTCGAAGAAGAGGTGAATGCAGCCAAGAAGATTCAGGCTGCTTCCAAGGGCATCTTCCAGGCAGCTACTCAGGAAGAAGAAGAGGACGAAGATTCCAAGCCCGCGTCAAAGAAGTCTGCGAAGGATAAGACCTCTGAGAAGAAGAGCAAAGAGGACGAAAAGAAAGCCTCAAGCGATGTTTCCAAAAAAGGCACTGCCGCGAAGTCAAAGTCAGCACCGGCTCCGGAGACGGACGAAGAAGAAACAGCGGATGATGAAGTCGAAGGCGACCAAGGTTAGGCCGCTAACCAGCAAACGTAAGAAGGGCAGCCGCAAGGCTGCGCTCTTACGTTTGCGGTCTGCTAAACGGCAACCGCTTCGCGCACCTTCACCGGCGTGAGCCAGTTGTACTTGTCTAGTGCGAGGCCATTCACGATGTCGAAGAACGCCTTGTGCAGCTTGCTTGTGATCGGTCCAATGCTGCCGTCAGCTATCAGAATTCGGTCCACTGATCGTAAGTGCGTCACCTCTGCGGCAGTGCCGGTAAAGAACGCCTCGTCGCAGATGTAGAGCAGTTCGCGCGGCAGGGCTTGTTCAACGATGGGAATGCCCATCTGACGTGCAAGGGTGAGGATGGAGTCCCGCGTGATGCCGTTCAGCACCGAATTTGCCAGCGGTGAGGTGTAGATCGTCCCTCCGCGAACCAGGAACAGGTTCTCGCCGGAACCTTCGCTCAGATATCCGTTCGTGTCCAGCGCAACGCCTTCAACATAGCCATTAATATCGGCTTCCATGCGGATAAGTTGCGAATTCATGTAGTTCGCACCAGCCTTTGCCAGCGACGGCATGGTATTCGGCGCGAGCCTGTTCCAACTTGAAATGCAAACGTCAGCGCCCTCATCACCTTGCACGTACTTGCCCCAGGGAAAGTTCGCGATGTAGATCTCAACCGGCGACTTCAGTGGATTCACGCCGATCTCACCGTATCCGCGAAAAGCAATCGGACGGATGTAGCATGGCGCAACCCCGTTTGCTTCAACTACCTCGACTACGGCGTCGCAGAGCTGATCCACCGTGTACGGGATTGGCATGCGATAAATCTTGGCTGAGTCGATCAATCGCTGCATGTGCTCTCGCAGGCGAAAGACACCTGCGCCGTCACCCTGGGTGTAGCAGCGAATGCCTTCAAAGACCGAAGAGCCGTAGTGAATCACGTGGCTCATGACATGAATTTGCGCCTTCTCCCAGCGGATCAGTTGACCGTTGTGCCAGATGTTGGTCGTCGTCTGCAAAGGCATGTGTTTTCTCCTTGATCAAGCCAGATTATACGGTCGGCATGACACGGAAGCGCCAGCGAGCAGGTGGCTTTGGAGCGCAGCCGGCGTTCTAAAGAGGGTAAAATTCAAGAGGACGCCCAGCCTGAGCGGCGGCATTCGAGCAACGCCGGATACGCCAACCAATGAAGCAGCTTAGATTCCTTCACCGGACATGCCGGTCGGCGTTCCATGTCATGACACGTGAAACTTCAGCTGATTTGAAGAATCTGTCATGGTGGCCTGCTAATTCGCTGCTGCAGGCGGCCCGGAAAGTGAATCCATGTTTGATCCACACGCAGTATCGCTGACGCGCATTGAAGGCTCCGCCTACGTGCGCTTCTCGCTGCTTGCGCTTAGCTCCATCTTCTTTCTTGTCGATCCATTTGCCGCTCTACCGACGTTTCTTGCCGTTACCGCGGACGAGAGTCCAATCAAACGCCGCCGCACTGCTCGCAAAGCGTCGCTCACCGCCTTCGTCGTTCTCACAACATTCGCCTTCATCGGCCAGTACATCTTTAAGCTCTTTGGCATTTCCCTGCCCGCATTCGAAATCTCCGGCGGCATCATTCTTCTGCTCATCGGCCTGGACATGCTGAATGCCAAGCGTTCCGCAACACAGGAATCACCGGGCGAAACTACGGCCGCCGTTCAGAAAGAAGAAGCCGGCATTGTGCCGATGGGCATTCCCATGCTCGCGGGCCCAGGCTCCATTACGACCGTGATGGTGCTGGTGGGCCAGGTGCAAAGCATGTGGCAGATGATTGCAATCCTCGGTGCGATCGCCTTCACCGCTGCTGTCTGCTGGCTTGTGCTCGGCGCAGCGACACGGGTTCAGCAATTGCTCGGCGAAACGGGTATTCGCATTCTCGTTCGCATCATGGGCATGCTGCTGGTAGCGCTTGCGGTGCAGTACTTCGTCAACGGCTTCCAGGACCTGGGTGTGATCGCGAAACCTTAAGCCTGATGTGAACATTCACACCGTGTCCGAAAGATCGGACGCATGTTGGATCTACAGTCTCTTTGCATTTACCTTTGCGTACTCCGCGTTCCGCCCTTTCTTCAGGCAGGGCGGAACGCGAAGGGCGCGAAAGCCACTGAGTGACCTAGTAAGTTCCTCGCTGCTGCCATTGCTGCTGCTATAGAGCGTTTCTCTACAAAGGCGCCGGGACGGCTTAACGTGCGTTGCGTCAATGTACCAGTAGGCCGGTTAGCGCGGTGAGCATCCCGCTAATCCCCAGCACGACCGCTGCCACAACATAGAAAGGCTTTCGTGTCAGCAGCGTCACTGAGGCCAGCACCACCGCGATCTGCAACAATGCCTCACCTATGTCGTATCGTGCCGCCTTGTGTTCGGCGGTACCCACTTCACCCTCAAGATCGCGCGCCTTCTCGGATTCATCTTTGATGTCCCCTTGCCACTTCGAGACCTGCGCTCCATATTCCGCGATCTTCTGTTTCGTCGCCGGCAGGTTGGCTCCCACGGTCGAACTCAAGAGCACGCTCGTGGTTTCAAGGTTCTGTTCGCGTATTCGATGCGACTGATATTCGTTCCATTGATCGGTGGCACGCGCCTGCATCAGCACGGCTTCTGTGTGCTCGCGATGGCCGATCACCGTTACCATGGCCACCAAAACCGCGAGGACGCTGATGATCAGCGAAACATAAGATAGGTCGTTAGCGCCGCCCTTTTCCATCTGTTCCGTAAACTCTCGAATTTCTGTGGGTTCCATGACGTCAATTCTAGTTCCGGGAACTCTCGAAATCGTCAGTACCCGTATGTATGCTCGTCGCGATCTCTAAGGGGAGATAACGGGCATCCTCGTTGGGCAACGGAAAACCCTCACGTACGCTGACGTGAAGGACGGTGTGACGGTCCAGACCCAGGATGTAGGCTGATCCCAGGCATGGTCGGTAGAGGTTGCCATCAATTCACTGAGGTTGAGGTCGCGACATACCCGTGCAAAGTCCTCGGTTGTTGCAACTGTTGTCACGGGTTCATAGACCGGGATCGATTTGACCATCGTTGGAACGGTTTGCGTACCGTAGAGGAAGTGAAGTTCAGCAGAAACCGGCGCACAAGACGTGAGGCTGCCGCCGAACGACGTTCCGCAACCAGAATCGGATGCAACAATTTGCCGATTGCTGAAATACGCGAAAGCAGGCTGCAAAATACCCGTAGGGTTGAACTGCACACGTGCGTCTTGAGGCAGCGCGTCACTGACCCTCCATGCGGAACGGATCGATGACAAGCGCTTACTTAGATCGTCGGAAAGCATGATGTCGGTAGGTCCGTGAATCAACCCTCTTTCGGCTAACGGCCAGAACAGCCGTATAAGGGCCACGTTATAGAGCGTCCCAAGGAAGCCGCAGATGAGGCATGCTCCCGCTGACCAGACGATTAGCTTGCTCTGCCATGGGTCTTGTGCCAACGCGTTTCGCCTTTTCCAATGCTTGGCGAGCCAAGGCACAGACCAAAGCATCAGCACATAGCGAACGACCATTCCGGAATGCATTCCAAGATCGTTAGCCGATTTGGTGACTGCGGAAGAAAGCGACAACGCAACAACAGACGACCCGATGAAGGTGAACCACAGGAGACGGCGACCGAGATCGAGGTTTATCGCGCCCCTCAAAGACGGAAGGAGTTCAGCCTTGAATTGATGGCCAGCGACAAACGCAAAAAAACCTAGCTCAAAGAAATCCAGCAGGAGAACGGCTGGTTGACGTGAGATCAAAGCGATTGCAGGATGCGCAGCCATCGCGTGAGCCCGGTAGGTGAACATACGCACAAAGTCGTCAGACCGCCAAGCAAATGTTGCGAAACCGTGTGCAGCGGAACCATTCGTATGAAGTTCCCGCAGAAATGGTCGACTCAAGAACCAGACGAGGATGATTGTCCCGGCGAGGGAAGCCATGTAGCGAAATTGTCGACGCCGTGCTGTATCTAAGAACCAAAGAAGTCCCACGATCACGAACGTAAATGCGAGAAACGTCGACGTTCCTACACAGGCTGCAAAACAGACGGCGACAAGTATGCTGGTCCGCAGCAGGGATACCGAAGTTGGCTGAAGAGGTCTCCTGTCAGTCGCATCCGTCCCATGTACGGAAACGGCATGGATTTCAGGCTGGCGTTCGAGTGCGGCGAAGAGGCTTAGCGCGGTGAAGCAGCAGATCAATCCTGCAATGTGATGAGGTGCAAAGAACAGAGTGGTCAGAAATCCTGGAGTCCGGTCGTTATGCCACCATTCCAGATCCATGTGTTGATGTCCGACGTGGCTCAGAATAATGGCGAGCGTCGGAATCAGGTCAAGCCCTATTACCGAAAGCGGCAACAGAGCAAGAACGGCATAAGCGCGGTGTCTTACTCCCAACAGATAGCGTAATGCGAGGCACACAGAAGCAAGAAGTGCGAACCACGCCCACACAACGCTAGCGGACAACGCTGCCTTCCCAGACACATGAGCAAGTCTGGCGGCGTCCCCGCAAAGGACATACCAAAAATAGTAATAACGCAGCGGGGTCGCTGATGAGTCGAGAGCCGATAGGGGATTCGTAGGCGGGACGTAACCGGTCGTGGATGCTCTCACTAACGGAACACGCACGGACCAATCTGCAATGACCGTAGGAACAAATGTGCGCTCGCCGATCTGTACATCGAGCAGCCAAAAGAGGATGAACACCGAACAAACAAGGGCGATCCCTAGAAAGGTAAGAGTCCAGCGGGAAGAATGGTTATGGAGCATCCTACGCTCGCTCCCGTCTGGATATGACCAAGGTCGCAAAGCACAGGAGGCAGCAGCAAGTGCTGCGAACAGTGCGAGCACCCAAGGAAAAGTCAAGTAGCGGCCGGCAAGCTCTGCGATAAGCAGAGCAAGTGGCACGGAAAGGCAAAGAGACCAGCAAAGTTGCTCGGCATGCAAACAACGCTTCGCAAAAGGAAGGAACAGCCTCGCCGAGATATAACCACCGGGCAGAAGAAATAGACACAGTAGAACCGAGCACCACGCACTCTGCAATAGCTCTGACACGCTTAGAGTTATCTCGGACATCATCGTTTGGGTATTCCTCTTAAGACGAGACGGGTGGTGCCTTCGCGAGGCCCGGCAAACCTAACTTCAAATCAAGCCCTTGGCAGCAAGGCTTTGACACGGTTCTACCTGTCCGACGGTAATGCGTTCTACGTAACGAGACAACGTCCTCTCTACAAAGCCTATGTTGAAGCCATGAGTTCTGCGGCCAGGCGCGCTGATCGGTCCGTTATCGGACTACCACGGCGCGGCCTAATGTCGTTTTTGAATAGTGAGGAGCAACATCTCCACAGCAGATGCTTGCATTTCTTACGCTCCATTGTTACTCTTTGAAAGTCGCAGCTGATCGTTTAGCGGTGACATGCTGGATGGTCAGTGTTGCGCGATTGACGTAGATCCGCTACATTGGGAGAAGGCAATGCTTCGCACCTGAGCCCACTGAAGTTGTGAGTGGAGCGTTGACGGTAAGCCGGAGCGCAGTCCAAGCGTTTGACCGCGGTGTAAGAGCTTTCGAGCCGACCGCAAACAAACCCAAGCCACTGCAGTTTAGAACCAAGGAACCAAGGAGCCAAGTGTTCCGCGATTCGTATTCGAGTCGTCCCGCTGTTTTGAAAGTTTATGCG
Organism: Verrucomicrobia bacterium Tous-C9LFEB; assembly: GCA_903970445.1. Taxonomy (GTDB): domain Bacteria; phylum Acidobacteriota; class Terriglobia; order Terriglobales; family Acidobacteriaceae; genus Granulicella. Next base: position 840 of record CAJCIP010000031.1, on the reverse strand, counting down.
CTGTTTCGCTGTTGGCCTTTCGGCTCTCGTGTTTCAGCTTCTAACTCACGCCCTGGCGGGTAAGGATGAGTAGAGGTCGAAACGAAAACGAGTAAAGAAAAAGGTTGACAGAACGGAAACAGATTCGCTACTCTTAGAAAGTTCGCGCAAAACACTGCAGCGAGGCTGGTGAAGAAAAACCCAGCACTCCCACAGAGTCAACACAGCGCATCAAGTTCGAGGACACAAAGGTCGTGGCTTTGCCCGCCGTTGGTCCTTGATCCAAAACTCCACGCTTAGGCGTTTGGAGTCAGGATCTTTGACAACATAGTTGAACGTGCCAGTCGTGAGATGACGCGAAATTTGGTTGAGTCATTCTCACAGTATTAACCTTCACCCCTTTCGAGCGGGTGGAGGCGCTGATCCTTCGGACCTCCGTCCTGAAGTGACAGCAAACCAAGATTAAACGAGAGTTTGATCCTGGCTCAGAATCAACGCTGGCGGCGTGCCTAACACATGCAAGTCGCACGAGAAAGGGGCTTCGGCCCTGAGTAAAGTGGCGCACGGGTGAGTAACACGTGAATCATCTACCTTCGAGTGGGGAATAACTGAGGGAAACCTTAGCTAATACCGCATAACACTTATGAGTCAAAGCAGCAATGCGCTTGAAGAGGAGTTCGCGGCAGATTAGTTAGTTGGCGAGGTAATGGCTCACCAAGACGATGATCTGTATCCGGCCTGAGAGGGCGCACGGACACACTGGAACTGAAACACGGTCCAGACTCCTACGGGAGGCAGCAGTGGGGAATTTTGCGCAATGGGGGAAACCCTGACGCAGCAACGCCGCGTGGAGGATGAAAT
>CAJCIP010000030.1 GCA_903970445.1 Verrucomicrobia bacterium Tous-C9LFEB | reverse complement strand
CGGTCAAGAGATCGAGACGGACATTCCACAAAGGCTCGACCGTATACCTTTCTCGCGCTGGCACATGCGCATCCTCACGGCCCTTGGAACGTCATGGCTTCTGGATGGACTTGAAGTCACGCTGGTGGGGTCTCTTTCAGGGCTGCTCGAGAGCAAACAGGGCCTGAGGCTTAGCGATCCTCAGGTAACAGGAGCGGCTACCGTTTACCTCGCAGGTGCTGTCATTGGAGCGCTGCTCTTCGGCTATCTTACTGATCGCCTCGGGAGGCGCAAGCTTTTCCTTGTGACACTTGCGACATACTCCATCGCCACGATAGGAACTGCCTTCTCAGGCAGCTTCCTCACCTTTGCCTTGTGCCGTTTCTTTACAGGTCTGGGCATCGGGGGAGAGTACGCTGCGATCAACTCGGCCGTAGACGAGCTGATTCCGGGCAAAGTACGCGGTGCCGTGGACCTCGTTGTGAATGGAACGTTCTGGGTGGGAGCGGCTATTGGATCGCTCGCAACCTATGCTCTCTTACATGCCGGCGGAAATACGCGGCACTTTGGATGGCGCTTCGCTTTTGGAATCGGCGGTGTTCTCGGAGGCGCCGTACTGCTGCTCAGGCTCCGAGTGCCCGAGAGCCCGCGCTGGCTGATGCTGCGAGGGAGAGAAGAAGAAGCTGACGAGATCGTACGCGAGATCGAGCGGCAAGCAAGCAAAGGCAAGCCCGCTACCTTGCCCAACGCGGAAGGAGAAAAGCTCAAGATCAAGGTGCGCGATCACACACCATGGAGCGAAATCTTCAAGAGCATGGCAGGCGAGAATCGAATGCGGTCAGTATTAGCGCTGGTGCTGATGATCGGTCAGTCGTTTTTCTTCAACGCAGTCTTCTTTACATATGGTCTGGTCGTCAAGAAGTTCTACCATGTGCCCGACGAAGCCCTGCCGATGCATCTGCTCCCTTTCGCGTTGGCCAGTTTCTTAGGGCCACTGCTCCTGAGCAAATTATTTGATAGTGTTGGCCGCAAGCCAATGATCGCCGCAACGTATGGGGCATCGGGTTTGCTGCTTATTGCAACTCTGGTTTGCTTTGGCACTGGAAGCGTTGGACCCAGAGGCCTGGGCATTCTTTTCAGCTGCATCTTCTTTGTCGCTTCTTCCGCTGCCAGTGCGGCCTACCTGACTGTGTCTGAGATTTTCCCACTGGAAGTACGAGCGTTCGCAATTGCAGTCTTCTACGCTGTCGGAACTCTGATCGGCGGTGTCGGTGCTCCACTCCTGTTCGGCGTGCTAATCAAGACCGGATCGCCATGGCATGTTGGTCTTGGATACGCGATTGGCGCTGTACTCATGCTCGCAGGCAGCGTCTGCGAGATGTGTTTCGGCGTAGAGGCAGCCGGACAATCACTGGAGAGCGTCTCGAAGCCGCTGCAAAGCCGGTGACGTCTTGCTGAACACTCCTGCGCGCTACCTTCTCACACCACCTCTTCCAAAGACTTGCGTTCCGCAGCTACACCCCATATCGCTTGAGTTGCGGATGCGACGAGCATGGCGCCCGCCGAGACCATGAAGCCGTAGAAGATTGGTTGGCGATCGCCGCGGTTGAGCAGTGACCCGAAAACCGTTGGCCCGAGGACACCTGCGAACAGTGTTCCGAAAGCATAGAAGACAGCGATTGCCGTCGCACGGATTTTCTGGGGGAATAGCTCGCTCGTCGTAAGGTACGCGGAGCCGCCAGCGTTCGCGGCAAAGAAGAATGCCACGGACCACCACGCGATCTGTCCGACGATGCCAAGATCACCCCTGAGAAACAAGACGTTGGAGACGATCAGCGCTGCCCCTGCAAGAAAGAAGTTGATTGCAATCATGGTTCGGCGTCCTACCGTGTCGACGAGGCGGCCGAGAAGAAGAGGACCGACGAAGTTGGTCAGAGCGAGCGGAAGAAAGAGCATGCCGGTACGCGATGGCGACAGGCCATAGAAGCGAAGTAGAATGAGCGCCGAAGAGAAGAAGACTGAGTTGTAGAAGAAGGACTGCGCCATGACGAGTACCATGCAAATCGCTGCGCGGCCTCGGAAGCGCGATAGCCAAAGCATGGAGAGGCTTCGAATCGGATCTTCCATGCGACGCTGGATGGCTACAGTGCGCGTTTCGAGCGGCAGCGAACCGAACTGAGCCTCGACTTCATCTTCAATGGTCTTGATGACCTGAGACGCCTCAGCATCGCGCGTATGCGTCAGAAGCCAGCGTGGACTTTCCGGAATATGTCTCCGCAAGTACAGTACAACTGCGGTTATCGGCAGGCCGGAGAGGAAGGCGAGTCGCCAGCCCAGATGCAGACCAAACATCCTATCGGATAGAAAAGCTACCGCGACCAGCGAGCCAAGAATTACTCCCACCCAGAAGCTGGATCCGATGAAAAGATTCACGCGGCCGCGAACGCGTGCGGGGATCAGCTCATCGATGGCGGAGTTGATCGCGGTGTACTCGCCACCGATGCCGGCGCCTGTCATCATCCGGCAAAGAAAGAAGGTGGGAAGATTCCAGGAGAGCGCCGTACATGCGGTGGCACAGACATAGAAGATAAGCGTCCATGTGAAAAGAGACTTCCGGCCGTAGCGGTCCGCAAGGTAGCCAAAGCCGAGTGCACCCAGCACAGTGCCAAGGAGATATCCGGTGGACGCCAGCCCAAGCTGAGAATCGGTGAAGTTGAGAGCTTGGGAGCTCTTGAGTGCGCCGGACAGGGAACCGCCGACACCCCCTTCCAAACCGTCCAGCAGAAAGGTGATGCCGAGCGCGCAAGCCATGCGGAGGTGCCAATGGCTCCAGGGCAGGCGGTCCAGGCGCGGTGGAATGTCCGTGACGATTTCGCGCGGGTTCGTTGATGCCGCCATCTCCATTGAAGTGTTCACCATCGCGCTTAGAACTTGGAGACGAGCCAGACTCCGCCCACCATCAGCACCGCACCAAGAATTCGCAGGGGGGACGCCGGATGGGGCTTGAATCCGATCCAACCCATGTGATCGAGCAGAATACTTACGCACACGGACGCGGTGAGACTAAGTCCGGTGAAGAGGCCGGAGCCAAGTTTCTGAGCGAACATCAGCGCGATGAGCGTTGTGACGATGGAAAGTGCCCCACCGATGTAGGCCCACCAGGGCGCAGCGTGGACAGCAGAAGCGGTTGGCAGTGTTTGCCGGGCGAACGCCTGGATGATGAGAATAGCGGCTAAGCCGCTGGCATAAACCCAGATCGTTGTCCACACAGGTTGTTGCCAGTGTTTGAAGAGTTCAGCATTGGTGCCCTGCAGCGGCGCGAGTGCCCCTGCGCCGATAGCGAGAAGGATGACAAACCAGACCATGCCAGTAAGATGCCGAACATTCCACTGCAATGAAGATGCAGGCCGGCGCTTGTTTATCGACATCGCTGATCGCCCACCAGTCAGCTCTAGCGGCACGACGTTGGCGGCTAAGCCAGGAGCCTCTTCGCACAGCGTATAGATTTGCGCATGGACAATGTTCTCCAGAGGTACCCCCTCCCCCTGTCTTTTGGCTAAAGTCTTCGATTCAGGGGAGTTAGGTTTGGGGGTACTTCGCAAAGTCTTCGGAGGAAAGGACTTAGAGGCAAAGTCTTTCAAATGAGTGACTTACCCTAAGCGGAGTATATGCGCTGTGGATGTAAGGAGCGCTATATCCAGTCTAGCAAGTGGCGCGTAAAACTATGACAAGTTTCTTGGAAATTTATCTCGTGTGGTTTGTTGTAGTTGCGGCTCGTGGGCCTTGTTCGAGGGCTTGACAAGGGTTTTGTACTCAGTGTTTTCCGCTCGTGCACGGTGATTCTGTGCGTGGGTGAGCCTGCCGCCCTCCACGGAGATCCTGCGACCACCCACATCTCAGAAGCGAGATGTGGGGCACCCGGCACCCAGCGTTGATTTTTGATCGAAATTTGATGGTGCCGGGAGGGGGGGTCGAACCCCCACGAGGTTGCCCTCGGCGGATTTTGAGTCCGCTGCGTCTGCCAGTTCCACCATCCCGGCGCACCTGTGATTTTATCGTAATCGCGCCCAGCAGACTATTGCAGCCGTGTACCAGGCCGAAGCGCAAGAAGCTCAGCGGCGCAGGCCACGGCGTTTCGCGCGGCGAGACGAAGGTTGTCCGCTGCTATCCACAGCCAGAATCCGGTTGGTCCTTCGACACTCGAAGCATGCACTCGGACCTGAATCTGATTCTGCTGCGTGACCGATTGATTGCTTGGGCTCGGATCGTCGACGGCCGCGATGCTCACGATGTCGCCAGCGAGGGCTCGTTCGATCTCTTCCGTTTTCAGATCCGAAGTGGTCGCGATAAACACAGATGCGGTGTAACCACTGAACACCGGAGCCTGCACCAACTGCATTGCTGTGGACTTTGATAAGGGCGTGCCAGCGATTGCTTCAAGATGCTTTCGAATGGTTCGCGAAGTCTGGGTAAGATCGGCTTGAGCTGAACTGCCCAGTTCCGCAGAAAGATTGAAGGCCACCTGTGCGTCGAAAATTGCCTGTGGCAACGGCTTAAAGGAAAGCAGGCTCACTGTTTGTGCGTGCATTTCGTCAAGGCCCGCACTTCCCTGCTGCGACGCCGGTTCGAGCAGCGTCGCCGACGCCTGAATGGGAGCGAACGCCATTCCCAGCTTGCTGAGCAGCGATCCCAGCATCACGGCGGCAGGATGCGCAGAGACAACAGCAACAGACGTAAGGTCGAGTGCGGCTTTCTTTTCCTTTGCCCGCACCAACGGGGAACGAACGCTGACATTGTCTTCCCCTTCCAGAGCGCCGGTAAGATCAACCACGCTTGCGCCGGCCTTCACGGCATCACGCCAGTACTGCAGCGTGGATACCGCTTCTCCGGTGAAGAAGGCTATTTCGATACCAACGAAGGAGTCAGCATCCACGGACTGAATGATGAGCGGCTCGTCTCCGGCCGCCGTGATCTGGCCGGCCGCTTCCGGGCTGTCGAGGAGCTTGATGTCCCACTGCACGACGACAGCTTCGTTCAGTTCCTCGGCCAGTTCTTTGCCGAGCAAGCTGGAGGCGCCAACAATCGCGGCGCGGATGATTCCTGAAGCCATAAATCTCCAATCAAAGTTGTTTGCTTATAGCGTTTGTGAGGGTTGTATCGAACGCTTTTGCAGTGAATACGCCAGCCGCGCCACCACGCCTGAGACCAGATACACCATCGCGATGACCAGGAGCGCGATCGCGTGCCATTCGACAAGGACAGCGAGCAGGAGAACGATAATCACCAGCAAGCGGCCGGGCTTGCGCTGGCCGAAGTCAATTTCCTTGCCGCTCCAGAATCGCCAACTGCTCACCATGAGGAAGCCGACAAAGGCGATCAGCGCCACCCAAATCGCTGATTCCCAGACGTTGTAAATCGGGGAGCCGCCTTCGAAGTGCACGACCGCGGCAACGACACCCGCTCCAGCCGGAATGGGCATCCCCACGAAGTATTTCCTTCCCGGCCTTCCGGGATTGCGGGGCTGCGGATTCACACTGATATTGAAGCGAGCCAGCCGGCAGGCACCGGAAATTAGAAAGAGAAAGCAGATCGCAACGCCGAAATGCCGCAGCCTGGCCTCGAAGAGCGGATATTGCGATGGAAGCACTCTGCTGACGCCCCAGAGATACGCGAGCAAACTCGGAGCGACTCCAAAGGTGATGACATCAGCCAAGGAATCCAGCTCGCGGCCGAACGCGCTCGACGTATTGGTCATACGAGCGATGCGGCCATCGAGCCCATCGAATAGGATTGCGGCGACGATGGCCAACGCCGCATGGTCGAACAACACGTAGCTGCCGGAGGCCGCGTGGATGCTGCTGATGATGGCGTAGTAACCGGCACCGACATTAGCGCATGTGAACAGCGAAGGCAAAACATACATGCCACGCTTCGCAGGGGGGCGTTTGTCTTGCAGCTCGTCGGCTGCCACTAGATTGTCCCGCCTGCCGATTCCGAATCCCCACCATCGTCAGCCGGCATCATGGCAAGAATGGAACTGCCGCCCTTGACTCGGTCGCCGATGTTTACCTTGAGAGCAGCGGTGGTGGGCAGCAGCACGTCCACCCGTGATCCGAACTTGATGAGGCCCATTCGCTGCCCGCGAACAACACGATCTCCTGCTTTGAGGTTGCAGACAATGCGCCGTGCGAGCAGGCCCGCTATCTGCTTGAAAGCCACAGTGTAGTTCCCGTTGTTTATTGCAATTATTGTCTGCTCGTTGTGCACGGCGGAGTCGGGACGCATCGCGTTGAGGAACTTGCCCTCGTGATACTCCACAATCTCTACTGTGCCGCCAATGGGTACGCGGTTCACGTGAACATCGAAGACGTTGAGGAAAATTGTGATGCGCGTCTGCATGCCCGAAGGAGTCTCTACGGGCTCAGCCTGCTCTACCTTGCCGTCTGCAGGGGAAACAATCAGGCCGAGCGCGTCTGGAACGTGACGGGCGGGGTCGCGGAAGAACCACAAGAAAAAGATCGCCAGGATGACCGGAATCGCCGCGAGGACGACGAAGTGTGTGGTGTACCAGACAATGGCCGCCACTACGAACAGTGCCAGACCATACAGATATCCATCGCGAACCATGATGTTCATTATAAGTGGCTTGCGTCTTCTACCGGCGCTGACATCAGCAGCGCGTCTTCGTCCGGGTGACGATAGTAGGACCGTCTCTTACCGGTTACAACAAACCCGATGGTCTGGTAGAGAGCCCTAGCCGCGGCGTTCGACTCACGAACTTCAAGCCACAACTGCTGTGCCCCAACTTCGCTTGCCCATGCCAGCGCTTGTAAACAGAGGCCCCGGCCGATTCCCTGCCGTCGCTGCGCTGCTGAGACGACGACACTTTCCAGCTCGGCCTGATCTGCGGCAAGACTTGCGACGCAGAAGCCGCAAATCTGAAGAGATGACACAGCGACATAGACCACGCGAGATGTTGAACGTTCGCCAACGACGGCTAAGATTTCTGCGTATTGCTGATCTGTCCAGGCAGGTGCGCCGCGGGTTTCTCCTGCCATGTGGAGTATCCCATCAAGATCGTCGAGCGTAGCTAGCCTGATGGACGCTGCTGAACTCATTGCGGCTTTGCTTTCGGATGCAGCGTCTTGCCGTAGATTTGCTGCTCTCCGCGGAGGTAGTTGGCGTCCGTGACCGCGACGTCGTCAGCACCCTTGTGAAATCGCTCGGCAACGAGAGCTAGTGAAGAACTTGCGTGAAGACTGTGGAAGTTGGCGAGAGACCCTGCGAAGCTCGGTACCAGCTGCGCTTCCGCGACAGCGACGGGCGATCCTTGTGCGATGCGTACAGCTTCATCCAGCGGCATGAGCGACTCGCTTTGACGAGCAGCATCAAGCACGAAGACTTCTCCGCGCCCTGCGTTCAGGACGGCGTACCCACTCGTCAGGTTGGCAGCAGACGCAAGTACCTTGAGCCGCGACACGGCAGCCAGCGATATAGCAAGGGCCTCGCAGAGTCCCTTTGCGCATGCCAGGCCGACGCGGACACCGGTGAATGAACCCGGACCATTGACCACACCGATACCGGTAATGTCTTTTATCGACCATGCCGCTGCGTGCAGTAGGGATTGCAGCGTTGTTAGAAGCTCTGCGGATGCAGCGCGTGCCGGCATCTCGTGAGTCGCGACAATTGCCTCCCCTTCCGCAAGTGCGACGCTTCCGACCTCACCACATGTATCGATCAGGAGAAGTCGCACAGGGCCTCTTCTGCAGTTGCGCAGGGCAGTGCTGTTTCAGAGGCGCGAAGGCGCGCTGCAACAAAGCTCACCAGTTGCGCGGGGCAGTATTCCGGGGCGACGAACGTGAACTGCGGCTTGCCGGCGAGCAGTTTGGGGGAAACGCCTTCCCATGTCGCGGCTGGGAAATGGTCGGGCATCAGGACAGCGTCGACACGATCCAGATAGCGCAACGCGGAGGGCTTGAAATCATTGACCGAAGGGTCAAGGACGCTCAGAGACAATGTTGGTTGCAGGAAGCGCAGCACGCTATTCGATTCGATGATGATGTTGTCAGCATCTGCGATGAGCTTGCGTACCCGCGGCATTGCTTCCGCAAGTTGACCTTGCCGCGTTCTAACCCAGAAAGACCGCGACGCACCCGCGGCAAGATAACGCGCGGTGTCTGTACCGCTGGCCCGTTCGCGTTCTTCGCTGACTGCTACGGTGTGGTCGGCGGTTCCGCAGTCGCATGGCTCCCCGTTGGCTGAGCAAACACCGTGGCCGAACTGCGTGATCTTGATCGCGGTCCATTGGCGCTGCGGCAATGCGGCAATCAAGCCGGCGACAACGCTCGTCTTGCCGATGTTGCGCGTATGTCCACCCACTACGATGACAGCCATGGCGTCCTTCGCTACTTCAAGCGCCGTAGACGAGCCAGAGACTTAAGGTGCTCGCGTACGGGTTGTGCCGGCGTTCCGGCGAAGAGCTCTCCCGGTCCGCGCACCGTCTTTCCGGGATAGATGCCGGACTGCCCGCCCATGATGACGCCGGGTCCTACACCACAGTGATCGCCGAGGCCGACTTGCCCGGCAAGGACCGCTCCATCTTCGATCACGCACGAACCCGAAATGCCGACCTGCGCGGCGATAACAACATTCCTGCCAACGGAACAGTTGTGGCCGATGTGGACGAGATTATCAATTTTCGTGCCGTGACCGATGCGCGTTTCGCCGAGCGCTCCGCGATCGATGGTCGTGTTCGCGCCGATTTCGACATCATCTTCAATGACGAGTCCACCCTGCTGCGGAAACATCAGGTATTCGCCGGTTTCGCGATTTCGCACATATCCGAAACCTGTGGAACCAAGCACGGCTCCCGCCTGGATCACGACACGGTTTCCAAGGGTGATGCCGTGGCACAGCGTTGTATTGCTGCCGATTACGCAATCCTCTCCGACGACCACGTTCGCTTCGATGACTGCTCCAGCACCGACGCGAGTACGGGCTCCGACTGTGGCAGTCTCGTGAATGCTCGCGCGCGGGTGGATGAGGTCGTCTGTGGGAGGAAGAAGCAGCGCTTTCGCGCAGACCGCAAATGCATACTTCGGATCACGCACACGGAGCACGCGTTTGTCGGCAGATGGTGCGAGTTCATCTGCAAGTATCAAACCAGCCGTTGAAGCGAGCGCGGTTTGCATCGCCTCATCGGTCTCCGCGAAGACGACGGCATCTTGTGTCGCGGACTCAATGCCGGAAACTCTCGTCAGTATTGCTTCCGAGCTGGTCGATGAGCCGAGGAGTTCTGCAAGTTGCTTCGCGCTTATGCTCGTGCCGCTCATGCGTACAGCTTACCTTCACCAGGAGGCCGGGTTTTCCAGCGACGATGCACCCAGAGCCATTGTTCAGGATAGCGCCGTATGTACGCTTCAATCGTCGCTGTGAACAGCGCGGTATTGGCGAGGATGTCCGCCTTCACGTCTCCTGTGTCAATCAACTGGAGTTCTTCGCCAAAATGCAGCACGTATCGTTTTTCGCTGTGCTCCCAAAGTAGAAAACCTGGCAGGACTGCCGCATGAGTCTTTAACGCGACGCGTGCCAAGCCGGAAGCCGTGCATGCATCTACTCCGAAAAAAGGCACAAACACGCCCTGGGGCGGAGTCATATTTGTATCCATCAATATTCCAACGGTGTCGCCGTTGTGCATCGCTGTCAGCAGACCGCGAGCGAAGTCATCTTTGTGCACCACGCGATTTCCATGCATGCAGCGGATCCCATTCACGAGCTGATCCACAAGCGGGTTATCGAGCCGTCGAATCACCAACGACATGGGATATCCCCGCAGCGAGTGGTAGAAGCTCGATAGCTCCCATGCGCCCAGGTGCCCGGTCAGAACGAGAACGCCCTTTCCTTTTGCGCGTGCTTCCAGGTAGTTGTTCAGGCCTTCGTATCGAATAAATTTTGAGGCCTTGGCTGAACTGTAGTCCGGCATTTTGCAGAACTCGCCCAGTTGCCAGCCAAGATTTCTGAACATCTGGCGGAGGATGCGGCGCCGTTCCTCTGCGGTGCTTTCTGGAAAGGCCAACTTCAGATTCTGTAGACCCGTGCGCTTCAGACCTCCGAGCAGCAGCCAAGCAAACCGACCAATCAAGCTGCCGATGGTGCGAGCAAGGAGCCGCGGCAAGAGCCGAAGCGATCCAGTGAGGATGTGCAGGAACCAATATTCCACCCGTTCTTTCAACGAGGGACGGGAACCGGAGACGACAAGTGAAGAGCCAGCCAAACTGTTGTTAGTGTACGGAACGCAGGGACTGTGAGCGCGGTAAAGCAAAGAGGGCGACCGAAGTCGCCCCCATGCTTTGCAGCTAAACCTGATCGTTTACTGGTTACCCTGCGAAACGACGAAGAACTTGGCAACAGTATGTACGAACTCAACAGCGTTCGGCGGTGTGGGGACTTTGCCGCTCAGAACCTGAGCGAACGGCAAATCAGCACCATACTGCGCGCGCATATCGTCGTTGTTGTCGTCGAGAACAGTTCCATCAAGATCGATGCCAGCGAACAGACCTTTGCTCCGTGAGTAGGTTAGAAACTCGGCATTCAGTTTCCAATCGGTTCCAGCCTGAGCGTTGCGTCCGACAGGACCCGCTGAGGCAGCTGCATCACCGCCAATTTTAAACTTGTTCTTGAGCATGTCCTGCAAACCACGCTGGTTCATCGCAACGAGTACGAGGTCAGTTGACTGGCCACCAATTTGGAAACCGAAGCTTCCACCGCTTAGTTTGACAAAGACTGGAGCGCTCCATCCACGCGGGGTCCGGCAGGTTGCTACTCCCTGGCCATACTGCCCACCAACAACAAACGCAGCCTTCTTATAGGAGGGAATAACCACCACACAAGACGCTCCGGACAAAATGGACCGCGGTATGCCTTTGTCAGGCGTTGCCATAATCTCGCGGATTACCTGCGCCGAACCGCTTAAGCGGTCATTCAGTTTGTCCATGTCAGCAGCGTGCGCAGAAAGCGCGCCTGCTGAGATCGTCAAAGCACCAAGTACTGCAAAAAACTTTCTCATTTCATCAGCCTTTCTAGATAGAACCGCAGAGCCGCAGACTTTTTGCGGCTCATCAACAAAGTCTGATGAAGTTCGATGGAGTGTGAGTTGCACATAGAAGAATGTGCGGCTATTATTCCGCGCTTCGTACCTAAGCGTTTTTCCTTTTATGGAGATTGTTGTTCCCCTGCTCTTCCAGCGCGCGCAATGTCAGCTCCACGCGATTGCTGACGCCCGCCTTCCGAAGCATTCTTCCGAGATGCGCCTTCACGGTCACTTCATCGATCTTCAGGGAGCTTGCAATTTCGCGATTCGAGCGGCCTTCCATCAACAACTCCAGCACCTCGCGCTCGCGTGGCGTCACCTGATCGATCAGCCTGTCAGGCGCAGCTTTCGTATCGGATTGAGGAGAGCCAGCGGCGTCAATCACACGGGCAAGGATTTTTCGCGGTGCCCAGACAGAACCATCGAGCACGACCTCCAGGGCCATACGCAATTCGCCTTCACTGGCTGTATGCGGAAGATATCCTCGGGCTCCTGCAGCGATGACCGGCTGCACGATGTCGGGATCAAGTGTCCTGCCAAGCGCAATGATCGGCACATCCGGCCGTTGCTTTCGCAGAGATGAGATTGCCTCCAGCAGCGCGTCCGTATCCTCATCTCCGTCAAGGAAGAGCGCGCCTAATTCAGGTTCGTGCGCAACCTCTGCCACCTTTAGCTCAACCACTGTGTAGTTCAGCACATCCTGCAGGATCGTTTGCAATCCAAGCGCGCGCAGAGGGTCGGCGGCGATGATGCCAATCCGAACTTTGCCCTGGTCGCTCAAAACAACCTCGCACATTCCGACGCACTCGACGAACGTTATAGCTTCGGCAGGACGATACCCTGTTGTCCCTGATACTTCCCTTTGCGATCGCCGTAACTGACTTCACAAACCTCATCGCTCTGAAAGAAGAGGATCTGGCAAAGGCCTTCGTTGGCGTAGATCTTGGCCGGCAAGGGCGTGGTGTTGGAAATCTCGAGGGTCACAAACCCTTCCCACTCCGGCTCAAATGGGGTGACGTTCACGATGATGCCGCAGCGCGCATAGGTGCTTTTGCCGACGCAGATCGTCAGCACATCCCGCGGAATGCGGAAGTACTCGATAGAGCGCGCCAACGCGAAGGAGTTTGGAGGAATGATGACGCTCTCGGAATGTACCGTGACAAATGAGCGCTCGTCAAACGCCTTCGGATCGATGATGGCGCTGTTTACATTCGTGAAAATCTTGAACTCGTCGGACACCCGGAGATCGTAACCGTAAGAGGATAAGCCGTAGGATATGACCCCGGCGCTGACCTGCTTTTCGCTGAAAGGTTCAATCATCTTTGCGTCCAGCGCCTGCCGCCGAATCCACTTGTCGCTCTTGATCGACATTCCACTCCTAGTCAGGCTCCCGCCACTTCGACGATCCGAGAAGACACGGAGGTCTGATGGTGACAGCTCGTGTTGAGATTACCCTCTGAGCCTACCGCAAACGGCGCACCGCGTTGACAACGGAAATGGCCGTTCCTACCATGAAAGCGGGCGTACATCAGTCCATGCCAGGCTCTTACCGCATCGGACATACAAGGAAGGCGACCCCTCTTGATCAAACAAGACCTCATCCAGCAAGTTGTGGAGCGAACTGGACTGCCGCGCACCAAGGCGGAAGCAGCCGTGGACGTGATCTTTCAAGGCATGAAGCAGGCAATGTCCGAAGGAGAGCGCATTGAGCTGCGTGGGTTCGGCGTCTTCACGGTCAAGCCGAGAAAGACCGGCGTGGGACGCAATCCCCGCACCGGGGCGGAAGTGAAAATCAATCCCGGGAAAGCTGTTCGATTCAAGCCTGGAAAAGACCTTCAGCTTCTCGATTAGTACGGCGGCGGTACTCACATAAGGTGCAGAGCATCTACGTCGATGACGAGCGCCCGTCGCGGTATTTCCTCCCGGTCCGCGGCTGACAGCATCTCGCGCAGAAGGGCGCCAAGCCTATCGCGCCGCTCCGCCTTGAGCAGAAGGTGATAGCGGTAGATTCTTTTCAGCTTCGGTACTGGGGCCGGAGCCGGACCGAGAACGCGTATGCCGGCAGCCTGACGGACAGCCAGCCACTTTCCCAGCCGCGTGGCCCAGTCCATCGCTTCTTCCAGCCGTTCACTTTGCAGAATGACGTTTGTCAGCGCGGCAAATGGCGGATAGCGCATCGCCCGGCGGAAGTACATCTCCTTGGCCGCAAAGCCGGTGTAGTCATGTTCTCGCGCGAATCTGTTGACATAATGATCCGGCTGGTACGTCTGAACGAGAACGTTTCCTGGCAAGTCACCGCGTCCGGCACGTCCGCTGACCTGCGTAATCAGTTGAAAGACGCGCTCGGCTGCGCGGAAATCCGGAAGGCTCAACGCGAAATCAGCGCCGACTACTCCCACCAGCGTGACGCCATGAATATCGTGGCCCTTCGCGATCATCTGCGTTCCGACAAGCAGGTTGATTTCACCGGAGTGCAGGCGTTGCAGCAGCCGCTCCATATCGCCGCGCGTGCGCACTGTGTCTCGATCCATACGGCCTATGCGCGCGCCGGGAAAGAGCTCCTGGAGACGTTCTTCCCCTTGTTGTGAGCCTGCGCCGAGGTAGTGTAGATGATCGCTCGCGCACTTCGGACATTCCGATGGAACGCCGCGTCGAAATCCGCAGTAGTGACATTCCAGCCGCTGACCGACGCGCGCTTCGCCGCTCATGTCGTGTTCATTGCCGGGCTTGTGATACGTCAGCGAAATGGCACAATTTTCGCACTCCAGCTTTTCACCGCAACTGCGGCACATCACAACAAAGCTGTACCCGCGCCGATTGAGCAGAATGATCGCCTGTTCGCCGCGGTCGAGGGTCAACTGCGTCTCCTCAAGAAGCTTTCGCGAAAACAGCTGCTCCTGCCCTGTCATCCGGAACTCTTCGCGCATATCGATCATTTCCACAGCGGGGAGCGGCCGCTGTCCAACGCGCTCCAGTATCTCAATGCGCGCATAGCGTCCCCGGTCCGCGTTATTCCAGCTTTCAAGCGATGGCGTTGCGGAGCCAAGCACCACAACGCAGTCGAGCAGCTTTGCTCGCATGACGGCGACGTCGCGCCCGTGGTAGCGCGGGGTTTCTTCCTGCTTGTAGGAGGAGTCATGCTCCTCATCGACGATGAGCAGCCCAAGGTCCGGCATTGGAGCGAAGACCGCGCTGCGTGTGCCTACGACGACTCGGGCTTCTCCACGGCGTATGCGATGCCATTGCTCCGCGCGTTCGTCCGCGGTGAGTTGCGAATGCAGTAGCGCAACCTCGCTACCAAACGCTGAAACCATCTCAGCAGCGATGCCAGGCGTGAGTCCAATTTCGGGAACGAGGAAGAGTGCGCTCTTGCCGGCGGCCAAGGCCCGCTGCATCGCAGCAATGTAAACCGCTGTCTTGCCTGAACCGGTGATCCCATAAAGCAGGTGCGGACGGAAGCCGCCTTTCTCCATGGCGGCGACAATCGTTCCCACCGCTTCTGTCTGAACTTCATTCAACGAGTGTTCATGCGCGAATTTTTTGCCTGGAACACCCAGGCCGCTCACGTGGAACGCCCGCGTCTCTTCTTCGAGACGCACGAGGCCGCGCTTCACCAGCGTTTGGAGTGAGCTGAGTGGAATACCGAGAGCATGCAACCGAACCCGAAACTCACGAATCGAGATTCTGCCGCCACCGGCAAGCTCCGCCATTACAGCGAGCTGATGGTCGTTCAGCTTCGGCAGTCGCCTGCCATTCACTTGACCGCTGACGTCAACGGCGGGTTCTCCGGCAAGAACGGCAATCTGTTCCAGTCGCCGGGCATCACGTATCTCGGCCAGCGGCTCCCGCACAAGCCATTTCTTGCGCGCCATCGCGTCAAGGAGCGCCTTCTTCGCTCCCGTTGCCGAACGGATGGTCGCGGGCTTCAAAGAGTCTCCGGCTTCCAGGTAGTTGAGTACCGCGTACTCGGCATTTTGCTCTTCGACGCTCAGGCGGGAACGGCGGGATGACCCCTTCGTCGCCCCCTCGTACAGCACTCTGCGACCTGCGTCTGCAATACGGTAGGCCCATTGGCGACGCACTTCCGCCATCAGCGGGACCATGCCTCGCAGTACTTCGCCCAGCGGCGCGCAGTAGTACGCCGCGATCCATTTTCCCAAGTCCAGAAGGTCCGTAGACAAAAGAGGCGAGTCGTCCAACACGCGTTCTACACGCTTGAGCTCGACGTCAGCATCAGGGCGCGTGTCATGATTTCCGAGGACAAAGCCTACAAGCCGCTGCCCAGAGAATGGAACCAGCACGCGAGCGCCGGGTTCTGCGCGCAGGCTGCCAAGTTCATAGGTGAAGCTGCGATCCAACGGCACGGGCAGCGCGACATCGCAGTACAAGCTCACACCTAAGTTTATCGCTGGACCGAACCAAGACTCTTCAGCTCCTTAGCCATCGCTTTCTTCTCGGCCAGAAGTTTTTCAACTCGACTGTGCAGATCGGCTGCGCCGACGCTGAGCGTCAAACCAAGCTCCCGCAGCAACAAGTAATCGTGCCGTGCGGAGCGCACCGCTCTCATCCCGCAGCAGAACTCTACTCGCCAGCCCTGCCGCACTTTTTCTATGCGACGGATTGTGATGGCACCGATTTCTCCTGTGTTCGACACGTGCGTGCCGCCGCAGGCGTTGAACTCGATGCCCTGCATCTGGACGATCCGCATCGGCCCTGTGCGTTCGGGCAGCTTACGCAAGTCGCCGCGCACGAGCATGGCCTCCGCCATCTCTCGGTCAACCCAGTGCGACGTCAGCGGACGGCCCTCGATGACAATACGATTCGCGGCAGTCTGAACCTGAGTGATGTCCGCCTCGCTCAATGCTGTCATCCCTTCGCGAAGCGCGAGGTCGATGGTGGAGCTTTCCTCGCCGAGATGGAAGGAAACGGTTTTTGCGCCGAGCTCGCGAAGAAAGACAGCAGAGAGCAGATGCTGCCCGGAATGCTGCTGCTCATGATCGACGCGGCGCTCAGCAGCGACTAAGCCTGTGACTTCTGTGCCCTGCACAAGCGGTTTGCGCACGAAGTGCCATACTTCGCCCGCATCGTCTTCTTCGACGCGCTCCACGGCAACGTGCAACGTTGCGCCGCTTTTTGCAGTGGCGGTCAGAGTTCCAACATCCCAGGGTTGGCCGCCGCCTTCCGGATAGAAAGCCGTGCGATCCAGCGCAACCTGCCATAGCTGTTCGTCACCGTGGCGTGAGTCGAGACGGATGTCCGTGACGACCGCGTCGAACTCCAATTCTGGCGAGCTGTAGTAAAGGCGCTTTGCAACCTCGGACACTAGAGTGAATCTCCTGCCGCAAGTACTGCCTTTTGGAGCGCGTCGACCTCGCGTCTGCTGCCGACGATCAGTGCTGTGCGTTCGTGAATTTCCTCCGGCATGAGGTCGAGAATGCGTGTCGCGCCGTTTGTTGCAGCTCCGTGTGCCTGCTCCGCGATGAATGCCAACGGATTGGCTTCATAAAGAAGCCGGAGTTTGCCCCTGGGAGTCTTGGCGGTCGGCGGATACAGAAACACTCCGCCCTTCAGTAGCGTTCGGTGGAAGTCGGCAACCAGGCTGCCGATGTACCGTGAGCTGTAGGCTTTGCCGCCTAACTCTCCGCGTTGCAGCATAGCGATGTATTCGCGATACGCAGGTGGCCAGCTCGACGCATTCGCCTCATTCGCGGAGTAGTACGGCCCCTGTTCCGGCATCCGCATGCCGTCAGCGGTACGAACAAACTCGTCGTCCTCGTCGAGCGTGAATGAGGCCACTCCGGCTCCCGTGGTGACTACCAGGACGGTGGATGGACCATAGACGACGTAGCACGCAGCGATCTGCTTCGAGCCCGGCTGCTTGAGAGCAGTTTGCAAATCGCCGGCAACTTCTTGCACGCTCACAATCGTTCCTACATTCACGTTGACGTCGATATTCGAAGAGCCATCAAGCGGATCAAAGATGACGACGTACTTCGCGCCCTCATGTTGAAACGCAACGGGCTCTTCATCCTCTTCGCTCACTATGGCTGCGACGCTTCGAACCTTGCCAAGCTCTTGCGTGAGGATCTCGTTTGCGAACACATCGAGTTTCTGCTGCTGCTCTCCCTGCACGTTCACTGCACCCGCGGCGCCGATCACGTCCGACAGTCCTGCAAAGCGAATCTTCCTGGCTATTTGTCTCGCGGCTGTTGCAATCGCATCGAAAACTTCGCCAAGCTCATGACCGGCCGCTTTCTGAACATGTTGCTTAGCAGTGAGTCTTCCGGTCATGAATCTTGTATCTCCAGCCCGAGCCTAGCACCGTGCTGCGCGAATGCTCAACCTGCCAAGCAAAACCGATGCAGGCCAAAGCGCCCGTCATTTCACCTACAATCGCAATCATGTTTTCACGACGCCGCTTTCTCCTTACGGCAGCCGCCACCGCGCCCGCGTTCGCCCTTGAAGCTCAGAAGAAATCGGCACTTGCACCGCCAGGGGCATTTGACGAGACACTTCCGGCTCCGATTCTAAAGTTGAAGGACCGGCGACCTGAAATTGTTCCGATCACTAAAGAAGAGCGTGGGACGCGGCATGATCTCGCGCGCGAGTTGATGAAGCAGTACAAGATCGACGCGATCCTGATCACATCGGGCGCAGCGTTGAACTATTTCACTGGCGCGCGTTGGGGGCAATCGGAGAGGCTGTTCTGCTATGTGATTCCGCAATCTGCGGCACCCTTTGTCATCTGCCCGTACCTCGAGCGCGATCACCTGGCTGATGCGCTGCTCACCTTTCCCGAACGCGAGACGACCATCTCTTTCCTTTGGCAGGAAGATGAAGATCCCTTCATTACGCTGCGGCGAGCGCTCGGCGAAGTTGGCATCATGACCGGCGTACTTGGACTGGAAGAGCGCACACAGTTTGCCTTTGCAAGTGCGATCGCCGCTGCGTGCCCGGCGCTGAAGATCGTCTCCGCAACACCAGTGACAGCGGGTTGCCGTTCGCTGAAGTCAGCTGCCGAAATCGCACTCTTGCGACTCGCAAATCACATCACGTTCGATGTGTATAAAGCTGTCTACCTATCGTGCGGCCCGGGCGACACGAACCAGCACTTTTCCGAGCTGGTGGAAAAGGCTTACACGCGCTGCGGCGTTCGCGGTGAGGCCTCCTGCAACGTCGGTGAGTTTTCCGCGGAGCCGCACGGGAGTTCGAAGCCGCAGACCATTCGTGAAGGCGACATGGTGATGATCGACGATGGCTGCACGGTTGAAGG
Source organism: Verrucomicrobia bacterium Tous-C9LFEB (assembly GCA_903970445.1). Taxonomy (GTDB): domain Bacteria; phylum Acidobacteriota; class Terriglobia; order Terriglobales; family Acidobacteriaceae; genus Granulicella. The sequence continues at coordinate 4,606 of CAJCIP010000030.1, read as the reverse complement.
CTACACGTCCGACATCACGCGCAGCTTTGTGTATGGAAAGCCTTCCGAGCTGCAGCGCCAGATCTTCGAGATCGTGCACAACGCACAATCGGCGGCGCTGGCGGCCGCGCATCCAGGTGTCGAAATGCAATTCGTGGATGCAGCAGCTCGCAAGGTAATCGCCGACGCCGGCTACGGACCCGGATTCCGATACTTCACCCATCGCGTGGGGCATGGCATCGGGCTCGATATGCATGAGTGGCCCTATCTCGTTGGTGGCAATCGGCAGAAGCTCGTCGCTTCCATGGTGTTCTCCGATGAACCCGGCATCTATCTGCACAACAAATTCGGTGTGCGGCTGGAGGATGACATGCTGATCACTGAAACAGGAGCCGAGCTCTTCACTCCGCAAAGTCCGAGCTTGCAGGATCCCTTCGCGATTCCGACAACTGCGCCGGCAGCAGATCCTCCTGCAAAGCCGTGACTATTTCGGGAGTACCAGCAGCTCGATTCCGCTCGCGGCACCTGCCTGATGAAATACCGTCTCGGTAGCCTTCTGAAAGTCTTCAGGTTTTGCCTTCGCAATGTCTTCGAAGACCTGCGGGTTGCGATCGACCAATGGAAACCAGGAGCTTTGGACTTGCACCATGATGCGGTGACCTATCAGGAACGTGTGATTCACGTCCTGCATGGTGAAGTCGACGCTCGTCATCTTGCCAGGCGTTAGCGGCTCAGGTTTTTCCCAGGATTCGCGATACTTAGCCCGCATAGGCTCGCCGCGAACCAGCATTTCGTAGCCCTGCATGATCACAGGAGGCGCGGCAGAGCGCTTCGCCGGTAAATGTTCCGTTTCCGGCTCTTTGAAGTCTTCGGGATAGACATCGATCAGCTTTACAACGAAGTCAGAGTCCGTGCCGGAAGATGCGATGCGAAGGCGCGGCTTGACTGGGCCCGACACTGTAACGTCTTCTGTCAGCGGCTCAGTCTGGTAGACCAATACATCTCCGCGGGTTGTGGCGAAGCGCTGATCGTCGTCCATGTAGCGCTGCGGAACATCTGGGCCTGTGACATATGGCGTGAACGGCACGGGGTGCGCAGGATCGCTGATGTACTCGTCTCGACTTTCGCGCTGTTTCGGAGCCTCCCATGAAAGGCCGCCACCAGCTTGCAGGTAGAGCGTTTTGGCAGTCGCGGCTGGTGGCGGCCAAGCCTCATACTTTTTCCAGACGTTGCTGCCCGTCTCAAAGGTGTAGGCTTTCGGCAACCCCGTCCAGGATATGCCTTTCAGATAGTGATCGAAGAACGGGGCTTCGATGTTGTCGCGGAAAAACGACGCGGTGTCCGAACCGAAGTTGACGTCGCCCAAAGATGCGCCGTCGCCCCTCGACCATCCGCCGTGCACCCAGGGTCCTTCGACCAAGGTGTTTTCAGGAGCCTGCGGGCTCAGTCGATCTATCGCGTGAAATACCTTGACCGGCCCAGATAGATCTTCAGCATCGAACCATCCGCCGACATCGAGCACGGCGGCCTTCACGCCATGCATGTGAGGTGCAAGATTGCGACTTTGCCAATAATCGCTGTAGCTGGTGTGCGTTACCTGATCGTGAAAATACGGATTGGTCCCTCCTGCCGGAGAGTCTAGCTTCGCAAGCGTTCCCATGTGCAGGTAGTACGCATACATATCTTGCGTGCCGAAGCTGAAATCGCTCTTCGGTTCAACGGAGAGAGGATTCTTTTGCGGAGCAAAGAAGGGCGCATAGAACGAATGGTTGGCGCTGAGCATGAAGGCACCGCCGTGGTATGCATCGTCACCCATCCAGAGATCGACGATCGGCGCCTGCGGGCTTGCGGCCTTGATTGCCGGATGGCTATCCACGATGCTTGCTGCTGTATAAAAGCCTGGGTAACTGATGCCCAGGATGCCGACGTTCCCATTGTTTTCCGGCACGTTCTTCAGAAGCCAGTCAATCGTGTCCGACGTGTCGGTGGATTCATCGATACCTTTTCCGTCGCGAGACGGCGTCATTTCCAGCCAACTGCCTTCGCTAGCCCAACGCCCTCGCACATCTTCGCAAACCAGAATGTAGCCGCCATGCAGCAGGGCTTGATTGCTTGTTACCCGCGGTGAAATGTGGTCCGCACCGTACGGCGCACAGCTGTAGGGCGTACGCGACATCAGAAATGGATAGGGGCCACTATTTTTGAACTGTCCACCAATGGGCGAATAAACAGCGGCGTAAAGCTTCACGCCATCGCGCATAGGTATGTGATATTCCCGTTTCGCGTAATGTGTCTTGAAGAACTCGGCCGCCTCACGAGCTTGCTGCTGGGGCGATGGTTGCGGCGCCATTGTTTGCGAAAAAGCAGAGTGCGACCAAAATGCACTCACAATGACGACACCCAAAAGCGAAACTCCACGAACAACAGCTTTCAAAACACTCTCCGTTTATTCTGATTTTAGCTGCTCAGTCATGAGACGCAGTGAACACTTGACAGTGCCGCCCTACATGGTCGCTATGCCGCAGCTTCGGTCTGCGAAGCGCTCCGCGAGGCCAGCCGCATCACCAGCCGCTCCAGAACCAGCCGCTTATCGGGCGGACTGGAGCGCAGATCCAAATCTGCTTTGGCAATTTGTCGCAAACCGCGCACGAGATCGCCTCGGTCACGATAACGCCTCGCTTGCGCAATCAAGGCATCTGCCGCAAAGGGAGCTACGCGGAAGCCAGGCCACAACACCTGCCACATCGCGCGCTGGTCTTTGACCTGCTTCTCATTCAGTACGAGCATCTGCCGAAAGGTCTTTGCCAGTGTGAAAACGTGTCCGATGGCCGCATCTTCGCCGCCCTCCGAAGAATTTAGCAGTCCCTGCAGCAGCATCAGCGCACGGGCTACGTCATGCAGGCTGATGGCGTCGGTCAATTCATAGAGGCTGCGTTGCTTCGCCGATGACACCATCTGTTCCACATCGGCAATGTCAACGGTGGCGCGCCCGCACGCTCCTGCGTAGAGCGTCAGCTTTTCCAACTCGCTCTGCACCGTCAGCATGTCCACCCCAAGCGCGTCCACGAGTTCGCGTGCAGCGTCTTCCCCAAAGCGAATTCCACTTCCCTCAGCCGTGCTCACTACCCAGTGAGCTGCATCGTCTTCACTTACTTTCTGCAGCTCGACAATCCCGCAGCCATCTCCAAGTGTTTCGCGAATTTTCTCGGCGCGTTCTTTGTCCTGCATGTCCATCTTGCGAAGGTCCTGAGGAAGAGCGATGTGATCTGCCACGAAGAGAAGCAGCGCCAGCGGATTCGGCCTGCGAAAGTAATCGTCAAGTGCGGCAAATTCTTCTTTCTTCTGTCCGCGTCCATAGAGTGTTTTCACGTTGCGAAGAAAGAAGACCTGAAAGGGCGCCATCAAGGATGGCGTTTGTGCAAGATCAAGCGCGTCGAATATAGACGTTTCCGCGAGATCGAGATCGTGCAGGCAGAAGTCTCTGAGATCCTCTGGAACAAGGGACCGCAGTACACCTTTGCGGCACTTTTCGTAGAGGAAGGGTTCATCACCGAGGAGAACATAGCCAGGGCGGCGCGCGTCTCCAGCGACTTCAGCAAGGAATCGCGCTGCGGCGGCGAAACTCCGCAAACCTTCGGTACCGCTCATCGGAACGACTCCAACATGCCGCTCACGAGAGCCTGCGCAAAGTCATGCGCCACGCGACGCACGGCTGCACTATCTTCCTGCACGAAGCCGCTAAGGTCCTGCGTGGATTGATACTGCTCGCGCCAGGCGAACGCATCGTTCCGGTACAACACCGTCCCGTCACGGGCAGTCATGACTACCTGTGCAGAGATAGACACGAGATAGCTCGAGGTTTGCCCACTGGCGGGATCGTAGGTCAGCGGAGCAATCGACTCAGTAAGGATCGTACCGTTGAGTGTTGCATCGTCATTCGATTCCTTGCCTTCGTGAACGGCAGCGTCGACTCGGTAAGCTGTACGCGTATTGAGTTCGCGAACTACCGCTGCGGTGAAAACTGTTTCCGTGCGAAACGCCTGAACTCGTGACTGAAAAATCGGGACGGCAAGCGAGCGCACACTCGTGTGAGTGTTCATGACCCCACCGACGCGGTGATAGCCGCACCCAGCAATTGGCAGAAGACACAGCAGTAGAAGCGTGCGCATCTTCTCGATGATAGAGCCTCGCGACGCTACTCCCAATGAACGTCCACGTAGTAAAAGTCCGTGGCAACCTTGAAGCTATCTTTGCCGTTGCTCCAAGACATGGACTGCCAGGCAGAGGTCACCGGTTTTATTACGGTCCATGCATTCGGGTCACCCACCTTGATCGGCATCGCGAAGGCCTCTTCCGCAGCTTTCCACCGATACAGTATTTTGCCGGGTTGGGTCGTGTCTGTTGCGGACTCAGATTTCAATTCGAGGGTTGGTATCGGCGCGTGACGCAGGTACTCATCAAAGAAAGCGCGCTGATCGGAACCCATGCGATTGCTCCACCACTCGATAACGTCATTGGTGCCGATATTTTGGTATTTGAACTGTTGGTAGAAATCGCGAATGTCCGCAAACCACTTCGCATCATCGTTGATGACGCTGCGAAGCGTATTGAGCATCAGCGCACCCTT